>CAZQMY010000006.1:0-42090 GCA_964594405.1 uncultured Spirochaetaceae bacterium | reverse complement strand
CCGAGGCGAGCCCCACCTTTCGGGACGTTCTCTTCTTCACACAGGGCTCGCCTCAGGAGTCGCGCGCGTTCCTGCGGACCTACTGGCCGTCTGCACGCGCCGTCTCCGACCCCGATTTCTCCTTCTACGAGGCCATGGGCGTACGACGCGCGACGCTGGTCGAAGCCATCGGTCCGCAGGTGCTGTTCGGCGCGCGCAGCCGCGCCCGCGCGAAGGGCCACCAGAACGGGCCGCGCAGCGGCGACATCTGGCGCATGCCCGGGCTCTTTCTCGTCCAGGGCGAGAAGGTGCTGTGGACCTACGAGCCGAGTCACGCCGCGGATCATCCGGACTTCAGTCAGCTGGAGAAGCTGGTCGCCCCCGAGCCTTGATCTGGCTCGGGGGGCTGCGCTGGGCGGAGGGACGGAGCGCCGCGAGCCCGCGGTATCGTCGGCGCGTGGTGAGCCCATATTCGCCCGGGAGATGCGGCAACACATCGTGTGGGTCCGTCTCTTCGTGGCCGCCTGTACCATCGCCTCACAGGCCGGGGCCATCAGCCGGGGCGTGAGCCACGGGCAGACGGCGCTTTTCACCACGCTCACCGTGGCTCAGCTCTTCCACTCCTTCTCGGTGCGCAGCGAGCGGGCCTCGCTCCTCCGCATCGGGCTCACGACGGACCCGGCCATGCTGGTCGCGCTGCCGCTCGCCTTCGCCCTGCAGCTCGCGGTCATCTACCGCCCTGCGCTCGATCCCACCTTCAAGACCGAGCCGCTGCCGGTCCTCGACCTCGCCCTCTGCCTTCTCCTCGCTTCGCTGGTGCTCGCTGCCGTGGAGCTCGAGAAGGCGATGCTGAGCCGCGGCCGGCTCTACGGCGAGGCCGCGAACGCCGAGAAGAGCGTCGGCCAGGGTCGCCCCGGCCCAGCCGGCGCCCTCAGGCCGTCTCGGGACACGAGAGGGCCGTGGACACCGCCGGGACCGACGTGTCCTCGAAGGGGTCGGCGTCGACCTCGAGCCGTCGCCAGGCGTGGCCGCGCCCCTCGCCGCAGCGATGATGGTAGTCGGAGGCCTCCGGATCCCAGCGGATCAGGTGGA
The DNA here is from genome assembly GCA_964594405.1 of uncultured Spirochaetaceae bacterium. Classification (GTDB taxonomy): domain Bacteria; phylum Myxococcota_A; class UBA9160; order UBA9160; family UBA4427; genus CAZQMY01. Next base: position 41,019 of record CAZQMY010000006.1, on the reverse strand, counting down.
CCCACTGGTTCTCGACCAGCAGGCGCAGGTCGTCGTGCGCGGCGAGCACCGCTTCGATCCGCGACTCGGAGGCACGCACGACGGCGGTCAGCCGCATGGGCTCGTGCACGTAGCCTCCGCCGTCGTGCACCGACTGCCAGGGCAGCCCCGTCTTCAGGTCCCCGCCATTGCCCAGCACCACGCCGTGGCGACCGGTGACGTTGTGGATGGTCTTGTCGCCGCTGCCGAAGACATCGTTGTCCACCGTGGAGGCGAAGTACTGGAGGTTGATCCAGCTGGCGACCACAAGGGGGGCCGTCAGGATCAGCTCGAGCACTGCGCCCTCCTCGTCGTGCGCCTCGTCGTAGTCGTGAAGGAAGCAGCGCCCCTCCAGGTCGAGGCCACGCGTGAGGCGCCGCGGCGCCGCGATGAAGGCGGCATTGCCCGCGAGCCCCCACTCCGGCCGGACCTCGGACCAATCGGTGGCTCGACTCCCCAGCCCCTTTCCGAACCGCTCACCGAGCCGCGGCGCACGCTCATCGGACGTCCGTCCACCCGCGACTTCGAGCCAGCGCTCGATCCGCGCCCGCTGCTCGGCGGGCAGTGCGTTTGCGTCCATGAGGGAGACGCGATCGCGCGTGGTATCGTGCAGGCCGGCGACGAAGACGGTGTCCTCCGGAATCGCGATCCCGCGCTCGAGCAGCGCCCTTCGGACGTCCGGATCATTGAGGATCGCGCTGGCGACCCGGGCGTTGGTGTCGCCGCTGTGCCCTCCGCACGCGCCACAGTCCAGCGCCGAGGCGTAGGGGTTGTTGCTCGCGCTGCTCCCGTGTCCACACAGGAGCACCACCGGCGCAAAGCCAGAGCTCAGGCCCATGTTGCGCAGCGCCCCCTCCGCCAGCGCCACGCGATCGTCGAGCGCGATCCCGAATCCGCCTTCCGTCTCTGCGAGCTGAAGCGGCAGGGGCTGTGAAGCCTCCCGCGGACCTTCGAGAAGCGTTCCGCCCGAACGCGGATGCGTCCAGCCCAGCGAATCGCTCAGCAGGCGCGGACCGAAGAGCTGTCCCAGCGTCTCGACCAGCGGGAAGGTCCCGACGGCGAGCTTGCGGAGCCTGGTGAAGGCACGGTGCCGAGCGCGAGCGACGTGGAGGCTGTCCTGCAGTCCCGACCCATCGTCGACCTCTCGAATGCGGTGCGACGGTTGGAGCAGCACGGGACAGAGCGGGCTCTGGCCTTCCTCCTCGAGCCGCTCCAGCGCGATGGGCATGCCGAAGAAGCCCGCGAAGCCGATGGTCTGGATGCCCGGATCCATCGCCTCGAGGTGCCTGCGAAGGATCTCGGAGCGGACGTCGATGCAGAACACGGCCTGAAGGGTCGGGCGCTTCGGCGCGGGCGGCGATGACGGCCGAGCGGGGCCTTCCAGCCGATGCAGCAGCCCGCGCCTGAAGCGAAGCTCGTAGGCCCGGTGCCAGAGCATCAGCAGCTCGCGTTCCTCCGCGACCTCGGGGCAGCGCTCGTCGCCGTCCTCGCAGTGCACTCGCAGCTCGACCCCGAAGCGCTGCATGTCCTCCGCGCTGCCCAGCGCAGCGGCCAGGGCGCCATCGTGCGCCAGCCGGATCGCGAGCAGCGACTCGGTGAGGGACTCCGGATGCCCGGCCGCCGCCGACTCGCGGGCGCGGCGGTTCAGATGCCCGGCCCAGCCCGCGACACTCGCGAGCTGGCGCGCCAGGAAGAGCCGGCGAGCAGACTTCGGCACCGCGAGGAGATCGAGGACGTGCGCGATCACGTCGAGCGGCTTGCGGGGCAGCGCCCGCACGAACTCCCGGAAGCCATCGAGGCCCTGGAGCTCGAGGCTGCGGTCGATCATCGCCGACTCACGCCAGGCGCGCAGCAGCGGCAGGTCCCGGCCGGGCTCTGGCCAGGCCGCCTGTCCGGCATCGAAGTACCCGCTGAGCCATCCGCTGAGCGCGTTCACGATCGCGCTGGACCAATCCGAGCCCTGCGTGCGATCGACGTACTCCGCGTACGTGGGCAGCGGATGGGCGACCGCCTGGTCCGCCCGCTCGGGCGCCTCCACGAGGGCGAGCATCTCCTCCACGATCTCCTCGGCCGTCTTGCCCTCGAGTCGCCCGAGCGGCAGGGACTGAAGCGCTTCCCGGGCGGCCTCGAGCAGATCGGCGTGGTCGATCCGACTGCTGGAGAGCTGCTCCGCGTAGTACTCGATCGGCATCGTCGTCCGCGAGTGGAAGACCTGACCGATCCCCTGCGACGCATCGGCGAAAGGAAGGTCCGTCCATCCCATGTAGGGGTTCACCGCGACGAAGTTGCGAAGCGTCCAGAGGGGCGCGATCAAGCCGCAGGCCGAGCGGACGTCATCCTCCAGTCGCGGGTGGTCTTCGTGCGCTTCGGGGGCCGCACCGGCGAGCGCCGATCCGAAGTCGCTGGCCGCGCTGGCGACCGCCGAGTTCGTCTTCGTGATGTCCATCTTCGAGCGTCTCCTTGCTTCTGGTGCGTTCAGCGATCGAGGGTTTGTTCGAGAGCAGAGGCAGCGGAGCCAGGACTGGCGCCGATGCGTTCGATGAGGCGGGCCTGGAGCACGCCGAGGTAGAGGCCGTTGCGAAGGTGCACGTGCGCGGCCCGCCAGAGCGGCGAGCGCTGGAGGCCCGCGCCGCCCGCAGTGAGCGCTGCCTGAAGCCCCATGGTCGCGGCGAAGGCGGCGACGATCGCGACGGCGAGCGGCAGAGGCACCGGAGGCACCGCGCCGAGATCCGGGATCGAAGCTCCCAGGACCCACCTCAGGAGCGCGAGGCCCACGAGATAGAAGCTGGCGAGCGCGACCACTCCCAGCGCGAAGTCGCGGGTCAGGCTCGTCCGGATCTCGGCCTTCGCAGACGAGACCGTGCCGACACCGAGCTGGATGATCTGACCGATCGCCAGCGCGAGCACGACGAGCAGGATGGCTGATCCGGGCTTCGAGACGAGGTCGAGACCCACGCCGATGGCGAAGAGCGTGCCGGCGACCAGCGCGGGGACGAGCACGACGCCGAGCATCGCACGGCCCGGTGCAGGCTCGGCGCTGACGAACCTCTGCATCCGGTGCCCGTCGTGGACTGCCGGCTCGGGATCGACCGCAGAGCCCGCGCTCAGGAAGGCATGGCCCTTGTAGAAGCTGTGGCCGACCAGATGCAGCGCGGCGGCGCCGAACGCGCCGAGACCGCACTGGAGCAGCATGAAGCCCATCTGCGAGACGGTCGACCAGGCGTACTTCGCCTTGATCTCCGTCTGGGTCAGCATCACGAGCGCGCCGAAGACCGCGGTCGAAGTCCCCATGATCGCCAGCACCCAGAGCACAGCGGGCACCTCCAGGAGCACCGGGCTCATGCGGATCAGCAGGAATCCACCTGCATTGACGATGCCGGCGTGCATGAACGCCGAGACCGGCGTCGGCGCCTCCATCGTGTTCGGAAGCCAGTTGTGGAAGGGCATCTGCGCCGTCTGCGTGATCGCCCAGGAGACGATCAGGACCGCGAAGATCGAGAGTGCGATGCCGGCGGCCTGGGGCGACGCCGCGTGCCCCACGCGCTCGTACATCACTGCGAAGTCCAGGCTGCCGAAGTGCGCGTAGCCTGCGACGCACGCCGCGACGAGGAGACCGTCGCCAAGCCGCGCCAGCAGCGCCCGCTCGCGGGCCGCGGCCTGTGCGCCGGGGCGATCCCCTTTGTGCCGAAGCAAGCGATTCAGTCCGATGCTGGTCGCGATGGACGCGAGCAGGGTCATGGCGAGATTGCCCGAGACGATGGTGAGCAGCACGCTGCTCAGTGTCCACCCCAGCCACTGCGAGAAGCGGGCCTGATCCGGGTCGCCGTCGAGGTAGCGAACCGAGTAGCGCGCGACGACCGCGCCGATCAGTGAGACGGTCAGCCCCATCAGGGCCGTCAGCCCATCGATGTAGGCGCCGAGAGGGGGGAACCAGGTGGCTGCGATCGGGCCTCCGGTGGCCAGACCGCCCACGAGGGTCGCGACCGTGGCCGAGAGTCCGACCAGGAACGTGAAGGCTGCCGAGGCCGCGGTGAGGGTCCGCGCATCGGTCGGCCCGAGCCCGAGGCCCCTCGAGAGCCCGAATCCGAGCAGGCCGGGCGCGAGCGCCGCAGCCAGGACCAGCCCGAGTACTTCTTCCTGCATCTTGGATCTCCTCCTCTGACCGGGTTCTGACCGGGTTCCGACCGGGCGCCGACCGAGTGCTCCGACCGCGCGGAAGTCCTCCTGGCCATCGACTCGTTGCCCGTAAATCGTGACGCGAAACAGATCACACGAAAAAAATGTCTTGTCAATAGGCAGACGCCGTTGACGCGACAATAATTTCGCGTAATCTGGATCGCGCCAACCAGGAAGGGAGTCCGAGCCCGATGCGATCCACCCCGAGAGCCGACGATCACCGCACCGCCGAAGGCGTCCTGCGCTTCCTGCGGGATCTGCTCACGCTCGAAGTGACCGAACGCCGCTTGCCCGAGGGCGTCGCCCTCCTGGATGATCGGAGACGGCAGCGTGGCCCGAGTCCGCACGCCCCGATCCGCACCGTCACCGATCCCCGCGACATCTATCTGGCCTGAGGTGCACTGGCCTGAGGTGCGGAGCAGGACCGGACGCCGGTGCGACCGGATGCCTGGCTCACAGCACCCACGGCCTCGCCATTTGCCATTCGCCTCCATTCGCCAATTGCCATCCACCATCTGCCAAGGAGAAACAAGATGAGCTCGACCGCCCTCACCTATTTCCCCGAAAACCTCCCCGAGCACCTCCGCGAGAACGCGCGCCCCCGGAACACGCTCGTGAGCGAGCTGAAGGGCCGCTACTTGCGGCGAGGTCTCTCTGAGGTGAGCTGCCTCTTCATCACCTGTGACGAAGAGATCGGCCTCAGCAAGTCGCCCCACGAATCGCGCATCCCGGACTCGCTGGCCCTCGGCACGCCCGGAGCGAGCGTCGACGACCCCGAGCTGGTCGAGGCGATCGAGTACGCCGTCCAGCAGCTCGGCGTACGGCGCGTCATCGTCGCCGCCCACTCGCTCTGCGACCACCTCGCAGAAGCGTCCGAGATCGCATGGCCCGCGGCGGCCACGGGCAATGGCTGGCTCGAGCAGCGCATCAACCGCGCCAACGCGCTGATGCAGGCCGCACGTGACGAGGTCCGGGCAGGCGTCGAAGCGCTGAGCAACCATCCCAGCATCATCAGCCTCGGGGTCCCGATCTCGGGTGTCGTTCGCGCCGTCGAGAGCGACGTGTACTACTTCTACTACCGCGACCGGGATGAGTTCGAGGTGCAGCTGTGAGCGCCGATTGGCTGGACGAACGCGCGAACGGCCCGGTGGGCGTCGTGATGGGCTCGGCCTCGGACTGGCCCACCATGCGGCGCGCGACGGAGGTGCTCGAGACCCTCGACATCCCCTTCGAGGCGCGGATCGTCTCGGCTCATCGTACGCCCGAGCTGCTCACGGCCTATGGTACGCGCGCGGAGGATCGGGGGCTCGAGGTGGTGATCGCCGGTGCCGGCGGCGCTGCGCATCTCCCCGGCATGCTGGCCGCTCACACCCTGCTCCCCGTGTTCGGAGTTCCGGTGCGGAGTCAGGCGCTCTCGGGCGTGGACTCGCTGCTCTCGATCGTGCAGCTGCCCCGAGGCGTTCCAGTGGGCACCCTGGCGATCGGAGAGCCCGGCGCCGCCAATGCGGCACTGCTGGCGGCATCCATCCTCGCGCGGACCGACGCCCTGATCCGCGATCGCCTGCGGGCCTGGCGTGAGGCGCAGACAGAGGCCGTGCTGAAGACCCCGCCACCCTGGGAGTCGGCTGGAGATCCGGAAGGTGTGCAGCAATGAAGGTCGGAGTGATCGGAGGGGGCCAGCTCGCTCGGATGATGGCCCAGCGCGCTCATCCCCTGGGCCTCGAGCTGCTGGTCGTCGACCCAGAGGCGGGCGTACCCGCGTCGCGGCTCGCCCCTCTCCTGCAGCGCCCGCTCCACCATCCCGAGGCTTTCGCGGCCCTCTCGGCTTGCGACGTCGTCACATACGAGTCCGAGAGCGTGCCGCTCGATCTCGTACAGCGGCTCGAGACGGTCGTCTCGGTCCATCCGCGCGCGCGGGTCCTCGAGCTGGTGCGCGACCGATTGCTGGAGAAGCGCTTCCTCCAATCCCTCGACATCCCGACCGCGGACTTCCGGCCGGTGTCCACGCCGCGCGAGCTGCGTCGGGCGGTCGGTCAACTCGGCCTGCCCGCGATCCTCAAGACGCGGTTCGACGGCTATGACGGGAAGGGGCAGCAGCGCCTCGAACGCCCGGACGACGTCGAGCGTGCGTGTCGAGGCCTCGACGCCGTCCCGTACATCCTCGAGGCCTTCGTCGACTTCGATCGCGAGGTATCGCTGATCGCGGTGCGCGACGGTGAAGGGCGCACGCGACTGTGGTCGCCCGCGCAGAACGTCCACCGCGGCGGCATCCTGCGCATCTCCCGCAGTCCCGCCGAGGCCATCTCGGATCTTGCGCTCGAGCGGGCGGGCGAGTGGATCGCACGCGTCGGCGTCGCGCTCGACTATTGCGGCGTGTTCGCCATCGAGTTCTTCTGCGCGGGCGATCACTGGATCGCCAACGAGATGGCACCACGCGTGCACAACTCGGGCCACTGGACCATCGAGGGTGCTGAGACCTGCCAGTTCGAGAATCACCTGCGCGCGATCACGGGCCTCCCGCTCGGATCTACGGAGTCGCGCGGCGCGAGCGCGATGATCAACCTGATCGGCTCACTGCCGGAGACTCGCGACATCCTGGCCGCGGATCGCGCGAGCCTCCACCTCTACGGAAAGTCCCCGCGGCCCGGCCGCAAGCTCGGCCACATCACGCTCCAGGCGCCCGACGCTGGCGCTTGCGAAGACGCCCTGCGCTCGATGGTGCATCGGCTCGCCGACCCGGAGACGGTGGCTGCGCTGCGAGCCGCGGACGACTCGCCGGCGCGTCCCGACATCCGCCTCGACGCGATCGCCGGCCTCAGGACTCGACCATCGATATCAGGTCACCGATCGTCCGATGGCTCTCGATCGGATGTCGCAGCCGCGCGCTCATCTTGAACTTGTAGCGATTGCGGAGCCCCTGCTTCTCGCGGCGCACGAACCCGCCCTCCTCCAGCTCTCTCAGGATCCGCTGGACCGAGCGCTCGGTGATGCCCACGCGCTCGGCCACCTCGCGCATGGTGAGCTCGGGCTCGCGGTGCAGGCAGATCAGGACATGGCTGTGGTTCGAGAGAAAGGTCCAGCGCGCCTGCGGCTCGCCCGCCTTGACCGCGGCCTTGACCCCGCGCCCACGAGATGCCCCCTCGCCTCTCCCCTGAACCGACTTCGTCGCTGCCATCTGCTCGGCCTCTCCCCCCCAGGCGGCACATCCGTGATCCGATCGCCGGCGATGGTACCACCGAGGCAGGATCGAGCACACCAGTGGACGGAGGCACGGGTCTCGATCGAGCCGCGCTTCTTCAAGCTCTCGCCGCCGCGCCCCTCGAGAGATTCGCGTCCGCGCATCAGCGGCCCGATTCATACAGCCACTCGAGCGATCGCCCGGCGCGTGCGAAGACCACCCTCTTGAGCGTGATCCCGATCAGGCGGCGAGTCGACTGCGGAGGGGTCGGGTCTGTCGACGCGCTTCGCTTTGGAATCGCGGGGCATGGTGCGGCTGAGCGTCGGCGATGAGCGCGACCTGGTGATCGCCGGTGAGCGCCCTACCGATGACGATGGCGCGCCCGGACTCAGCCAGAGAAGCCGTCGAGCAAGCGCACCCGGCGCGCCATGCGTGCAGGCGCGAAGAGGCACCGCGGGAGGACCGCCTCGATGGCTCGCGCCTCCAGGCCGACGCAGCCCTCGACGGAGCCCGGCTCCGCTCTCGGTCGAGCCCGGTCGATCTCCGTCGATGAGGAGGGTGGAGTGGAGAGAAGCCCAGCGCACCCGATCGCCCCGTGGCCCTTGCGCATCGACTTTTTAGTTGCTACTCGATAGTCGATGAGACCGAACCGCTTCGACCACGTCCCCTGCCCCGTTGCCCGATCCGCCGATCTGCTCGGCGATCCATGGATCCCGATGATCCTCCGCGAGTGTCTCTATGGTGCGTCGCGCTTCGATGACTTCCGCCGCGGCCTGTCGATCGCACCGAACGTGCTCAGTGCGCGGCTCGGTCACATGGTGGAGCGGGACCTGCTCCAGCAGGAGATCTATCAGGAGCGACCACCACGGTACCGGTACGCGCTCACGGACAAGGGCCGCGGGGCCGTGCTCGTGCTGGCCGCGATGCTCCGGTTCGGCAACGACCACGTCTTCGAGGCCGGCCGTGAGCCTGTCGTGCTCCGCGATCGCGAGACCGGACGGCTGCTGCGCCCCGTGGTGGTGGACGAGCTGACCGGTGAACCCCTCGATCCCAGCCGACTCCTCCCGACCCGCGGCCCGGGCTTCCCGGCGTGCGAGACCGACGAGAGCGAGTCGGCGAAGCGCAAGCGCGCCCTCTCGAAGCACGGAGGCCCTCTCGAATGACCCGCCTGAAACGATCACTCCTGACCCGCGGCGCGGCACTCCTCGCCATGCTGCCCTTCGGCTGCCAGATCTCCACCCCGTTCCAGGGGCCGGGCTTCGACCGCAAGCGCGGCGTGACCGCCGACGCCGCCGGTGCGACGGTCTTCGTCTCCCTGACCCATGCCGTACTCGATCCGCAAACCAGGGGCCCCTTCGACGATCAGATCGATCGTATCCACGACCGGCTCGATGAGCAGCCGGGCCTGATCGGCCACTCGATCGGCAAGCAGCTCTTCGGCACCGAGGTCTTCACCATGAGCGTCTGGGTCGACGAGGCCGCCCACGATCGCTTCGTCGCCTCGCCCTTGCACCGCGAAGCGATGAAGGCCGGGGCGCCAGCCGTCCTCTCGATGCGAACCGTCACCCGGGCGCTGCCGGCCGCGCTGATTCCGCTCCCCTGGAATCAGGCGTTCGCGCTGCTCGACGCAGAGGGCCGTCCGCCCGAGTACCAGCGCCGCAAGCACTGATCCCGTTCAGCGGTTCAGCGGTGCGTTCAACGGTTCACCCGGGCTCCGCGGCTCCGGGCCAGATCGCGCGGAGCGCGATCTGCTCGGTTGCGGCGCAAGGAGCTGCCCTGCTGCGTGGGCGCGCCGCGCCCTCAGTGGTGACCGCCGAGGTCGTCCATGTAGACGCTGAGCAGCACCTCGTTCTCGGCCTGCTCGTGCGCGGACAGGATGCTTCGGAAGCGGATGAATCGCGCGCGGATCTCCGGCCATCCCGTGCCGTCAGCGACTTCGAAGCCCTGCAGCGCGCCGCGGAACTCGTCGTGCTCGCCCAGCAGACCACCGATCCGCTTGGCGAAGCGTGGCTGATCGATGGCGGCCTGCTCGAGCACGCCGCTCTCCTCCTCGCGATCCAGGTGCTCACCGAGCAGGCGACAGAACTCCGCCAGCAGCTGTCGCGTATCCTGCTCTCCCCCCACACTTCCCTCGGCCAGCTTGTAGAGCTCGCCATCGAGGCGCTCCATCAACGAGCGGATCGCCCGGTGATCGGCCTCGATCGGACGGACATCGGCCGCGCTGCGCGCCGCTCGATCTTCGGAAGCAGCAACCATCGTGAACCTCCAAACTCCCCCCTCGGTGCTGCCGGCGTCGGATGGACGCACGGGGAGAGGGGGGCAGGGTCTGACCCGGAAGAGGGTACTGCACGGCATGTGCCATCCGGAATGCGCCCTATCGTGGCACCTCGGGCCGCCTCAGAGCCTAAAGCGCCAGTCCCTGCTCGATTGCTGGGCAGGCCCGGTGCAAGCATGTGCAGCTTGCCTTCCACCGACGTGCCGATCGGCGGAGACGGCGATGCCGGTGCGACGGCAACCCGGGCCCGTCGGCCACACCGAGCGGGAGATCCCGGGCCACGATGCGAGAACGAGCGCCCGGAACGGACGAAGCCCCCGGCACACCCAGAGGGCGTACCGGGGGCCATCCGCCCCGGCTCTCATTCTTCGCCGCAAGCTATCCGCGCCCTGCCCTCCGTCTCCGCTGCGCAACACCGAGCAGCACCGAGCCGGCCGACAGCGAGAGCAACGCGTTGGGCTCGGGCACGACGGAGACGATCTGCGCCGGCGAGAGCTGAACGAGGCTCTGGTCGGCGACGACCGCCTGCCCCCAGGCGAGCTCGATCGCCCCATCGCCATCCACCTCGATCGTGACGTCGCCGATCTTGGCGGGGCCGAGCTGCCCCGCAATCGGGTCACCGCCACCCGCGGAGAGCGTATGGGCCGCCATCGCGCCCGTGCCGCCCGCCGTCGGGACGAACCCCCCGAACGAGACCTCTCCGCGGGTGACGAAGTCGAGGACATAGGCGCAGACCTCGTCGCCCTCGCCCTCGAGGCTGCAGGGCGCTGCGCTCGACGGGGTGCTCCCGCCATCGACGTAGAGGTGGAGCGTATGAGTCCCGCCTCCCATCGGAGCGGCGCCCGGAAGGCCGTCGTCGTTGGGACTGTGGAAGATCGAGACGGCGGCGACGCTTGCGCCGGCGAGGGTGAATGCTCCGATGAGGCCGCCCAGAAGGGCGCTCAGAAGCATCGTGATCGGGCGGTGGGTTCGAAATCGGGTCCTGGCGTTCATCTTCTCTCCTCCTCGGCCCGGCTTGCGGGACCGATCGAATCGATGGGTCGTGGCTCGTCCTGTCGTGTCCTGCCGTCGCGGATCAATCAACGCGCATCCCACCTCCGATCCAGCGATCCGCCATGGCGAACCACTGGTTCTGGCTGAGGCCCATCTCGTCCAGCGCCCAGAAGATCCGCTCGTCGTTCTTGAAGTGATGATCCATGTCGGCGGGCGACGGGGTGTTGGCCGTGATCAGGTGGCCGATCTCCGTCTCGTTCATGCCCTCCCAGTCCATGATCGACGGCGCGGCGCGCCAATCGGCCGGAAAGCCCGTATTGGCGTTGTGGCAGCCCACGCAGTTGGCCGAGTCGGTGACGTCGACCCCAGGCGCGAGCCGGCCGTCCATCTCGTGCGCCAGCCGCTCGCCGCTCGCCGGATTGGTGAAGCTGTGGCAGGTCGTGCACTGCTCGGCCTGGAAGACTGCAGCGAGCTCGTCCGTGAAGCTCGTGCCCGGCGCGACCGCGGTGATGTCGCCGCACTGGCCACCGACGCTGCCCATACCCAGGACCGCACGCGCCTGGACCACGAAGTCGCGCAGATCGCAGTCGTCCGGCAGTCCGTCGCCGTCATTGTCCTGGAGGTCGGCCGGCCCCGTCACATTGCACTTCTCAGGCGCCGTGATGCCGGGATTCATCCCCACCAGCGCGTTCAGCAGGTGCTGGCTGTCTCGCGTGTTGAGGATGCCCTCGTCCGTGGGGAGCGTGGTCTCCGTATCGCCGCACTGGCAGCGATTGCCGCGGCCATCCGGCGTCGTGGTGCCCACGCCCCCGTCGTCCTCCTGGGATGCGTTCGGGACCTCGACACAGTTGTCGCAGACGTCGCCCACACCGTCACCGTCGCCATCGGCCTGATCGGGGTTGTGGGTGGTCGGGCAGTTGTCCTGCGCGTTCGGCCAGCCATCGGCGTCGCTGTCGACGACCAGGGGCACCAGATAGAGATCCGTATGGCCGTTCTGATCGTCGCCCACGAGGCTCTGCGCGTCGCTCTCGAAGACCACGTGGCCACCGGAGGGAGACATGCCCGGCGAGCGATTGTTGCCATCCGACTCGTCACCGGCGGCGCTCCGGCTCACCAGGCGCGTCGTTCCAGCCGCCCGGTCCCGGATGAAGAGATCCGCGTAGAGATTCGCATCGACGTCCGGGGTCAGATTGGTCGCCAGGCTCCTGAAGGCCACCAGGTTGCCATCCGCGGAGATCGACACGCTCCCGAACTGCTCGCCGCTCGCCTTGTTGCCGGCGTTGCCCCCCGTGGAGATGCTCACCAGCTCGGTGGTCCCGGTCAGCGTGTCGCGCACATAGACATCCCATTGATTGTTGCCGTCCTGAGCCGTCAGCTGTCCCAGGCTCGCGAAGGCCACGTAGCGGCCATCGGCCGAGATCGAGGGGGCGGTGCTCTGGAAGTCCACCTCCTGGCCCAGGTCGGTGACGCTCACGCGGATGGTGGTCCCGGTGAGGCGGTCGTGGCGGAAGACGTCGTCCTGGGCGTTGTTGTCTCCGCCGACCAGGTTGCTGGCCCCGCTCTGGAAGGCCACGTAGCGGCCATCGTACGAGATGAATCGACCGTCCCCGTTGTAGCGGAACGCGCCGCTCTCGCCGTTGCCCTGAGCGCCTCCCGACGAGCGGCTCACCAGCTCCACCGCCCCCGTCGCCGTGTCCTTGACGAAGACGTCTCGGTAGCCGTTGCCGTCCCCGGCGACCAGGTTGTTCGCGTAGCTCACGAAGGCCACGTAGCGACCGTCGCCGGAGAGCGAGGGGTTGAAGCTCATGTCGTTGGTCTGTGCGCCGCCCCCCGACAGACTCACCCGCTCGGTCGTGCCTGTCAGGAAGTCGCGAACGAAGATGTCGCGCGCAGCGTTGTTGTCTCCGGCGACGAGATTGGTCGCCTCGCTCTCGAAGGCCATGCGCTGACCGTCATCCGAGAGCGAAGGCGCGGCGCTCTCTTGGTTGGCGAGCACGCCCGCCGAGTCGACGCTCGCGATCTCGTGCGTCCGCGTGGCGCGGTCGTAGCGCATCACGTCCTTCGACTGGTTGTCGTCGCCAGGCAGCATGTTGGTCGCGTAGCAGGCGTGGCCCACGTAGCGGCCGTCCGTCGAGAGCACCGGGGTCTCGCAGTTGTCGTTCGGGCTCTGCCCGAACGCGCCCTGAGAGACGAGCGTGGTGGTCGTGCCATCGAAGAGGAAGATGTCGGATCGCCCGTTGGTATCACCCGGGGCCAGATTCGAGGCGTAGCTCTCGTAGGCGATCCGGCTGCCATCGCCGGAGATCGTGACCCCCTTGGTGAAGCCGCCGCTGTCACCGTCGGCGCTGCCGCTGGTGGGGAGGCTGATCGCGGTGATCGAGGTCTGACCGGCCTCGTCGTAGATCCCGTCGCCATCGGTGTCGCGATCGGCAACGAAGACGTCCCGGTAGCCCGGCGTGTCGGCGGTGGAGAGCACATCGCTATCGCTGCTGAAGCTGACGAAACGGCCTTCGTCCGTGATGCGTGCACCCTCGGTGTCTCCCCATTTCGTCTTGGCGCCCATCGCTCGGCTGATCAGCACCGTCTCGATGGCCCCCGGCTCGTCGTAGATGCCGTCTGCGTCCGCGTCGCGATCGTGGACGAAGACCTGCTGGAGATCAGGGTCGTAGCCCGGCTCGAGGCCAGCCGCGTCGCTGTAGAAGACCACCCAGCGACCGTCGGGCGAGATGTCCGCGACGAAGCTGCTGCCGGTCCAGGGCGTGGTCTCGGCTCCGCTGCTGCTCACGCTCACCCGGATCGTCGCCACGGCGCCGGGCTCGTCGAAGATGCCGTCGGCGTCGGTGTCGCGATCTCGCACGAAGACGTCGTTCTCGTCGTTGTTGTCCCCCACCACGAGGTTGTTCGCATAGCTGTCGAAAGCCACGTAGCGGCCGTCACCGGAGAGCTGGGGGCGCTCGCTCCAACCGTTTGATTGCGTGCCGAAGCTGCTGACACTGACTCTCGTCGTCTGCCCGGTACTCCGGTCGTGCACGAAGACGTCGCGCTCGCCGTTGCCGTCGCCCAGGACCAGGCTCTCCGAGTCCGAGGCGAACGCCACCCAGCGCCCGTCGTCGTTCAGCTCGGGCGAGGTGCTCCCATCGGTGGTCTGATTGCCCGCGGAGTCCACGTTCACGCGCGTGATCCGGCGACTGAGTCGGTCCCAGACGAAGACGTCCGAGCGTAGGTTGATGTCGCCATCGACGAGATCGTGGGCCGAGCTGGTGAACGCCACGGCATTCCCGTCGCGAGAGATCACCGGACTGCCGCTGGAGCCATCGCCGCTTCCTCCATCCCTGGCGCGGCTCACCAGGGTGACGTCGCCCGTGTCGACGTCCAGCAGGAAGACATCGCTCTTCCCGTTGTGGTCGCCCTCCACGACGGTGTCTGCGGAGGTGCTGAAGACCAGGCTTCCCCCGTCGCCGGAGAGCTGCGGTCCGTAGCTGTCCTTGGCGAGGGGACTCGGTGCGATTCCGCGGCTGATGCGCTCGATGGGAGCCGAGTCGATCACCGGCCGGATGGCGTGGACGTTGAAGAGGAGATGCTCGTCTCCGAAGAGGGAGCCCGTGGCGCCGCCTGCCCAGGCGTTGGGGTCGGGCGCGGAGAGGGGAAGCGAATCGGTGGGCAGCGGATCGTTGACCGTGTCCAGCAGGAAGATCTCGAACATCGGGCTGCCGCTGCCGGGCGCGATCAGCGGGCTCGACTCGTAGCCTGTAGCGCGCACGCGATAGAGGTCGTAGCTCGACCAGACGTGGATCACGTCGGTGGATGGAGCCGGGTGCATGGCCGCACGCCAGCTTCCGATCTCGATCTCGAAGTCGATGACGGCGCCGGCGTACTCGGTCTGGCCCGCAGGCCCGCTCGGCGCGGCGGTGGACTCGAAGGTATAGGTGCCGCGAACCGGCGACCCTTCCTTCACGCCCATCTGGGCGAGAGCGGCCTCGAGCTGTGGGCTCGATAGGGACGTCAGCTCGCCCTCGAAGGCGAAGGTGACGGGGGCCGCAGCGCTCGGTTGGACGAAGAGCCAGAGCGCCAGGCCAGAGAGAATCGGAAAGAGCCATCGGCGGGATCGGTGCATTTCGGGGTCTCCTCAGCGGCCGGGCTCGTTGGCCGGCCGTGTTGTGTGCTCGGCAGAGGAGACGGTGCGGAGGCTGGAAGCGGCTCACGCGGGAGGCGGAATCGGCGCAGGATCCGGGAATGAGCCGGAATCCCGAGCCGTGCCGTCGATCCGGGATGGGCCGCGGCGCGCGGCGGCGCGACGGCCTGCGCCGGCCTCGGGCGCGGCGGGTGATGCGGAGCGGGCGGGTGCGGCGCCCCGGGGCGCTGGCTGGGGCCACGGCGCGCGAGCCAGACGGGGCCCGGCGGCTCATGGGCGCTGGTGGCCCTCCGTCCAGAGCACCGTGCCCGCCCCGACTTCACCGGGGCGGGCACGGACACGTCCTCTGGACCATCAGCTCGCGGACGCGCTCAGCGCCCGCGCGATCTGAATCGCCCCGCCACGACCAGCCCGATGGCGTAGAGCAGCCCCGCGCTCGGCTCGGGGATCGGGTGCACCCCGTCCGGCGGGCGGCTCGAGCTGGCCTGACCCGAGTACGTGATGGTGGTCGTCGATCGCGGATCGGCGTCGCTCTGCATGATCGAGAAGGGACCGAGGGCATCACCGTCCTCGGAGATCATCAGCTCGATCGTCGCCACGGCGCCGGGTGCAAGCTCCGGAAAGAGGAAGGAGAAGGCCATGGCCACGTCCTCCTCGACGGTGAGGGCGTTCACACCATCGAGGGTGCCATCCGCGAGGTTCTCCGGGAGGTCGCCGAACGAGAAGCCCGGCTCATCGATCTCGTAGCCCTGGTTGGCCGCGAGCGTGCCGCTGGTGGTCGCCACCTCGTTGAAGAAGGAGTTGATCGGCTCGTCGATCTCGGCGTCGAGGAAGGAGAGGAAGGTCATGCCGACCACGCTGCTCGTCGACACATTGGTGAGCGAGTACGTGAGCGTGATGTCGCTGTTGTCCGGCGAGAGCGCCGTGTCGAAGGCGATGTCGATTCCGGGGATGGCGCCCCCGTCGGACAGCCTCGCAGAAGTGCCCGAGGCCGAGCCGTTGAGGTCGAGCCCCTCGATGTTCACGAACGCATCCAGCTCGTAGACGTCGCCGCCCTCGCCCACCTTGAAGTCCTGGCCGTTCACGAAGCCGCCGGATCCACCCGTCAGGAAGGCACCTGCCGAGATCGCCTGGGCCGAGCCGGCCGCGAGCAGGACGATCGCGATCAGCGCCCAGCTCAGCATCAGTCGTGTGATCTTCATTTCTTTGCTCCTCTTTCCTGCGCCTGCTCGGCGCAGTGTAGATCGTCGGGTTGGAGTGAGTCCCTCAGAAGGGCTTGGCCGGATCACACCCGAAGTCGTAGCTCCCCGATGGAATCGGGATCGAGAGTCCGGCCACGAACTCGGCGTTGGCGTCGAGCGCGACCGTCGTCGTGGTGAAGCCGGTGGAGAAGCCGGCGGCGATGAATGAGAGGAAGTCCCCACCGACGAGCTTGCTCCAGTCCCAGGTGTTTCCGATCACGCTCTCGCGTGGCCAGGGGGCGTGGACACCGATCGCGGCCATCGCCATGGCCGGGAAGAAGCCCACCTCGTTGATGCCGGTGAAGGCCGGAGTCCGGTACTCGACGCCGGCCCCCCCCACGCTGAACGCAAGCCCCGCGGCCACACCGCGGAAGAGGAAGACCACCGGCACGTCCTCCCGTCGCGCATGGCCGAAGCTCTCGTCGTACCAGATGCACTGCGAGTCCAGGCGGTTGATCGCGGCTCCGTTCTCGACGCCATAGGTGAGGAAGTTGAAGTTGGTGCCGAAGGTCAGGGCGCGCGCGTGCTTGCCCGACTTGGTCGCGTAGGCCATCTGGCCCTTCCACTGCGTCCCCCTGGCCCCTGTGAGCCGGTCGTAGACGTTCGTCGTGACCTGCTGCAGTGTCACCACCGCCAGGGAGGCCAGCGCCACCCGCGTCGCCAGAACCTGCATCTGCTCGAGCGACGACGGGAAGAGTCCACTCGGATCGGTGAGGGTCACCGGATTGCCGAAGGCGTAGAGGTAGGGGTTGAGCGACTGCGGCATCTCGAGGACGCCCTCCACCGGATCCACGCTCAGGAAGGTGCCCGTGCCCGGATCCATGTAGCGCTGCCTCAGATAGTAGGTGCCGAGCTCGGGATCGAGCGCCTCGGCGCGGTAGAGGTGACGATTCGGCGTATCGCCCGAGATCCCCGCCAGCTGGCCGAAGGCGTCGTAGCTGTAGGCGTCGGTCACGCTCCCCGACCCGTCCGTCAGCTGGCGAACGCCGCTGTGACCGTCGTGCAGATACTGGGACCGCCCCGAGAGCTGATCCTGGGCGAGCAGGCCGCTACCGTGGACGTAGTGCGTGAGCACCGATCCATCGGGCGCGTACTCCTCGAGCACCTGCGAGAGCGGCCGCTGCGCGTCGACCAGGAATCGCTGCTCCTCCCCGTCGACGATCTCGGTCACCCGGTTGCCCTGCTGATCGTACTGATAGCCGATGACCAGCTCGCCCTCGGCATCATTCAGCGTTACGCCGACCAGACGATGCTCGTCGTTCCAGCGGTAGCTGATCGTCTCGTCGGGCGAGGTTCGGGTCTCGAGTCGGCCGTTCGCATCGTAGTCGAAGCGGGTAGTGCCGCTCGGCGCGGTCACGGTCCGCAGCCGGCCGTTGGCGTCGTAGTCGTAGGACGTGAGCCCGTCGACACTGTCGTTCCGTGTCTTGCGATACGATCCCTCGTCGTAGGTGTATCGGGTCGTACGTACGACGACGCCCGACTCGCTGATCACCTCCCGCTCGAGGCGCTGCAGCGCGTCGTAGGCGAACTCCACACTCCGACCGCTGGATTCGTTCACGAAGCGGATGTTGCCCGCATCGTCGCGAGCGTAGTCGTAGCTCGCGATCAGGCTCCCGTCCGGGGCCTCGTGGCGGAGGCCTTCGAGGAGACCCAGGTCGTCGTAGTCGCGAGTCTCCACCACTCCGTTCGCGAGCTCGCTGCGCACGAGCAGTCCGCGCGGGTCGTAGCGGAACACGCTGAAGAGTCCGCCCGGCTCGGTGACGCGCTCGAGCTGGCCGAAGGCATCGTACTCGTAGCCGATGGTGCCCGCAGGCGTCGTGATGCTCGCGACACGATCATCCGAGCGATAGGTGTACTCGATGGTGCGCCCGTCGGGCTCGATGCGCTTCGTGAGACGGTTGTTCGAGTCGTACTCGTAGCGGGTCATGCCCCGGGCGTCGGTGATGCTCTCCGGGCGGCCGGAAGCGGTCCGCTCCACCTCGACCGTGCTGTCGTCTTCGAACCTCTTCTTCGTCATGCGGTTCAGCTCGTCGTACTCGAACTGCGTGACGACGCCACCGAAGTCGCGATGCTCGACCATGTTGCCCGCCGAGTCGTAGCGCCACTCGGCTCGCTGGCCGAGGGGCTTGATGGCTGCGGTCCTGTGGCCTCGACCGTCGTACTCGTACCGGGTCTTCGCGCCCTTGGCGTCGCGCACCTCGACCAGCCGCCCCGCCTCGTCGTAGGTGTACTCGGTCTCGTTCAGGTCGGGATCGGTGACCTTGACGAGGCGGCCGACGCCGTCGTACTCGAAGCGGGTCGTGTTGCCATTCTGGTCGCGGTAGGAGGTGGGTCGCCCCATCCCGTCACGCGTCCACTCCACGAAGGTGTCGTCGGAGTACGTGACCTTCTCCAGCCAGCCCCGCTCGTCGTAGTCCATCTCCGTCTCGTTACCCAGCGGATCGCGGAGCACGCGCATCCGACCAGCGACATCGTACTCGTAGCTCAGCTCTCGATCGGGCTCGCCGTCGACGTCGGAGACCACGGCCGTCACCCGGCCGGCCTCATCGAAGCGGTAGCGCTTGGTCGGGAAGCCCGGCTGGTTGATGGATTCGACGCGCCCGCTGGACGCATAGGCCGCGCCGACGCGGACGTTGTCGGTGTCGTCGTCGGGCGTGTCGTCGGCGAAGATCACCGATTCACCGCGCCCGGCCGCGTCGTAGCGGAGCCGGTCCACGAGCCCGTCCCGCCGCTCCGTCTCGAGGAGCTGGGCTCCCTGGCCGTACTTGAAGCGGCTCGTCATCCCGTCGCCGTAGCGGATCAGCGAGCGATGCCCGGCCGGGTCGTACTCCATCTCGAGCTCGTTGCCGCGCGGGTCCTTGAGCTTCGAGAGCTTGCCCAGATCGTTGTAGGCGAAGGCTGCAGAGTGACCGTCGGCGTCCCGGGTGGCCACCAGATTGCCGTTGGCGTCGTAGGTGTTCTCGTAGACGAGATCCCGCGGACCCTCGGGCGTGGTCACGGTCGTCTTGAAGGTCTTGACCTGGCCGAGCGCATCGTAGGTGAACTCGAAGTCGTTCTCCTCGCCATCGGTGATCTTGACGATGTTGCCGAAGCCGTCATAGTCGAACGCCGTGACCTCGCCGGCCTCGTTCTCGAGGGTCTCGATGTTGCCGCGCTCGTCATAGGTGAAGCGCCGCGTCGTCCCGTTGGGATGGCTCACGACCTCCACGTTGCCGCGGCTGTCGTACTCGTAGCGGGTCTCCTCCCCGAGCGCGTTCTCCTTGGATTCGATGCGCCCCTGAGCGTTCCGGGTGTAGGTGACCACCTGACCGAGGGGCAGCCGCTCGGCCACGAGGAGCCCGTCCTCGTAGTCGTAGCTCCTGAGGACTCCGTTCTCGTTGCGGGTCTTGACGCGATCCCCCTGGTAGGTCCGTCTCACCGACACACCGGTGGGATCGACCTCCAGGAGCACGTTTCCGAGCTCGTCGTACTCGAGGCGGGTCACGTTGCCTTCGTCATCGAAGACGAGCTCGACCAGCTCGTCGAGGCGATGCTCGTACGAGGTGCGGAAGCCGTTCCCGTCCACGGAGGCCACGAGGCGCCCGGCGTCGTCGAACTCGTTGAGTAGGAGCGCTCGCCCATCGCCGTCCTCGATGCGGATGAGCAGGTGGTCCTCGTAGACGAAGAGGAGCCGACCGCCCTCGCGATCGATGACCTCGACGAGGTCACCCGCCGCGTCATAGTGGTACTGGATCGCCTCCCCCATCGGATCGACGATGCGCTCGATCCGGCCGGAGCCGTCCCGATCGAACTGGACCGAGCGGCCGGACGAGTGGCTCAGGCCCGAATCGGATACGAAGAGCGAGTTGCCGTTCGGATCCTGGATTCGCGTGATGCCCTTGGTCCGATCGAGATCGACCACGCGCCCGTCGAGGGTCGTCAGTCGGACGCCCTCGGGCCTGAAGAGCGCACCCGTCGTGTCCAGGAGCTGCGCGAAGCCATTCTGGTAGAGGACGTTCGGATCACCGAGCACTTCGAGGCGCGCGCCCGGATAGGTCCCGTCGATGAGCTCGAAGCCCACCTGGGCGAAGCAGCCGCCGAAGCTCGGCACCACGTTCGTGAGCGTCATCCCGAACAAGTACTGCTCGACGTCTGAGATCTCGACCCGCGTTCGATGGGGCGCCAGCTCGACGACCTGCTGGCAGGGGAAGTTGAAGAATCCGCCGCCGGAGAGGATCTGCCAGGACTCGCCCGGCAGGCGATTGTTCTCGTAGCTGCCCCGGGCGATCCCGAGCTCCCAGTTCACGCCGAAGTCGGCGGGCGCGCGAAGCTGGCTGCTGTAGCGTCGATGCACCGCGATCGGGATGCCGGAGAGGTCGATCCGCAGGTCGGTGAAGCCGATCGTGAACAGGCCGACCTTGGCGCGCCCCTCGATCTGGATCGGGGTGCTCACGGGGCCGGTCCGGTAGCCGTTCACGTCCTCGGCCACGAGCAGGAGATCGTAGAGGCCGTTCTCCAGCGTCGTTGCGTCCAGGGTGCCGAGCACGTCGTCCACCACCGAGCGCGTACCCCGGAAGAGGCTGATCGCGGGGCCGCCCCGTCTGCGGCGCACGCTCACCTCGTAGAAGGCCAGGTTCTCGTCCGAGGCGGTGCCCACCACGTCCTCGAGGAAGACGATTTCGCTGTCCTCGGCGGGCGAGGTGAGCGCGATGACCGGCGGCGACTGGTCGTTCGGGTCGAGGACGCGAAGCAACGTCGCGGCGTCCCTCGAGTTCCCCGCCACGTCGGTGGCCACGGCGGCGATGTCGAATCGACCCGGCGCGCTGGGCACGAAGGTCGCCACGCCCTGCGGATCGAGCGCCAAGGGTTCGCCCGAGACGGTCAGCACGAGCGTATCGATCTCCGTATCATCGCTCGCGATGACCCGGATGGTGGCCGGCTCGTCCACGTCGACGATTCCGGGCGTGACCTGCACCGAGACGATCGGCGCTTCCTGGTCGGGCACCACGCCCACGTCGAAGCGTTGGACGTCGCTCTCTCCGGCCGAATCGGTGACCCGGACCGCCACGGTCTGAGGCTCGGCCACGTCGACACCCGGGGTCCATCGGATCACGCCGTCCGGGCCGATCTCCATTCCGCCGGGCGCCTCGTCGAGGCCGTAGGTCAGCGTATCGCCGACGTCGGGATCCTGGACGATCACCGGGTACGCGTAGGGGAAGAGCGCAGCGGCGGTGGTGCGGGCCTCGCTCACGATCACCGGCGCGTCGTTGACGTCGGCGACCTGGATCTCGAAGGTCTGCGTATCGAAGAGGTCGCCGACGTCCGTGACGCGCACGGTGACCGTCTGCGGAGCGACCTGATCGGCCGTGGGCGTCCAGGTGATCACGCCCGAGCTCTCGTCGATGACCATCTCGGCCGGCGCCCGATCGAGACTGAATCGACCGACGTCTCCGGGATCCGGATCCTCGCTCTCGACGTCGTAGGTGTAGCCGCTTCCCTGGGTCGCGCTGGTGATCGGCGTCGAGACGATGCGGGGCGGATCCGACGAGTCCACCACGACCAACTCGAAGTCCTGGCTCGCGCTCAGTCCATCCCGATCCTCCACGCGCACGCCCACGGTCGCCGTCCCCACCTGCTCCGGGCCGGGTGTCCAGGTCACGACGCCGGTCCTCGGATCGATGGTCATGCCGTCCGGACGAGAATCGAGGCTGAAGCCGAACTGCTCGTCGACATCCGGATCCTGGACGATCACCGGGTAGCGATAGTCGCCTTCCTGCAGCACGGCCGTCGGCGGCAGCGAGACGATGATCGGCGCATCGGGGACGTTGCTCACCTCGATCGTGAATGCCTGCTCGTCGAAGAGCCCCCCCGCGTCGTAGACGCGCACGAGCACGTCGAAGGCACCGAGCTGATTCTCGAAGGGCGTCCACTCGAGCAGCCCGGTCGACGCGTCGATCGCCATGTTGGAGACACCGAGGCCGAGCTGGAAGGTGAGCCCGCTCGCATCTCCGTCGGGATCCGTGGCCTGGATGGCGTAGCTGTAGGTCTCGCCTTCGTTCGCGGCGAGCCCGGGGCTCGAGACGATCGAAGGCGGATCGTTGATGTCGACCACCTGGATCTCGAAGGCCTGGGTCGTGGAGAGACCGGTCGTGTCGGTGACGCGGACGGCCACCGGATTCGTACCCACCTGGGCGTTCGAAGGCGTCCAGACCAGGGTGCCCTCTCCCTCATCGGCCAGGCCGGCGGGGAACTCGTCCAGCGAGATCGTCAGCGCGTCATCATTGGGATCGATCGCCACGACGCGGTACTCGTAGCGCCGGTCCTGGGTCGCACCGGTGATCGGGATCGAGAGGATGACGGGCGCGCCCTGGACGTTGACGGTGAGGCTGTCGCAGGTCTGCTCTTCGCCATCGTCCACACAGACGCGCACGCTGTAGCGTCCGGCCTCGGCGTAGCGGTGGGCGCCCTCGACGGTGCCGCGGCCATCCGCCTCGATCACCACCCCATCGTCCACGCTGCCGTCACCCCAGTCGATGGTCGCCTGGTGCACGTCGAGGAAGCCCGGATCCGTGAAGGTCGCGCCGAGCACGAAGTCCTCGCCCAGCGAGACCCCTGCGTCGTCGCCCGCCTCCAGCTCGATCGGCGCGTTCACGATGCGCAGCGGGATCCGCTCGCAGCCGGTGGCGCCTTCATCGTCGGTCACGCAGACCTCGGCTTCGTAGAAGCCGCTGGCGCCGAAGACGTGGGTGCCCGAGGCCGTGCCGATGCCGGCGTTCTCCACGATGTCCGCCGCATCGACGAGGCCGTCGCCCCAATCGATGGTGGCGGTATGCGTGTCGAAGATGCCCGGATCGCGGAAGGTCAGCGCGAGCGAGATCTCGCTGCCCTCTGCAGCGATCTGTTCCTGCGGCTCGAGCGGGCCGTCGCAGGCGCGCTCGCTCGCCACCTCGAAGATCAGCTCGTCGAGCTCGATGTCGCCGGAGTTGTTGGTCAGCACCAGCGATCCGATCAGCCCACCGCCGATGGCCCGACCGCCCACGAAGCGGTCGACGTTGAAGTTCTTCGGCTCTCCCTCCTGGTCGCGGAAGACGTAGAGGGGCTCCGCGTCCGGGGCGTCGGGATCGACGCCGGGAGCGTAGAACTGGACCAGGTCCTGATCGGGCGAGGTATTGATCACACCCACTGCGGCGACGGGCACGGCGAATCGGAAGACCTGCCGCACGGTCGAGCCCTCGAAGGTCGCATTGGGCGGCGAGGCCGGGCCGCCGTAGACGCTGCTGCGCAGCACGATGCCGTTCATGGTGACGCCGAGCTCGGCGTACTGATCCCAGAGCGCGGTGCCCGAGGCGAGGGCCGTCCCGTCGGGCGCCACGTCGAAGTCGACGCGGCGCACGTCGTCGCCCACCAGGCCGAAGAGGGCCGGATCGTCGGTGGGCAGCGTGCCGAAGACGCTGCCGCTCGCCGAGCCGACGTCGCTCGGCCGGAGCTCGATGGGGGTGAAGGCACTCGAGATGTCGCCGACCAGGCAGCCGGCCGGGGCCGCGTTCTCGACGACGATGCGCTGGGCGCCGCAATCACGCGCGCCCGCCGCATCGCTGACGCAGACCTGCGCGTCGAAGGCGTCGTTCTGCGGGTAGACGTGCTCCGCGTCCACCAGCCCACCCCCCGCGATGGCGACGACCTGCGCCGTCTCGCCGGGGGAGCCGTCGGCCCAGTCGACATCGGCGACGTGGGTGTCGTCGGGATCGGGGTCGGTGAACGAGGCCGGGGCCAGGGACACGGTATCACCCTCGGTCACCGTCTTGTCGGGCCCGGCGTCGACCAGCGGCCCATCGTTGACGTTGGCCACCTCGATCGCGAAGGACTGCAGATCGAAGGCGCCCCTCGAGTCCTGCACGCGCACCTGGACGGCCTGCGGGCCGAACTGCTCGTCGCCCGGGATCCACGAGATCACGCCGCTCGCACCATCGATGCTCATGCCCTCGGGTGCGAGCTCGAGCGCGTACGCGAGCACGTCGCCCGGGTCCGGATCCTCGGCTTCGACGTCGTACCCGTAGGGCGCATTCTCGGTGGCCGTGAGCGGCGGCTCTGACACGATCCGAGGCACCGCGTTGAGGTCTAGGATGCGCAGGCTGTAGGTCTGCGTATCGAAGAGGCCGGTCCCGTCGTCGACGCGGACGGTGATCGTCTCCGGGCCCACGTCATCATTGGTCGGCGTCCAGGTGACGACGCCCGTGTCAGGATCGATGGCCATGGAGAGCGGCGCCAGGGGAAGCGAGTAGCGGAGCGTGTCCTGATCGGCATCCGAGGCCATCACGTCGTAGACATAGGTCTCACCCTCGAGGCCCGTCGCAACCGGGTCGGACGTGATCATCGGCGGGCTTCCGTCCGGGATGTCCGCACGAGCCAGGGGCGTCACCTGGCAGAGATCGGAGCCCTGCGAGTGTTGACCGAGCTCGTTCACCACCATCACCGTGTAGGTGAAGGTGACGCCCTCGGTGGCCCGGAAGTCGGCGAAGACGGTTCCCTGGGTCTGGCCCAGCTCGGTCAGGCCCTGCCCCTGCTGGCTTCGGAAGACGCGATAGGATGCGGCCCCGTCGATCGCGTCCCAGACCACGTCGACCTTGCCCCGCTTGGCGCGACAGATGATCCCGGTGGTGCGTGTGGGCTGCGCGCCCGGCCCCACCTGGATGGTCACACGCGCCGGGCTCGACGCCTGTGCACCGTTGCTGACGAAGAACTCGAAGACGTCCGTGCCCTCGAAGTCGAAGTCCGGGACGTAGGTGAGCGTGGGGGGCGCCCCGATCAGTTCGCCGTTCTCGGGCCCGCTGAGGACCTCGAAGGTGAGCGCCTCACCGTCTGGATCGGAGCCCGTCAGATTGGCGAAGATCGGCGTCATCGCGGGCGTGGTGAGCGCGAGATCGTTCGCCTCGGGGCCGTCGCCACGACACAGCTTCCAGACAGTGCTGCCGCTCTCGGTGAAGTAGAGGGTCTGATCGGGCTCGGCGGGATCGCGCAGCGTCGAGTCCTCGACCAGCAGCCCGATGAAGCCGCCGGGCGGTCCGGTCACGAAGGGCTGGGCGGCGCCGGCGCCGGCCGCGATCCGATAGATCGCGTCCGTGTCCGGGTCGGCCACCCAGGCATTGCCGAGCCCGTCGAACTCGACCCTTCTCGGGTTGACGAAGGGCGAGGCGGCGAGGAGCGGGATCTGGGTGCTGGCCGAGGTGATGCGGTGCAGGTTCGCCGTGCCATTGTCCAGGGCGACGACGTTGCCGAGCGGATCCACGGCCAGGGCGGTGATGTTGGTCAGATTGGTCGCGGGCGGACCGGCCAGATCGTCGAAGTAGATCGTCGCGGCCCCCGTCACCGGATCTACGGCGTAGATCCCGGCGTCCGAGAGCACCAGCGGCGGCTGACCGCTGAGCTCGGCGAGCAGGATCTGCGACGAGGCCGGATCGAAGATCAGATCGAGCGGCGTCGTGTAGCCGGTCGAGAGCGGAAGCGGCCCGGTGCCCGGATCCCGAGACAGCGAGCCGTCGAGATCACCCGTGAAGATCTCGGGGCCGGAGTCGGCCACGTAGAGGGTCCCGTCCCCATCGACGAGCAGCGCAGTGGGATTGAAGTAGCCCGAGCTGATCACCACACTCTCGCCGTCGGGAAGCAGCTGGCGCACGGTGCCGTCCGCCGGCGCGTCGCTCCCGAAGCCCTCCGCGCCCGACTCGGTGACGAGCAGCCGACCGAAGGGGTCGCGGTGGATGTCGTTCACGTCGGCCAGGTCCGTGGCCAGCCGGATGATCCGATGGCCCGGAGGCACGACCGGCCCATCGCCCGACGTGAGGGCGCCCACCGGCCGGGAGGCCGCGACCTCCAGATCTGCGAAGGCCTCGTTGTTGTCGAAGAAGCCCTCGTTGATCACGCCCGCCGTGTCGATCTCGACGAAGATCGCGCGCAGCCCGCGCGGCGGCCGCTCCCAGGGCATGACGAGATCGATGAACTCATCGGGCAACAGGCCCTCGTAGGTCGTGGCCTCACCGATCAGCACACCGCCCGCCCGCGGATCCCCGTCGAACAGGCGCACGACCACGCCCGGACCGACGCGTGCGGATCCTCCGTTGCCGATCCTCGCATAGACGTCCACCCGATCCTCGCAGTAGGTCTGGTCGAGACGGATGTAGGAGGCGGTCAGATCCGGTGCGTCGGCCGCGCGCCCCTCGTCGGGGGCGAAGGCATTGAGCCGGTAGTGGTTCAACCCCGGCACCTGCCAGTTGTTCGTCTCCTGGGCGGGAATCGAGCCGTCCACTTCGACGTTCGTCACGTGATAGCTGTGCTGGTTCCAGATCGTTCGCGTGGACACCCAGCCGTCGCTCGCGTCACCGAAGACCTGGATGCCCGTAGTGCCGCGGAACGCGTAGTTGTTGCTCGCCTTGACGATCTCGGCGTTGCCGTCGCCGTCGACGTCCACCGCCAGCGGATACTCGAAGAGCGTGCCGCTGGGGCTCGGCACCGACCAGAGCACCGTGCCGTCCGTCCCGCGATAGACCCGGAGCATGAGCTCGTCGCCATAGACGACCTCCACGGAGCCATCGCCGTCGAGATCGAAGACCGTCGACCCGGTCTGCTGGGAGCTGCCGTCCCGGGTGACCGTGCTCCACCGGATGCTCCCATCCGTCTCGAAGACCACGTAGCGGGAGTTGCCCGCGACGCCGATCTCGGGCTCGCCATCCCCGTCGACGTCTCCGATCGTCGGCGGCCCACCGGCGCCGCCGCCCGGCAGTGTGACGGGTCCCCAGGCCACGCTTCCGTCGTGCTCGAGCAGCCAGATCCTGCCGGTGCCCACGACGACGATCTCCGCGAAGGGGTCGGCGTCGAAGTCGGCAACGGCCGTCCAGCCGTCGACCACGCTGCCGTTGGTCCAGGCGATGGATCCATCGGCGCGATAGACGGTGTTGCCTCCGATGATCTCGGGCACACCGTCGAGGTCGATGTCCGCGACGATCGAGCGCGCACGCGCGCCGTCGGAGCCGGCTCCCCGCCAACGGATCGTGCCATCGGCATTCAGCACGGAGCGACCGGAGATCACCTCGGGCACCCCGTCGCCGTCCAGATCGGCGAGGGACGCGGCGCCGTAGGCCATGTCGTCGAGGGGCGGTGAGGTCCACTTGTGCTCGCCGTCGTGCTCGAAGGCCAGCATTCTCGTGGCCGCCGAATCGATCGCGACGATCTCGAGCATGGGGTCGTCGTCGATGTTGCCGAGAGCGAAGGTCGATCCCGGATGCGTCGGGTGGCTGGTGACGGTGAAGACCTCACCGCTCCCGTCGCCTCGGATGGCGCGCAGGCGGCCGTCCACCTGATACGCGCCGCCGCGGAAGGTGTTGAAGACGATCTCCGGCACGCCATCGAGGTCGAGATCCGCCACCATGGGCGTCATCATCACCTGATTCCAGGCAGGCGCCGTCGGACTGCCCGACCACTCCCACTCGAGCGCCGCATCGAAGGCGCCCGGAATCGGCAGGAATCGACTGAGTGAGCCCGTGTCCTCCTGGTTGTTCTCCTCGTCGGACTCCTCGACCTCGGACGCCGCGTCGAGCATCACGTAGATGAGCGCATCGCGGAACTTGAGCTCGCCCTCGACCGGAATCGAGAGGCTGACCGTCTCGCCCGGCCCGACCGGCGCGCCCACGCGCGTGCTCCCCAGCTCCTCGTCCACGGTGGGATCGAAGACGCCATCGAGGTCCTGGTCTTCGAACACGCGCACGTCGAAGGCGCCCGCCTCGCCCTCGCCCCTGTTCTCGAGATCGACGTCCAGGCGGCCGGAGAGCGCGAGAGTCTGCGTGTCGAAGAGCGTCGCGTCGCGACCGAGCGAGGCGACCCGCAGGTCGGGAAGCGGCGGCGGCGTCTCGTCGACTGCGTCGGCCTCGATCAGGATCTGGAAGCCATTCGTGGTGCCGTGATCCTCGAGGAGGATCTGCAGATAGTGGGTGCCGTACTCGATGTCACCCAGCTCGAAGACGTGCTCGCCGAGTGCCACGCCGCCGGGGCGCAGGGCGCCCCCCTTGAACTCGCCGTCGAGCCAGACGTAGACGCCGTTGTCGACGCCCACCGACGCCTTGAGGCCCTCGATGGCGACGGAATCGAAGACGTAGACGATGGCGGCCTCGGAGTTGACCGGCCAGTTCGAAGGCACGGAGACGCGGTCGGTCGACCAGCCCGGTGCGCTCAGATCGGGCAGCGGCTGATCGAGCCAGCCGCCCAGGATGTCGCTGGCCGCAGAGAGGTCGGGCGCCTCGCCGGGGCCGAAGTTCAGGAAGGGATCACCGAACACGGGAAAGTGCGGCTTGCCGGCGACCTCACTGGTCCCGTTGAGCCGCGCTCCGATGGCATCATTGTAGTACGCGGGATCGCCGGTCTGGACGAGCACGACGGGGCCCGTTGGCGGCGTCTCCGCCGACGAGGTGCTGGCGAGCACGATGGGGGCCTCTGCGGGGAGCTCCTCCGGAGCGATCCCGATCGGAACGGCGGCCTCGACCAGGACGATGCGGCGATGATCGAGGGGCTCATCCGTCGGGAACTGCCGCCAGCCGCCGCGCACACGCACGTAGGCCTCGACGAGCACGGGCCCGCCCGTGAAGCGCAAGGCCGGGTAGAGCGGGACCCGGACGGTCTGTGTGCCGCCCGACTCGAGGCCGGGCTCCAGGGTCGTCTCGCCGAGGATCGGATCGCTGCCCTCGATCTCGCCGCTGGCGTTCACGTCCTCGACGATGCGCAGCTGGAGCGGCCAGTTCACCAGAAAGGGGCTCTGATTGACGATCTGCACGCCCATGTGTCCCGCGATCTGCGTCTCGCCCCGGAGCGCGTAGGCGCTCTCGGTCTCCACGACAGTGACGTCGACGTCGATGAGCATCCACCAGCAGCCCGTGGCCGAGAGGAGGACGGCGAGGCCGGCCAGCATTGCGCGCAGCACAGAGGTGCGAGGGCGAGGTCGGCCCCCGGGTCGGGCCGCGGTGGACGGGGACGATGAAAGGGAATCGGAGGACGTGTCGTTTGTGCTCATCATGGAATCCGGCTCGCTCGTATGAATCGATTCGCCAACCGCTGCCTCCCGGGTCGAGGCGTCGGTGGAGCAGTGTCGATCGAGCCGCCCGGGCCCCGCGATTCGCATCGGGCAGTGCGTCGGTCGGCTCTCGTGAGACTCACAGCCGCGTGCCCTTCACACGCGACTCGATCCCAAGACGGCGCACGGCTCAGGATCGGCTCACGATGGTCTGGATGGCTGTCGTTGCCGCCGCCCGGATGGCCCGAGCGGCGCCGCGCGCACGTGCTCTGGGCTACGTGCTCGAAGGGGGTCGGGTCCGCCGGACGTGGAGCGCGCAGAGCAGCGCACCGCCGGCGAGATGGAGAGCGAGGCGTCCGGGCTCGGGAACGCAGATCCCGTCGCCGTCCGGATCCGGGCCGTCGTTCAGGGGATCGAATCGCCCCGAGCTGCAATCGTCGCACTGGTCGCCGTCGGTATCGGCACACTTCCAGCGATGCTGATCGTTCGAGTCGCAGGCGGCACCGCGACCGTCTCCGTCGGCCTCGACCTGGTCGGTATTCGCGTCGAGCGGGCAGTTGTCACAGCCGTCGGGTTGAAGGTCCCCGTCAGTGTCGGCGCCGCGGGCCAGGCTGCCGGCGGCCGTGCCCCAATAGAAGTCGACGTTGCGACTGACCTTGAAGCAGCACGGGTCGATGGGGACGTCGGCGAGCGCCGCGCAGGCGCCATTGGGATCCTGGAGGACGAGGCCGAGGGTGTCGCGTTGGACGGTGGTGAGCGACTCGATGTCGACTGGGCCGTAGAGGATCGTCTTGCAGTCGTCCACGGCCACCGTGAAGACGTCGCAGACGATGCTGGCCGGGCAATCGTTGAAGGGCTCTGCCTGCTCGTCGGAGCACTGCAGGTTGCACTCGGCCTCCCACGCACAGCAGGCAAGACCGCCGAAGGGCGGTGAAGGCGGAACGGTATACGCCACCTCCGGCGCGCCGAAGGCGATGTCCACGAACGAGCAGGTGCCCCCGTCGACCGGGAGCGTCGTATTGACCGCGGTCGCCGCCGGCTCGAAGGCCGCGGCGCTGCCCTTCCATCGGTAACGCGGCTCGTCGATCTCCTGCGCGGTGAAGATGCTGGGGAAGAGGACCGGATCGTCCGTGCCTGTCCCCTGGCAGGCGTCCCCGACACCGAAAGGCGCCAGCACGTCGGCCTGTGTCGGGTTCGGTTCGTTGACGCAGTTGTCGTCACACCCCACCGTCACACCATCGGGACAGGGGTTGTCGAACTCGCTACCGGATCCGTCGCCGTCGTCCGGGATCCCGTCGAAGTCCGAGTCGCTCGCTTGGGCCGCGCCGGCGATGGCGAGGAGCGCGATGAGTGTGCAGCCTTGCAAGAGCCGCCTCGCGAAGGCGCCGCTCGGCGCTGGAAGGCCCCGCAGCCGGGTCCACGACCATCGCCCGTCTCGTCGCTCGCCTCGAAGACCCGCCTGTCGCGAAACCGCTCGCCGCATGGCCCCAGACTACCGCGAACGGGCACCTCCGATCTCGAAATTCTGGTGGCAACGCGATGGATTCGAAAGGCCCTTGATCCATCAGCCCGCTGGCCGGTCGGCGAGACCAGACGCGCGGCCGAGCCGCTGTCCGATCCGCGAGAGCTGAGCCGCAATCGGGACTTGTGCCGTCTTCCTGCAGTGCCCCATGGGCTAGGCTCGACGCGCGACGCCCGGTCCGCGGCGGGCCACGTCCCGATCAGAGCCACACCGGTCATCGGCAAGCGTGACGCAGCACCGAAGAGCCGACGCGGCCGCCTGCCAGCCAGGCGCAGCCAGGAGCAGAGAGCGCGATGCCCCCCCTTCCCCTTCGAGAGAGCGCGCAGCGCCTGGCGCTCCTCGTCTGTGTCGTTGCCGCCGGGCTGCCGCTTCGGCCAGCCAGCGCCGACCCGCTCGCCGCGTCTTCGATCGTCCGGGACGGGACGATCGGCGGCCCTGGTCAGCCGGTGGGCGTGCCCGATGGAGACGGTCAGCGCTTCGAGATCGGTCAATCGTTCGGGCAGGCGGCGGGCGCGAACCTCTTCCACAGCTTCACCCGACTGGATGTCGCCGCCGCCGACCGCGTGGACTTCACCAGCGATCCAGGCGCCTCGTTCCGGAATGTGATCACCCGCGTCACCGGCGGTCGGACGCAGATCGACGGCACGCTCATCTCCTCGGTGCCGGGCGCGAACTTCTTCCTGATCAATCCGCAGGGCGTGCTCTTCGGACCCAACGCGCGCATCGACGTCCCCGCGGCCTTCACGATCAGCAGCGCCGATCGGGTCGACTTCGCCGACGGCCTCTCACTCGGCATGGAGGCCACCACGCCCACGGCCCTCTCGGTCGCGGACCCGGTCGCCTACGGCTTCTTCGGCAATGGCGTAGCCTCGCTCGAGGTCCAGGGCGCCCTCGAGGTCGGCGAGGGACAGGCGCTGAGCTGGATCGGCGGCGATGTCCTCGTCGACGGCTCGCAAGCCACCGACGGCGGCGTGCTCTCTTCGCTCGCCGGCGATTTGACACTCTTGAGTGTCGACAGCGCCGGCCGCGTGGTCTTCGACCCTGCTCGCGACGCCGCGCCGGTGCTCGAGGGCTTCAGCGCCCTCGGATCGATCCGCGTGGTCGACGACGCCGTGCTGAGCAGCGCCGGGATCTCGCCCCTGCTCGGCCAGCTCGATCGCAGCGGAGATCCGGAGTCCCAGCTGATCGACGTGATCGAGCGCGTCGATCCATCGGGCCCCCTGCCCGAGGACGAGATCCTGCTCTCGGACAGCCTCCTGCCCAACGGCGCGCGCTTCGTCGTCTCGTACCGCGTCAAGGACGATTCACCGCCGACCCGGCGCGGCGCCGGACGCATCCGGATCCGGGCCGACGACCTGCTGATTCGCGACGCCGACATCCGCGCCGAGACCGTAGGCTCCGACGCCGACTCCATCGAGATCGACCTCGACGGTGATCTCGAGATCCGAAAGAGCGCACGGCCCGCCGACGCAGGCATCCTCGCGACCACGGGTCGGGTCGCCCAGGGGCTGCTCGTCAAGGGCATCCCCTCGGAGCCCGGCGCGGGCTGCGCGGGGGCGGTGGTGGCCTGCCGGGTGATCGAGAGCGTACCCGACGGCTTCGGCGGCTCCGCGGACATCGTCGAGCTCGGCCCATTGGACGTTCCCCTGGTGACAGGCATGGGCCGCGGCAGCAGCATTGCGATCCGCGCGAACGACGTGCGCCTGATCGACGGCGGGCGCATCTCGACCACCTCGCTCTCGGGTGGCGCGCCCGGGGCGATCGCCATCAACGCCCGGGGCGACGTCGTCCTGAGCGGCCGCGACGCCTTCGCACCCGACGCGCCGAACGTGATCGCGTCGTCCGCGATCGCGTCGAATCATCAGGGGCGCCCCGCCGACGCGGCAGGCCAAGAGGGCGGGCGCATCGAGATCCGCGCGCGCACCCTCTCAGTGAGCGATGGAGGCGGCGTGTTCGCACAGACCACGGGCGATGGCGACGCCGGCGACATCGCCATCGACGTGGCGGATCTCGTCGTGCTCGACGATTCGCAGATCGACAGCAGCACGAGCGGCCAGTCCCTCGGCCCCGATCCCGGGGGCGCGACGACCCGCGGTGAAGGCGGAACCATCGCCGTCCGCGCCTCGCGATCGGTGCTGCTCGCCGGACGAGGAGGCGACGACGAGTTCGCGCGGCTCTCCACCTTCTCGCAGCGCGCGAGCCGCGGCGGCGCGGGGAGCATCGAGGTCACGAGCCCCGAGATCGTGATCACGGACGGCGCCGGAATCGCCGTCACCACCGAAGGTGAAGGCAGCGGCGGAGACATCCGGCTCTCCGCCGGACAGCTCAGCATGGCCGGCGGTGCGCTGCTCTCCGCGAGCAGCGAGTCCACGACGGCTCCTGCCGGAGACATACGCGTGGAGACCACGGGCTCGGTACGCCTGGACTCTGGCAGCAGCATCGCGGCGAACACCGGGATCGCGACGGGCGGCAATGTGAGGATCCGGTCGGGGGGGACCATGCTCGCCCTCGCGGACACGGCGATCCGTGCCGATGCGGCGATCCTCGGTGGCACGGGCGGACAGGTCGTCATCGAGGCGCCCCTGCTCCTTCGCGCGGCCAGCAACGAGATCACGGCCGACGCGCCCGGGGGCCCGGAGTTCCAGGGCACCGTCGAGATCCGCTCGCCGGTGATCGATCTCGAGGCCGCGACCCGGCCACCGACCCCCGCCTTCCTCGACGCCACGGCGCTCCTGGGTGACCGCTGTGCGGCAAGGCGGTCGGGCGACCGATCGGGCTCCTTCCATGCCTCACGCTACCGCCGCTATCCGGCCAGCGAAGACGGCTCGCTGCTGGCCTTCGGCGCGCTCGACTCCGTCGAGCAGCCGCCGGAGAGCGCGACGCCCGGCGAGGGCGTGACGCAGCTGGCCTCGCGCGGCCCCGATCCCTCGGGCTGGCGCTCGCCCCTGGGCTCGGGCAACTCGGCCCTCCATGAGGGACGCTTCGCCGAGGCCGAGGCGCACTTCGGCGACGCGCTGCAGCGCGCGCAGGCCGTGCCCGGGGACGACGAAGCCGAGGCGACACCGGCGCGGATCGCGCGGATCGACGCACTCCGCGGCCTCGGCCGGGCCCGTCAGCGCGTCGGCAACCTCGAGGGTGCCGCGGCGGCCCTCCAACGCGCCACGGGCCTCGCCGCCGACACCGGGGTTCCCCGGCTCGAGTCGATCGCGCTCGCCGAGCTGGGCGCCGCCCTGCTGGCGATGGGGGACCTGGAGGGCGCGCGGGTACGTCTGTCGCGCGCGCTCGAGCAGGCCCGCCTATCGGGCGACGGACAAGCCACCGCGCTGGTGCTCAACCAGGTCGGCACACTGCACGCGCACGTCGGCGAGCGGCAGGAGGCCGTGGGCCGCTACCTGGAGGCCGCCGAGCGCGCCCGTTCGGAGCAGGCCGCGCTCCTGGAGGCGCAGTCGCTCGCCAACGCGGCGCGTGCAGGCCTGGGCGCCGCGGCGATCGCCGACACGGTCGCCGCACTCGAGCGCGCCGCGCGGCTCGCCTCCTCGGCGGCGCGGAGCCTCGACGCGGTCGCCCTGCGAATCCATCTGGCCAGCACGCACGCCGCGCTGGCGAAGCGCGTCCCCGGCCGAGCGCGGCACCATCTTCGCGCGGCGCACGGCATCCTCCTCGCGGCGAGCGCAGAGGCGGGCGCGCTCGAGCTTCCGGCGCTCCGGTCTCGGGTCTACGGCGCACTGGCTTCGCTCTACGAGCAGGAGGGAGACCGCGACGAGGAAGCCCTCTACCTGACGCGCCAGGCGGAGAGCGCGGCCGAGCGCGCGCAGTCCGCGGAGCTGCTTGCGCGTTGGACCCACCAGCGTGGCCGCATCGCGCGCGAGCGCGGCGCGTCGGCGGAGGCGCTGGCCGCCTTCCGCAAGAGCGTGGCACTCCTCGAGCAGGTCGATCCGGCGTCTCACCCCGGCTCGCCCGCTCTGGGCCAGAGCTTCCGGCGCAGCCATGCGCCCGTATACCTCGCCCTCGTGGATGCGCTCGTATCCGAGGCCGAGGCCGAGGCCGAGGCGTCGCAGGCGCTGCTCGTCGAAGCCCGGAATACCGTGGAGCAGCTGAGAACGGCCGAGCTTCGGGACTACTTCCGCGACGAGTGCGTGGCCGCGCTCGCCGCCGCGTCGCGCCCGGTCGAGTCCGTCGCCGACGGGGCGGCGGTCGTCTACCCGATCGTCATGGCCGACCGCATCGAGCTGCTCGTGAGCACGCGCGCCGGGATCGAGCGGTATCGCGTCGCGATCGGCAGGGATGCGCTCGAGGACACGGTGAAGGCCTTCCTGGACGGTCTCGTCAACCGCACGGGCTATGGCTACGTCGGGCCCGGAGGCAAGCTCTTCGACTGGCTGGTCGCGCCCTACCTACACACGCTGGAGTCGGCGGACATCGACACGCTCGTCGTCGTGCCCGGCAGCACTCTGCGCACGATCCCCTTCTCGGCCCTCTACGACGGTCGACACTTCCTGGTGGAAAGGCTCGCCGTCGCCGTGGCGCCCAGCCTGCGTCTGCTCGCGCCGCGCCGACTCGAGCCCGAAGGAGCGCGGATCCTGCTCGCAGGTGTCACCGAATCCGTCCAGGGGATGCCCGCGCTCGCGCACGTGGCCAGCGAGATCGAGGCCATCCGGGCGCAGCTCGGCGGACGGGTCATGCTGGACGATGGCTTCAGGGCGGCCCGCCTGGAGCGCGAGCTCCGAGAGCGGCCGCCGGCCATCGTGCACATCGCCTCCCACGCGGAGTTCACGGACCAGCCGAGTACCAGCTACGTGCTCGCGCACGACCGGCGGCTGCCCCTCGAAGAGCTCTCCGGCTGGATCGAGGCGAATCGCTTCGGGAACGAGCCGCTCGAGCTGCTGGTGCTCTCGGCCTGCGAGACCGCAGTCGGCAACGAGCGGGCAGCGCTCGGCCTGGCGGGGCTGGCGATCCGATCCGGGGCCCGCAGCGCCCTCGGCAGCCTCTGGGCGGTCCACGACGAGGCGACCTCGAGGTTGATCGTCTCCTTCTACGAAGAGCTCGGCCGGTCCGCCGGCACCAAGGCCCAGGCCCTGGCCCGGGCGCAGCAGCGGCTGATCGGAGATCGCCGCTTCGATCACCCCTTCTACTGGGCCGGCTTCATGGTCATCAACAACTGGCTCTGAACCGTGCCCATCCGCGATCGCATCCGCTCAGCGCACCTCCTCGCTGCGCTGCTCTTCGCCCTCTGCGGCGTGTCGGCGAATGCTCGCGCGCAGGTCTTCCTGCCGGGAGAGCGTCCGGCCGAGGAGCGATTGCCGACGCCCGAGTTCGAGCCGGAAGCTCAGGAAGGCGGTCCGATCCTTCCCCCCTACCCCATCCCGCAGGCGCCCGACGAGCGCGGGCTCGTGGGCGGCGTACGCCTGCGCGTGAGCGAGGTGCACATCGAGGGCAATACGGCTGTGAGCGACGAGACGCTGCAGGCGATCGCCCGGGCCTACGAGGGACGCGCGGTCGACTACACCGAGCTGCTCGAGCTGCGCGACCTGCTCACGCTGGCCTACGTCGAGCGGGGCTATCTGACCTCCGGCGCGGTGCTGCCGCCGCAGACGATCCGCGAGGGCGTGGTGCGCTTCCAGATCCTGGAAGGTCGGCTCGAGCGGATCGACGTGAAGAGCGACGGACGCTTCAGGCCGCGCTATCTGAGGCAACGGCTCCGCGCGGCGGACGACCGCCCCGTGAACATCCGGGACATCGAGGCCCGCCTACAGCTGCTGCAGCTCGACCCGCGGATCCTACGCGTCCGCGCAGACCTCGAGCCCGGCGCCGAGCGCGGCCTCTCGGTGCTCCGCGTTCACGTCGAGGAGACAGCCTGGGCGCACGCGGAGCTGGCCTTCGACAACCATCGGAACCCCTCCATCGGCGAGCTGGGCGGTGAATTCTCCTTCGAGCTGGACAACCTGGTCGGCTGGGCCGACTTCTACTCCGGCCGCGCCACGATCTCGGCGGGCCTGTGGCAGCTCGAGGGCCGAGCCGGCGCGCCCATCACGCCCTGGGACACGCTGCTGACGGTCCGCGTGCGCGGGAGCGAGTCGGTCATCGTCGAGGAGCCCATCGCTTCGCTCCTGCAGATCGAGAGCGATGCCTTCAGCGTGGGCATCGAGCTGCGGCAGCCGCTGAG
This sequence comes from uncultured Spirochaetaceae bacterium, assembly GCA_964594405.1. Classification (GTDB taxonomy): domain Bacteria; phylum Myxococcota_A; class UBA9160; order UBA9160; family UBA4427; genus CAZQMY01. The sequence continues at coordinate 4,291 of CAZQMY010000006.1, read as the reverse complement.
GCGATCTCCTCGACACACCATCGAGTCGTTCGTGCGAGGCGACTTCCGCCGCTCGTCGACGAGGATCGACGGCGTGGGACTCTCCTTCGCCCCGGGTACGCAGGATGGCCGCTCCCAGCTCGCCGTACTGCGCTGGGGCCTCGAGTGGAGCGCGCGCGGTCGGCGGCAGGCGCTGGCGGCGCGCTCGCTGCTCAGCTTCGGCCTCGACGCGCTGGGAGCCACGCGCAACCCGGGCGGCGAGCCGGACGCGCGCTTCATCGCCTGGCTCGCACAGGCCCAGTGGGCCGGCCGCCTGCCGGCACGATGGCTCGAGACGGAGCTGCTGGCACGGGCGGATCTGCAGCTCACGAACTCGGCGCTGCTCCCGCTGGAGCAGATCGCGCTCGGTGGCCGCCATACCGTGCGCGGCTATCGCGAGAACGCCATCGCGAGGGACAACGGCTTCGTCGGCTCCCTGGAGGCCCGGGTGCCCGTGTATCGCCGCGTGCGACCGGCGCTGAGCGTCGAGCTCGTGCCCTTCCTCGATCTCGGGCACGCCTGGAGCCACAGGAGCGACGGTCCCGGCGCCCAGTCGCTGGTCTCGATCGGTCTGGGCGGACGCCTCGCCATGCAGCGGCTCGGATACCTCGAGGTCTATTGGGGCGAGCCGCTGATCGAAGCCGGGGGAGTGGATGGCTCCGACCTGCAGGCCAGTGGGCTGCACATCCGCCTCGCCGTGCGGCTGCCCTGAGGCGGGATCAACGAGGCCCGGCGCTCGCCTCGCCGTCGAAGCCGGCGGCCTCGACGAGCCCGACGCCCTCGAGGAGACCCGCGCGAAAGGCTCGCAGCCGGTCGGACTCGGGATGGCGCTCGATCTGCTCGGACAGGAAGTCGAGGGCGTCGTACCAGAGCCCGGCTTCGGCGAGCGCATGCCCGCGGAGGGCGTCGTCCTCCATCGACGGGAGGGCCTCGGGTGCCCTGACCCGGCGCAGCTCGGTGGTGGCGACGGTGTCGCGCGCGCGGCGGGCCTCGTCGTGGATGAGGGAGACGCCCCATCGATAGGTCACGTCGTATTCGAGCGTCACATTGTGGTCGGCGAGCGACAGGGCGTGGAAGCCTGCCCGCGTCGGCCCGGGCAGTGTCCGGGTCAGGATCGGGCGCCGCGCATCGACGTCCACGACGACGACCTCCTGTGGCGCCTCGACATCCGCCGAGACGAACCATCGAAGCGTCGGCCCGGGCGCCAGGGTGAGCCCGGTCGTCGCTGGTGCGAGCGTTCGGAGCACGGCCGACCCGCCCGCGGATCGCGCCACGCCGTCGACCCGCACCAGCTCCGCGAATCCGGGCGGCGCACTGTAGTGATAGGGGCCGGCGTCGAGCAGCGCCGCCAGCAGAATGGGCGCCGGCTCCGCCGTCACGGTCTCGCCGGGGGCGGTCGGGGCGGGGGCGATGTCGGGGGGCGCGGGCCCGGTGGGTGCGGAATCCTCGGCGAGCTCCAGGCGCGGCCGGGGCGCGGGCGCCGTGGGCTCCCGGGGTGCGGGAGGCGCCGGGGACGGGTCGTGGGGAGGATCGACCGACCGCTCGGCGACGCGGGTCTGCTGAGTCGGCCCGGCCGGATCCGGTCGCTGGGCGGGGTCCCGACCTTCGGCCGGAACGGCCGGCTGCTCGGCGATCTGCCGCTGCGAATCGCCCGGTGCGCCCTGACGATCCCCGAGCTGTGTGAGCAGCAGGCCCACCGCCAGCACCGCCGCGAGGGTGGCCGCCAGGCGAAGGGCGACGCGGGTCGACCGCCGCCGCATGAACGGAACGATCTCGGCGCCGCCTGCAGCCGCTTCACCGCGCTCCGAAGCGTCTGCGGGCGCCGCAGCCGCCGCACCCACTTCTTCGCTCGTGAGCAGCTGCACGGGATCGGCGGCCGCCGCCAGACGCACCATCACCCGCGCGCGATCGCGATGGGCCGGCGACTGCGCGAGGTAGGCCTCCACCCGCCGCCGCTCCGCAACCGGGAGCGACTCGGGCGCCCGGTCGTACCGAACGAGGAGATCGAGCGACACCTCGCTGGTGGACAGCGCATCGGCCGCCATCTCGACCAGGGCCGCGCTCATGCGTTCTTCTTCGGTATTCGACACACGCTCTACCTAGGGGCCGCGCGCGAGCCTCGGCAACTGAGATCTCTCGCTCACGTGCCCTCCAGTCATGCCCCCTGCATCTGGGAGGAGACGGCACCAACCGGGGTTTCGGCTCATGGGTCGGCGCCGGCCCCCTCGGGAGAGATCAGCCTCTCGCGGAGCGCCGCCATTCCGCGCGAGAGCCTTCTCTTATAAGTGGCCGGCGAGACCTTGAGTCGTCTGGCCGCCTCGTCGTTGGAGCATCCCAGCAGATAGCGACAGGTAACGGCCTCCCGCTCATCTTCGCCCAGCGACTCGAGCGCCTTCCGAAGGCCTTCGTCGCCTCGATCCGGCGCAGCTTCGACGATCGTCGCGGTGTGCTCCGCCTCATCGAGGACGACCTGCTGGCGCCAGCCGACGTCGGCCTGGTCGTCGCCCGGGTCGGTGCGCCGGCGTCCGCGCTCGCGTCGGATCTGGTCGATGAACTTCCGGTACGTAGTGGTCCGGATGTGACGGATGATCGCCGCCGGCTCTTCGGAGGTCGGCGGCGTCCGGAGCAACGAGACGAGCACCTCCTGCACGAGGTCGTCCCAGCTGTCGCGATGGTCGTAGGCGCCGATCCGTGAGAGATGCTGGGTGATCAGGCAAGTCACTCGATCGAAGGCCTCGAGCCTTCCGTCGGCCAGGCCTCGAACGATGTCTGCCCATTCGCTCACCGCCGCGATACTAGCCCGGCCGGTCCTGGGGAGCCGGCACGGCGGCTGGTCCGGTCGGCGGCCTCGATCCGCAAGGATCGAAGTCGCGGAGCATACGCGGTCCAGCGCATCAGGCCGCTCTCCGATGCTGGCGCGCCCCCACAGCGGAACGCGTTCGCCCAGAAATGACGAGCCTGCACGCCGCGTCGTCGGGCAGGCCGTCGCGTCATCGATCGATTCGGAGATGGGGCGTACGCACCATGGAGCGGCTGCATCGATTCGTCGCCGACGGCGATGCAACCAGGCGTCCCGGCGTCGACCGAAGACAGCTCGGGCTCCGTCGGGTAGACTGGAGGGGCTCTCACGACGATCGAGTGAAGACGAGATCGTCAAGATAGAGAAGGAAGGGGGGACTGACCTTGTCCTGCAATCGACACGACGGTCACGAACACGTCCACGGTGATGGCTGCGGCCACACCGCCGTGCGTCACGATGGTCATACGGACTACCTGCACGATGGCCACCTGCACCATCCTCACGCCGACCACGTGGACGAACACAGTCTCTCGGTCGGGGGCGCGAACCCGGCGGAGTGCACGCCGGATCACGCCTGCGGCTCGCACGATGCCGGCCACCGGCATGGCGAGGGCTGCGGACACGAGCCCGTGCCCCACGGTGACCACGTCGACTACCTGGTCGACGGCCACCTCCACCACGCGCACGACGGCCACTGCGACGACCACGGTCCTCTTGCCGGCGGCTGAAGGCTCACACGCGGCTGAAGGCTCGCACGCGGCTGAAGGCTCACACGCGGCTGAAGGCTCACAAGCGGCTGAAGGCTCACCTGCAGCTGCGGGCGCGAGACTCACTCCCTAGGCGTAGCGGGACACGCGGAATCGGCACGCGCCTCGTCGTCGGTGTGCGCGGAAGATTCGACGCGATGGCTCCGTCGGGCTCGGGGGCGAGCGGCTAGACTCGGCGGCGTGAACAGCACTGCGATCACATTCGGTCTCGCCATCGCCAGTCTGGGCGTCGGGCCGCTGCTCGCCTGGAGACTGGAGCGACGCGAGCCCCTACGAGCGGCCGTCGACGGCTTCGTCCTCGTCATGACCGCCGGGCTCTCGCTCATCTTCCTGCTCCCCCACGCCTACGAGGATGCGGGGCTCTCGGCCTTTCCGGTCGCGCTGCTCGGCTTCTTCCTGCCCCGGCTGGCCGAGTCATCGTTGCGTTCCAGGGGACCCGAGACGTCGCGGCTCGTGCTGGCGCTCGCGGTGGCCGGACTTCTCGTGCACTGCGCCATCGACGGCGCGGCGCTGGCCGTCGCCACGAACGGATCGGCCAGCTCGCACGCCGAGAGCGGGCTCGAGATCACGCTCGCGATTCTCGCGCACCGCCTGCCCATGGGGCTCTTCGTCTGGTCCGTCGTCTCCCCGGTCGCGGGTCGACGCTCGGCGTGCGGCGGGCTTCTCGGTCTCATGGCGGCCACTGCCGCGGGCGTCGCCCGAGCCC
>CAZQMY010000005.1:0-42333 GCA_964594405.1 uncultured Spirochaetaceae bacterium | reverse complement strand
TCGACGCGTTCTCCTGCGGGGGGGGGTGGACGCGGGTCCTCGAAGGCCCGGATGCTGTTGGTCAGCGATCTGGAGGCGTCGCGAGCGGCGAGCTCGCCGAAGTCATTCTTCACGAAGCTGATCGCACCGCGCGCAGTCGCATCCGCGCTCAGCTGCAGCTGTCCGCGCGCGAGGTGGGCCTGACCGGATGCGATGCTGAGGATCATGATGCCGACGAGCGACATCATCATCAGCGCGACCACGATGAGAATGACGCCTCGCGGGTCGCGCGCGTGGCCTGCGAGCCGGCGGCGGCGCTGAGCCGATGAGGCGCGCGCGCGTGAGGAATCGGGAACAGGGGTCGGATCGGCCGGGTTCATTGCGCTTCTCGGGGCCAGCTTCGGGGTTCGCCTCCGGTCGGGAGCGTGGTCGACGCCTCTCGACGTTCGACTCTCGTCTTGCGGCTCGTCTCGTCTCTCGACGTCTCTCTTCCGGTCTCTTCCGGTCCCGCCCAGACCTTCGAACATCGACCTGCTCGGTCTGGTCTCACGCAGCCCGGTGTCGATCCATCTCAGCGGTCTGCGCGACACTCGTTACTTGCGCCACTTGCGCCACTTGCGCCACTTGCGCCACTTGCGCCACTTGCGCCACTTGCGAGGAGGGCCGCCGTCCCGATCGGGACGGCGACCCTCCGAAGCAGCATTCCGGGTGGATTGTGCGTTGCGTCGTTCGTGCGCTCGTCAAGCCGCAGACGGCGGCGAAGACGCTTCCAACCGGGCCCATCTGCCATTCGGGCTTCGAGGCGAAACCCGAAAGTGGCAACGAGGGACTAGGGGGTCATGTTGTTCTGCAGGGTGGTCAGCGCGGTGTCGGTCTGCGTGCCGATCGTCTGCATGGTGGTGGCGACGGCAGCGGTGATCATGGCAGCAACGATCGCCCACTCCACGAGCTCGAGACCCTCGTCGTTCTGGCAGAAGTTCTTCATCAGCTTCAACATGGTTGGTGCCTTCCTTAGTGATCTGTCACTAGTTGTTCTGTCTCGGGATCGGGTGGCTGCCGACACTTCGCCGAGTCACCCCCATCCCTTGGTTGGGGCAGATCTCCATACTACACGGATCACCGACTTTGGTTCGGAAAAATCGCTTGACTGCGGAATTTCCGAGGGCTCCATTCCAACATGAATTCGTAGCTGGAAAGTGCCCGAATCGGAACGTCGGCGGGTGTGCGGCGGGACGCCCGGGAATAGGCCGCCGCGACCCGTTGGATTGCAGTATGGGTTTTGCACCACACTACGAATAGACGGGGAATTCGGCCTCTATTCGCCCAAGAGCTCGTCTTCGGCCTTCCGGAGGTTGGCCAGCACGACGTCGCGCTCACTCGGCCCGGCGAGCAGGGATCGCTCGAAGTATCCCACGGCACTTTGATAATCGCGATTCATCAGGCACGCGTAGCCGAGGTTGTTGAGGGCATCGCCCTCGGTGGCGAAGCGCATGAGGTTGTCGAGCGCCGCGTCGTAGTGGCCCATCCGCGCCTGGGCCATCCCCAGGTTGTTGTAGAGCATGGGGTCGCGCGGCTCGAAGTAGATCGCTTCCTCGAAGGCGTTGGCCGCGCCGTCGAAGTCGCCGCTCATCATCATCGAGACGCCGATGTTGTTGATGATTTCGTATCGACGAGGCTCGAGCTCGAGAGCCTTGAAGTAGTGATTCCGGGCGTGCTCGTGTCGGCGCCGGCGATCCTCGAGCATGCCGAGTCCCATGTGCGCGATGGAAAGCCCGGGGTTGAGCTCGACGGCGCGCTGCATGGCCTCGGTGGCGCCCTCGAGGTCGTCGAGCGCGATGCGCGCCAGGCCGAGCCCTGCATGCGCGGACGAGAGATCGGGATGCTCGTCGACCAGCTCCGCGAAGATTCGCTCGGCCCGCTGGGCGTCGCGGGGGAGCTGCATGTAGCCGAGGCGCTGCCGCGGGGCCGGATGGGTGGCGTCCAGCTGGAGTGCCCGCGTGTAGTGCCAGGCCGCCTCCGGGATCTGACCCGTGTCCCTCAGTCGATCCGCTTCGATGATCTCTTCCTCGAGGGTCAGCGGGCGCGCCTGCGGGTCCCTGATCTGCGCCTTCTCTTCGGGCGTGTAGGTCATGGGCGACCGGCTCTTGTCCTTCGCGCAGCCGACGGCGACCATCAGCACGAGGGTGAAGAGCCCGAGGAAGGCGATTCCTCTCGGCCCCCGGAGCAGGCGAAGTGTGTCGTCGTAGAGAGAGGTCATCATCCCGGGAGATTCGCGAAGATCGTCATGAAGGCCGGCCCGGCGATGATCAGCAGCACAGCGCCGAAGATCATCAGTGAGGGAAAGAGCATCTTGACCGGCGCCTTGTTGGCCAGCTCCTCGGCGGTCTGCATGCGTTCGTAGCGCATGGCATCGGCCTGGGTGCGGAGGGTGTCGATCATCGGCGTACCGAAGCGGTCCGTCTGCACGAGCAGGGCGACGAGGGCCGCGAGATTGGGATCGCCCGTGCGCTTGGCCATCTCGCGGATCGCGTCCATCAGTCCTCGACCCGCCTCGCACTCGAGCACCGTCGCTCTGAACTCCCCGGCGATGATGGGCTGGCTCTCCTCGAGCTCCTTCGCGACGCGGGCCATGGTGGCGCGCAGGCTCAGACCCGACTCTACGCAGATCACCATCAGATCGATGGCGTCCGGGAGTCCCCGAGAGATGCCCTCGAGGCGTCGCTTGCGTTGCTGGTCGACCGTGACGCCCGGGATCAGGAAGCCCACGAAGGCCATCACGAGGATGACGACCATGTGGGGCGACGCGCCGGTGAAGGAGAAGGCGCCGACCGTTCCTGCCAGGGGAACGGCGAGGCCCAGCGCCCAGCGGCTCCCCTGGTAGATCGCGAGGGCGGAGGGCCGGCGGTATCCGGCCTCCCGGAGCCTCTGCCGCGTCTCCGCGTAGACCCCTTCGTTGCCGGACCGAGCGCCGCTGCCGGCGAGCCGCGCCACGTACTCGCCGAGCTGCGACAGCAGGCCGCCCTCGGACTCGAGCACGCCCGAGGCCTCCGACGTCTCGCGCTGCGCGGCCTGATCGGCGCCCGCGAACTCGTCGTCGTCGGGGATGTTGCGGATCCGCTCGAGCCGCTCCGCGGCCTTGCTCGTGCTCGCACCGACGAGCGCAAATGCGAGCGAGGCGAAGGCGCCGACACCGAGTAGGATCAGAGTCAAGCTCGACACGATGCGCGCTCCGTCATCATCAGACGTCCACCCGGACGAGGGCTCGGCAGAAGATGTAGCCGACGGCCGTGAGGGCCATGGCAGCGCCCAGCATCATGTTCCCCGACTCGGTGGTGAAGAGCACCTCCACGAAGGCCGGGTTGACCACGAGCATCAGACCCATGAAGAGGAAGGGCAGCACCGCGAGCACGTTCGCCGACATCTTCGTCTGGGCCACTACGGCGTCCACCTTGAGACGGAACTGCAGACGCGACCTCGTCGTCTCGGCGAGGGAGGCCAGCACTCGCGGCAGGTCGCCGCCCGTCTCGCGCTGGATCAGCAGCGCATTCACGAAGAAGGGCATCTCCTCGGTGCACATCCGCCGGCCGAGATTCTGCAGGGCGACGCGGATGTCGAGCCCCATGCCGATCTCGTCGACGACCTGGGAGAGCTCTCCGGCCACGGGCTCTTCGACCTCGTCGGCCACCAGGCGCAGCCCGGTGTTCAGGGGGTGCCCGGACTTCAGCGATCGGCAGAGCAGATCGATGGCGTTCGGGAACTCCTCGGAGAAGGCCTGCATGCGCTGGTTCTTCTTGACGTTGACGTAGATCCACGGCGCCACGCCGAGCAGCGCTCCGCTGATGGCGATCTGCGGCTTGCCGACGACGAAGTTGACGGCCATGAAGCCGACCACCATCGCCAGCGCGGTGACACCGAGCAGCCCTTCGAGCTGCATGGGCACGTCCGCGCGGTAGATCCAGATGTCGAGCTTCTTGCGATCCGGGATCAGGCTGGTCAGGAACTGCAGGATCGGACCGCGCGACTGGCGGTCGACGAAGATGGAGCGGTCCTCGTCCTCTTCCTGGCGCTGGATACGCGTGGCGTGGCGCTTGAGGCGATCGCGAGCCGCCTTCTTCTGGCGGCTGGCCCGAGAGGCCGCCGGGGCATTGAGGAGCGCTTCGGCAAAGGTGACCGCTGCGAGGAAGGCCATCACCATGGGGACGTTCAGCAGCTCGGAAGTGTCGAAATCCATCACGCCACCTGCCCCGTGTTGGCGTGATCCGCCAACAGCTCGCGTGGGTACTCGATCCCCGCCAGCTCGAATCGCTCGACGAATGAGGGACGAGCGCCGGTGGGCACGATCTCCCCGAGCGTGCGCCCGTGCTCGTCGGTCCCGCGATGGTCGAACTTGAAGATCTCCTTCAAGCGGATGCGCCCATCGTGAACGCCCTCGACCTCCATCAGGCTGCGCAGGCGCCTCGAGCCGTCGTTGAATCGGGTGAGCTGGATCACGATGTCGATCGCGGAGGCGATCTGCTGGCGCACTGCGTCCGGTGGCAGGTCGAGCCCCGACATTGCGACCATGGTCTCGATGCGTGTCATGGCATCGGGGGGCGAGTTGGCGTGGATCGTGGTCAGCGATCCGTCGTGACCGGTGTTCATGGCCTGCAGCATGTCGAGCGCTTCCTCGCCACGAACCTCGCCGATCACGATGCGATCGGGGCGCATGCGCAGCGAGTTGATGACGAGATCACGCTGCGAGACCTTGCCGCGATTCTCGATGTTGGGTGGACGCGTCTCCAGTCGCACCACGTGCTCCTGCTTGAGCTGGAGCTCCGCTGAGTCCTCGATGGTGACCACGCGCTCGTCGGGCGGGATGAATCCGCTCATGACGTTGAGCAGTGTGGTCTTGCCGCAGCCCGTGCCGCCCGAGATCAGCACGTTCATCTTGGTCCGTACGATGCCTTCGAGGACCTGCACCGATTCCTTGGTGAGCGTGCCCACCTCGACCAGGTCGTGGTGATCGAGGGGATCGACGGCGAACCGACGGATCGAGATGGTGGGACCGTCGAGGGCGAGCGGAGGGATGATGGCGTGGACACGAGAGCCGTCGGGCAGGCGCGCATCCGCATAGGGGTTGAGCTCGTCGATCCGACGCCCCACGGCCGAGAGCATGCGCTCGATGATGCGCAGCAGGTGCTCGTCGTCGCGGAAGCGCACGATGGTCTTCTCGAGGCGGCCGCCGCGATCGATGTACACGCTGCTGCAGCCGTTGACCAGGATGTCCGAGATGCTCGGATCATTGAGGAGCGGCTCGAGGGGGCCGAGGCCGAAGACCTCGTTCTGCACCTCCTGGACGATACGCTCGCGCTGCGTGTGGGTGAAGGGGTGCTGCTCCTCCGCGAGGATGCGGCGCGTGAGCGTGGCGATGTCGGCCGCTACGCGCTCCTCGCTCACCTCCGTGAGCTTCGCGAAGTCGATGAACTCGAAGAGCCGATTGTGGACGTGGCTCTTCAGCTCCTGATACTCGGCCGAGAGCGAGGGATCGACGGCGGCCTGGCCGGGCCTGGGGTCTCCTCCCCTGGCCGCCCCGGAGCGCTCCTCATCGCCGAAGATCCGATCGAGCAGCGACATTCCTACCTCCGCCGCACGAGACTACGCAGGCGGCCGAGGAGCTTGCCGGCGCCGGCCGACTCGTCTTCGAGGGGCATGTCGAAGTGGCACCACTCGCATACGCGATTGCGCAGCACGCGGATGGCGCGACGCATGGGCTCGGACTCCTCGACCTCACGCAGGATCAGGCCCTTGTCGGTGCAGGCCTGGCCGACCGCCGGCTGGTCGGGGATCGATGCGTCGATCTCGCACTCGAGGAAGTCGACGATCTGCTTCTCGTCGATCGTGGCGCGGCTGCGCGTGCGGTTGAGGGCGACGTGGACGCGCTCGGGCAGAGCGCCGAAGCGCTCGACCATCTGGCGCCGCGTGCGCGTGTGCGTGAGGGCGACGACGTCGGGGGTCGTGACGAAGATGATCTCGTTGGCCATGTCCAGAGCGCGAAGACTGAACTCGTCGAAGTCCCAGGGGAGGTCGAGGATGATGCAGTCGAACTCGGTCTGCAAGAACTTGAGGACGCGCTCGAGCTTCGCCGACGAGAGGAAGGTCACGTCCTCGAGCTTGCTCGGTGCGGCGAGCACGGAGACCTGGCTCTCGTGCGATTCGACCACGGCGTCGACGAAGACCGAGTCGAGCTCGCCCTCCTGTCGTACGATGTCCGTGAGGTCGTAACGGGGCCGGAGGTCGAAGTAGAGCGAGACGTCGCCCAGCCGTCTCGATAGATCGACGACGATGGTTCGCAGTCCCGTCTCCTGGAGGGCGACACCGAGCTCGCACGCGACCATCGTGGCCCCCACGCCGCCCTTCGCGCCGACGACGGCTACGGTGGGCGCCGTGGTGCCCAGGCTCGCCCGCTGGGGCGTGGTGTGCTGGAGCAGAGCCTCCACGCCCGTGAGGCGATGGCTGAGGAAGAAGTCGCGCGCGCCGAGCCGCATGGCGCGGAGCAGGATCTGCGAGTCGCCGTGGACGGCGCCCAGGAGGATGAGTGGCCGCGGCTCGGCGACCAGGCCCTCGAGGCTGTCCAGGGTGCGATCCGGGTCCTCGTCGAGGTCTAGATAGACGCCGTCGATGGGCCGGCTGTGGAGCGCATCGGCCAGGGCATCCAGGTCGGTGAGGGTGGCTGCGACGACGGCGCGATCGGTGGCGATCAGCTGCTCGACGACGTGCGCTCGGGTCTCCGTGTTCTTGGAATAGACGAGAAACGCGAGTTTGCTCATGAGGGGGGGTCCATGGAGGCAGTCGAGGTGGGCGGGGGGACGCCCGAGCCTCGCTAGTTGCTACCGGCGTCCTTGATCTGGAGAAGTCGATCGCGCTCGCGCTGATCGTCGGCCGTCTGGCGTTGGCGGTAGTTGTCCGTCACGCCGGTGGCGGTGGTTCCGGGCAGGCCGCGTTGCTTCTCGGGCTGGGCGCTCGCGATCATCTGCTGCTTCGCAGCTTCCACCGACTTCCCGATGTTCTCGCCGGTGTTGGAGGGCGGCATCTGGCAGGCTGGCACGAGGGCGAGGGCAAGGGCGAGCAGGGTCGAGGGGATGAGCACCCTGTGGCTGGAGTCGGGCTTCATTGGATCTCTCCCGTAGGGGTGGGGGCCGAGAGCCGGTGGCCGAAGCTGCCGAGCAGACCCCCGACCTGATCGTCGATCGGAGTGGCGGGGGCCGCGCCGGCGGCGGTCGCGGCGAGGTTCTCGCTCAAGTCGAGGGGCGGAGCCTCCTCGCGCGTCGGGCTCGCGGCGGTCACAGGGGACTCCTTGTCGAGCGGTGCCCGCCCCTCGATGCGTCCCTCCCAGTAGAACTCGAAGAGGGTCGGCTCGATGTAGTGGTCCGTGGGCAGCGGCAGCTCGGTCCCCGGAGCCAGCGGCTGCACGAGGTGCGGTGTGGCGATCAGCACGAGCTCGGACTGCGTCTTCTGGAGGCTTCTCGTCCGAAAGAGCTGACCGAGGATCGGCACGTCTGCGAGGAAGGGCATGTTCTCGTACTCGGCGAAGATGTCCTCGCGGAGCAGGCCTGCCAGTACGAAGGTCTCGCCGTTGCCGAGCTCGACGCCCGTGGTCACGCGTCGCGTCCGGAAGGAAGGCACGACAGCGTCGCCGACGGGCACCCCCGCCAGGAAGTCCGGCTCGCTGACCTCGCTGAGGACGTCCATGTGGATCCGGTCCGACTCGAGGACAGTGGGCGTGAAGGTCACGTTCACACCGAACTTCTTGAAGAAGACTGCGATGCTCGGGAGGGTCCCGGCGGCCACCGAGGGCACGGGGACCGGCACCTCGCCGCCGACGAGGAAGTCGGCCTTCTGCCCGCTGCGCGCCACCACCGTGGGCTCCGCGAGAATGGTTCCCAGCTTGCTCGCTTCCACGGCCTCGAGGAAGATGCGGACGTCGGTGGAGCCCGAAGAGAAGAACGAGCCCGCCAGCGTGACCGTGTCGGCGATGTCCGAGGTACCGAAGGGCGAGCCCGGTGACACGGCGACGTCCGAATTGGTCGACAGGTTCTTGAGCAGGCTCTGGAAGGTCCCGGCCTGCGTCGCGTTCTGCCCCTTGCCGGCGAGGTTCACGCCGAGCGCCCGACTGATCTCGCGGCCGAGCTCTGCGATCACGACCTCGATCATCACCTGATGGTCGCCGCCGACCTTGAGCAGGTTGATCACCTTGGGCTGGTCCCGATAGGGGTTGGAGCTACCTCTGTTGCCGTCCTGGGGATCCTGCAGGATCGTCCGGGCCCTCTGCACGTAGGCCTCGGCGACCTTGCCGGCCTGCTCGTGCGCGTCCAGCGTGGGGACGTAGCCGCGCAGGATGATCGAGCCGCCCGCCACGTCCACCGTGATGTCGGGCGAATTCAAGAGCCGCGTCAGCTCGCGCACCACCTGCGGCTGCAGGCTCGTGACCTGGACGTCCATCACCGTCTGCAGCCGCCCCTCGCCCCACATCAGCAGATTCGTATCGCCGACGCCGCGGGCGAGGATCTCGATCTCCCGCTCGCTGATCGCGACGAAGTCCGCGATCTTCGGGTCGCCCACCGCGACCCGGCTGACGGGGAAGGCGGTGTTGAGCATGATGGTCTTGCCACGTTCGATCTCGACGCTCTCGACGTCACGCGCCCTTCCGACGCCACGCGGGATATCCAGGATGAAGACGCGGTCGCCTCGCTTGACGCCGTCGAGCACGGCCTGCGCGGGCGGGACGAGCAGCATCCCGAGGAGCAGGCAGGCGAGGAACGACGACGGCGGCGGGCGCCGGGGGAGCAGGGGAGGGGGAGTCCAGAGGAACATGGGTAGACCGCTCGAGCTTCCTTTCTCTCGACTTGCTGTGGTTCTGGCTTCCGGTCCGATGACGAGCGGGTCCGCCCTCAGAGCACCTGCTCCGAGATCTCCGAGCCACGAACGCTCTCGATGGTCGGCCGGCGAGGCGCGCGGGCGACGCGCTTCTTCTTCTTGACGACCTGCTTCTTCGGCTTGATGCCGTGGATGTCACTCGCGAGCGTCGAGCGCAGGTTGACCAGCGATTCGTCGTGCTGGCTCCGCAGCGCCAGCGAGAGGGTGCCCTCCGCGGCTGCGAACGCGAGGATCTGAGCCTCGGAGGGGTCCACCTCGAGCGTCACCACCTTGGCGGAGGCGGCCTTCTCGCTCTCGAGCTCGTTGAAGGACTGGTCGACGGCGAGGACCTTCACGTTCTGCAGGATCGTCCGGCTGAAGTGCATCATGCCCTGGGGCCTGCCCTGATCGTCCACGCGCTCCTGGCGCAGCTGCGCGAGCACGTCGACGCGGGATCCGGGCTGGATGAATCCGCCGAGCAGCGTGGTGCTGTCGGCTCGGACCGACATCGCGCGGTGATTCTCGGCGATCAGGGCCGTCAGGCCGGCGGCCGTGTTCTCGGGATGGAGCATCGGGAGCAGCACGGGCTCACCGGCCTCGATGGTCCGCTTGGGAACGCGCCCTCCGATGTCCGCCGACAGCTCGACGCTGCCGGTGGGCAGGAAGTCGACGGGCCACTCGGCGACCTCCAGCTTCGAGGGATCGATGGCGACGCCCGCGGAGAGCTCCTCGCTGGCGATCACCACCGGCGCGGTCTCGATGATGGGCGGCACGAGGCTCTGCTTCGCGCTCTCCAGAGAGCCCCGGTAGGCCACCAGCGCGGAGAGCCCGAATACGATCGATAGGAGCAGGAAGAAGATGGACCTTCGGTTGGTCATGGCTCGGTACTTTCACGGCTTTCCCGGAGAGGGCCCAGGGGGGGCTCGCTCGGGTCGGAGGCACGCTGGCCAGTCCGTCTCCTGGCTAGGTCGGGCCCCGCAGGCCCGGTTCGAGGCATCCGCCTCGCTGACCGGTTTCAGATCGATGTCTCGAGCAAGCGCGCATGTCGACCCGCCGCTCGTGTGCTGGCGGGCGGTGACTGGAGGGCCGACTGGGCCTCACGCGCGATTGGTTCGTATCCCTCTCCTGTCCCTACTCCTGCTCTCGTCTCTCGACAGTCTCTCGACTGTCTCCCGACAGTCTCCCGACTCTGGCCATCTTCTCTTGTCTTGGCCGCCTCTTGTCTTGGCCGCCTTTGGCCCGTCTTCGGCTTCGGATGCCTTCCTTGGTTGTCTTGCATGACACACGCACGACTCATCCATCGGAAGTCGGATGCGTTGTCGAGTGCCAGCATTCATTCGAAGAGCTGCAGCGAAACGCCTACAGAAGAGGTTCAGGACCCCGACCTTCGAGGCAAGTACCGCATTGTCCGAGGGGTGCCTCCCGCGAGTCAAGGAAAATATCGACATCGTCCAGGGGGCCGTCTCGCTCACCGGTAAGCCTTCGAAGACGTTGGATAATGCTCGATGGCAGGGCCATTTCCGGCGCGCGCGGCGAGCCCTTCGACCACGGGCCGTCGCGCGCCCGGTCGAGGTCTCATCGGAGTGGTCGCCTCGTCGAGCGTGCAGTCCGGGGAGTGAGGCCAAGAAGCAACAGCGTGCTGAGGGCGAGCGCTGCGGCGAGCCGGATTCCCGGACCGGGGACGGCCTCGGGCGGGGGCGCGGCAGGAAGGCTCGCGACCACGTCCCACCCGCTGAGGTCGGGCCCCTCGGTCGCAAAGGCGATCTGCCCAGTCAACGGGTCGTGTCCGATGCCGTTCACGCGAGCCAGGGTCCCGGCGGGGAGGCTCGTCAGGCTGGCCAGGGTGAACCACTCGCCGGTGTTGAGGTCCACCACGATGGCCTCGCCGTTCGCGGTCCCGGCGGCGATTCCGTTGCCGAAGTGGTCGATTGCACGGAGCTCCCCGTCGACCGGGACACCGCCCTGCTCGAGCGTCACGGGCACCCAGATGCCCACGCCGAAGCGGCGCCAGTAGGTGGCCTTGTCGTTGCGCTGGCCCACCGCGAACCGGTCCTCCACGTCCCAGATCAGCCCCGGCTGCGAGTCCAGGTACTCGAGCCCGAAGCCGAGCTCGCGGAAGATGATGGCGACCCGGTCCGCCCCGGCGCTCGGCTCTGCGGTGCCGGCGTAGAAGCGACCCTCCGAGTCGAGTCCGAGGAGCTCGGCCGGATGCGCGTAGGGCAGGGCCACGCTGGAGCCGTCGCTCTGGGCCAGGATCGGCGTTGTGCGGCCGATGCTGCCCGCCGCCAGGCCGCCTTCGGAGACGCCCCAGATCTCGATGTTGGGGTCGAAGGTGGGTGCCGGTCCCACGACCGGCGTCTGGCTCGCGGGATCCCAGGAGCCGAAGAGGTAGGAGCGGTAGTCGCCCGGCGGGACGATCTGCGTGGCCGTCGCGAACCAGGCGGTGGGGCTGAGTCGCGCGATCGAGAGCGCGAAGCTGTCCGTGACCGTGAAGCCGAGATCCGTGATGGAGACCGGCGTCGTACCCGGCAAGCCGCTGGTCTCGTAGATCTTCGCAGCGGGGAGACCGGAGAAGGGGTCCACCTCGAAGCCGGTGAAGACGCGCTTGCCCCCCACGATGGCGACGTCGGTCACCGGCTGGCCCGGCGAAGTCAGCGGGCTGGCCAGGAAGTTGGAGAGCTCGGTTGCGTGCGCGCTGCCGCCCGCGTCCAGGAGCCAGAGCACGAGCAGGCTCGCGATCAGACTCGCGCGCAGTCGGGGGGCGATCCGGATCTGTGGGTCCAGCGTCCGCATGGCTGCCCACCCTATCACGACAGGCGCGCGCTTCCGTGGCGATTCATCGAAGGAAGTCGGCGCGATTGACCAGACGGGCGACGGCATGAGAGGATGCGTGATGCCTGCCGCGTCGGCTGGGACGCAGCGGCGCGAGCGCGGTCCGAGGCGTTGGCCCGGCCGACGCCGGCTCGAGCAGGATTCGGGCCGAGGCGAAAGGCGATCGTCGATGCGGACTTCGTTGCTGCTTCTGCTGCTCGTGCTCGTCGTGCCCCTGCAGGCCCGCGCCCAGTTCGTCCTGCTCAATAGCGGCCTCGGCCCCCCCGACCCGAGCACCGTCATCGACCACGCCACCTACGCGGGCAGCTTCGTGCTCGTCCGGAATGCGGGCTGTCCGGACAGCCCGATGGATCTCACCGGGCCATGCAGCGCGCCGGGCGCACCGACCGTCGTGCTCGTCCAGCCGGGGGGCCAGGTCTTCACGGCCCTCGCCTACGACGGCTCGACGGTCGCGCTGGCCGGAGGCTCGGTGAACGGCGGAGACCTCGGCGCCAACGATCAGTCCTCGGTCATCGTCACTTCGGGGACCGTCAACGCGCTGGTCTTCGCCGATGGTGACGGGGTCGTCGAGATCACGGGCGGGAGCATCAACGCAGCGGTGCTCGGACTCGGGGCATCCTCCATCGATCTGGAGGGCGGCACCTTCGGCGGGCAGATCGTTGCGGACGCCCAGGCCACCATCGACATCCGCGGCGGACTGATCAGCGGACCGCTGATCGCATCGGGCGAAGGCAGCATCACCCTCCGTGGCGGGGACTTCGTGGTCGACGGTGTGCCCGCAGTCGGCGGCGGGCTGGTGCGAGGCGGCGCGCCGGGCAGCGGCACGCTGACGGCGACCCTCGCCAATGGCGATCCGCTCGACCTCGCCTACGAGATCTTCGACGACGCCAAGATCCAGCTGCTGGCCACGGGCGTGCAGATCTGTGTCGACGACGATGGCGACGGCTATGGGAACGGCTCGAGCGGCAACCTCTACTGCGCTGCGGGGGTCGAGCTGGACTGCAACGATGGTGATCCGGATGTGTATCCAGGCGCCCCCGAGGTGTGCAACGGGGTCGACGACGACTGCGACGCCGGGACCGACGAGGGGGGCGTGTGCGACGTGAGCGTGCCGGTCGGCGGCGCCGCGGGATCGGCGTGGCTGGCCGCGATCCTGGCGAGCGCTGGCGGTCTGCTCACACTGCGCGTACGCCCGGCGTCCGCGGGAACGCGGGGCGCGCGATGAAGGCTCGAAGCCCGGTGTGCCGGAAGCTCCGCGTGGACGTCGATGAAGCCGCTCGCGCGCGCCGGGGTGTCGAGCGGATGGGGGTAGCTGGCCGGGAGGCCATTCTGATAGGGTGGTCCTGCCGGTCCCGGGGCGCGGGTCCATCCGCTGGGGCTGCTCCCGGTGCAACCGACGAGCCCGCCGCGGCCGGCTCTCGCTGGGATGGAGCCATGCTGAAACGAATCGCGCCGCTTCCGCGCCCGAGTCACGAAGAACGCACGTCCCACCGGCGCGCCGCCGGTGCGCTGGTCGCTACCCTGGTCCTCGCTCCGCTCCTCTGGGCCGCCCCAGTGCACGCCCTGGTGACGCTGATCGCCGACGCCAGCGGAGACGGCATGGGGAGCCTGCTCGACTCGCCCTACGGCGTCGCCGCCTCGCCGGAAGGGGGCCGCATCTACGTCGCGAGCAACGCGACCAACTTCGTCTTCGAGCTCGATGGGGTCGGCGGGGCAGTGCCGATCATCAACGCCAACGGTGACGGGAGCGGCAACATCCTCTCACAGCCCTTCGGAATCGATGTCGGCAAGGACGGGACCGTCTTCGTCTCCGGATATCAGAGCAACAACGTCTTCAAGATCGCGCCGGGCGGCGCCATCACCGAGATCATCGATCAGAACGGCGACGGCATGGGCAACCCGCTGCTCGGCGCCCGGGGCGTGGCGGTCGACGGAGACGACAACGTCTACGTCGCGGGGGAGGCGAGCGGCAACGTCTTCAAGATCGAGCCCGACGGCGACATCTTCGAGATCATCGACACCACGGGAGACGGGCAGGGCAACCCGCTCACGGCGCCCGTGGGCGTGGACGTCGATGACCTCGGCCGCGTCTACGTCGTCGGGTTCGCCTCGAGCAACGCCTTCCGAATCGATCCCGGCGGCGCCATCACAGAGCTGATCGACTTCAGCGGCGATGGCGTGAACGGCCTGGTCGGCCCCTGGGACGTCGCGGCCGTGCCGCAGGGGGGCTCGGTCTTCGTCTCCGGCAATCTCAGCGACAATCTCTTCAGGATCGACGGCAACACGATCGTCCAGGTGCTGGACTCCAGCGGCGATGGCCTGGGGAACACGCTGATCGGGGCCGCCGGCGTCTGGGCGGACAACTTCGGAAACGCCGTGGTGTCCGGATCCTTCAGCGACAACGGCTTCGCGCTGACGCCCGACTCGATCCAGCTCTTCATCGACGACTCGGGGGACGGCCTCGGCAACGATCTCTTCGCGCCCTGGTCGCTCGTGGGGGACCTGTCGGGCAACGTCTACGTGTCGGGTCTCACGAGCCACAACGTCTTCACCGCGCGAACCGTGCTCGTGCCGGGCCTCGGCGTCGCGGGACTCGCCGCGCTTGCGACCTCGCTCTCCGCCTTCGGTCTCCTACGGAGCACGCGACCGAGCTGAACCCCAGCGTTCCCGAGTGGAGGGCGAGCAGCCTGACTCTCCACTCCACCGCGATCTCTTGGGCGAATGGGCAGGATGGGCAGGATGGGCAGGATGGGCATAGTGCTCCTGCCTCGGGAATCTCCCCGGGAATCGGAGTCCGAGCCCTGATCCGCTCGACGGATCAGGGCTAGGCTGCCCGGCATGGGCTCGAGCGTCGTGCTGATCGAGGGCATACCCGGATCGGAAGAGGCGGTGCTGGCCCATGCACCGCTTGTTCCGTCCCCGGCCGTCGGGGCGCGCCGGTGATCGAGCTTCGCGCGGGGCAGACGCGGGTGAGCGTCGACCCAGTCGCGGGGGCACGGGTCGCCGCCCTCGAGTGTGGGGGCCATTCGCTCCTGGTGGATCGGGAGGCCCATCCCATGGGCTGGGGCATCTTCGTGATGGCACCCTGGGCGGGGCGCGTGAGGCATGGCCGTTTCACCCACGAGGGGCGCGAGTACGCGCTGCCCATCGATCTGCCTCCCCATGCGATCCACGGCACCGTCTACCAGCGCGCGTGGCAGCTGGAGGCTCGCGATGAGGCCAGTGCGACGCTGCGCTGCGATCTGGGCGATGCATGGCCCTTTCCGGGCTTCGTCCGCCAGCGCATCGGCGTGCGCCCGGATGGCGTGGCGATCACGCTGGGCGTCTTCGCAGCGAAGCGGCCCTTTCCCGCGAGCGCGGGCTTCCATCCCTGGTTCCGTCGCGAGCTGGGGGCGGGCCGACCCCTGCAGCTCGAGTTCGAGGCGGCGCGGATGTACCAGCGGGACGACGAGGGCATCCCCACCGGCGCGTTGATCGCGCCGCCTGCGCCCCCCTACGACGACTGCTTCTGCGAGGTGCTTCGGGGCCCTCTGCTCCGCTGGGCGGACGCGCTCGAGGTCCGCCTCGAATCGTCGGCGGATCACTGGGTCGTCTACGACGAGCCGGTCCATGCCATCTGCGTCGAGCCGCAGACCGGGCCGCCCGATGCGCTCAACATCGCGCCGCGGATCGTGCGGCCTGGCGAGCCCCTCGAGCTCGAGCTGCGGCTCTCGTGGCGGACCCTCTGACGCAGGCACAGCGGGAGGCGGACGCGGTACGGGCGTGGCATGCTCGCGCCGTCGAGTGATTCGCGCGCGGCGCGGCGGCAGGAGAGGGAGTCCTCGTGAACGAGCTGGAGCAGGTCGCCCCCGCCTTCGTGGAGATGGCGCATGAGATCGTCTGGGCCTCGGTCGCCACCGTGGATCGCCTCGACCGTCCGCGTTCGCGCGTGCTGCACCCGATCTGGCAGTGGGATGGCACGCAGCTGGTCGGCTGGGTCGGGACCGCGCCGACACCGCTCAAGCTCGCGCACATCGTGCGCAGCCCCTACTGCTCGGTGAACTACTGGGCGCCGAGCCAGAACACCTGCGTGGCCGAGTGCAGGGCAACCTTCTTCCGGGATCTCGATACACGAGAGCGGGTCTGGGATCTGCTGAAGAACGCGCCGTCGCCGGTGGGCTACGACCCGGCGATCATTCCCGGCTGGGAGACGCATGAATCCGAGGGCTTCGCCGCACTGCGCCTCGACCCCTGGCGTCTCCGGGTCTTCCCCGGCTCGGTGCTGATGGGCCAGGGGGGCGAAGTGCTCACCTGGCAGGCCTGAGCAGGTTGGCTGCGCGCCATGGCCGTGTCCGAGTCCCCTCGCCTGCTGGCCGTCTACGGGATGCTCATGCGCGGGCTCGGCGGGCTCGAGCAGCTCGGGCTCGTGGACGTGGTGCGCTTGCTCGGGCCCTGTGTGATCGAGGGCCGGCTCTTCGATCTCGGCGCATACCCGGGCCTGGTGCCGGGCGCCGGGCGAGTGCGCGGCGAGCTGGTCGAGGTGCGTGATGAACGCGCACTGGCTGAGCTCGATCGATTCGAGGGCTTCGACCCTGCGAACCGCGCCGCCTCCCTCTATCTGCGCGAAGAGGTGAGACTCCTCTCCCCCGACCGCGTGGCGATGCTCTACGTCTACAATGGCGCGTGGCATCAGGAGCAGGAGGTGGTCTCCGGCGACTGGCGTCTGCACCTCGCACAGCGCGGAGATCACGAGTCGTAGAAGAGCGACCCGGGAGTGACCCATGATGATTCAAGTCGGTTACGTGAACATCTTCGTCGACGACCTCGAGCGCGCGCTCGTCTTCTACGCGGATCTGCTCGGATTCGACAAGCTGATGGTCGACTCGGACCATGGCTACGCGTCCCTGCAGGCCGGGCCGATCCGGCTCGGCCTTGCGCGGGCCGGCAACCAGCCCGCACTCGTCGGGCGCCACACGGGCGTCGGCCTCTCGGTGGACGACCTCGAGGCCGAGTACGGACGTCTCTCCAGCGCCGGTGTGCGCTTCGCCTCGCCGCCCGAACGGCAGCCCTGGGGCGGCTTCATGGCGCTGGTGGAGGATCCCGCCGGCAACGTACTCTACCTGGACGAGGTCTCGGCGGCGCACGGCGGGGATTGAGCGCGCGGCTCCTCTGGCACTTCGTCACCTCTCGTGGCTTCTGTCGCCTCCGCGACGCTCCCTGTCAACGGATCGAGGAACCCCATGACGACTCCCTTCTGGTGCCTGCTCACGGCCGCCATGATCCCCTACCTGCTCGCGCCCATTGCAGCTTATTTCAAGAAGCAGCAGCTCGGAAGCATCGACAACAAGCATCCACGCGAGCAGTCCAAGGCGCTCACGGGCATGGGGGCCCGAGCGGTCGCCGCGCAGGAGAACATGTGGGAGTCGCTCGCCGTCTTCGCGCCGGCCGTGATCGTCAACCACCTGCGCGGCGACGCGGACCCCGCCACCGCGGCGATGCTCGCCCAGGTGTACATCGGCGCGCGATTCGTGCACGCGGGGGCCTATCTCGCCGACATCGCACCGCTGCGCTCGCTGGCCTTCCTCGTCGGCTTCCTCTGCTCCATCTGGCTCTTCACCGGGTAGTGGACCGAACGGAGCACGACCTCGCCGGACTTCGATTGCTCCGGCCGACGCGGGCCCTCGAGGCTTCCTTCATCGGCATGGTGCGAGAGTTCGAGCTCGCCGGAGACGCGCGCTACGCACTGGCCATGATCTCCTTCGAGGAGTACCTCGCCCACGCCGAACGCTTCGCTCGCGGCGAGATCCACCGGCCGGATCGTGTGCCGATGACCACGTTCTGGCTGGCGCGCGGCGAGGCCGTGCTCGGCGGGAGCCGGCTTCGCCACGAGCTGATCCCGGAGCTCGCCCTCGACGGTGGGCACATCGGCTACGACATCCGGCCCTCGATGCAGGGTCGCGGGCTCGGACACGCGATCCTGCGCCTCACCCTCGGCGAAGCGCGGAGGCTCGGGCTGAAACAGGTCCTGCTCACGTGCGCGCAGGGGAACGAGCCCAGCCGGCGCGTCATCGAGGCCGCGGGCGGCGAGCCGGCGGGGCACTCGACCTCGCCGATCACGGGCGAGCGGATGGCCCGCTATTGGATCGCGCTCTCGTGAAGCGTAGCCTCGGAGACGAGGAGCCCCTGGCTCTGATCGCGCGCTCTGCCCTTCGTGGGACGCTGGTCCCGGATGAATGACAGACGCATCGCGCGAAGCCGAACGAACCATCCACCATCCTCGATCGATCAGAATTGGAGGTCACTCATGGCCATGTTCATGGCACCGCACACCGATCGCTTCTACGCAGCCCTGAGGATCGTCTCTGGTCTGCTCTTCGCCTTTCACGGGACGCAGAAGCTCTTCGGGTGGCCGGTTCCTGCCCACGACGCGCCGCCCTTCATCATCTACGGTGCGGGCAGCATCGAGCTGATCGGCGGGCTGCTGGTGATGGTGGGCCTGCAGACGCGCTGGGCGGCCTTCATCTGCAGCGGCACCATGGCGGTCGCATACTGGATGGCCCATGGGTTGAAGGCTCTCTACCCGATCGCCAACGGCGGCGAGATGGCCATTCTCTACTGCTTCATCTTCCTTCTGATCTCGGGCAAGGGCCCGGGCATCTGGAGCGTGGACGACGCCCTGGGGAGCAAGGCCTGATCGCGGGCTCATCACGCGCTCGAGCGACCCGGGTCCACAGTCGGGGCCTCGGCCCGCCTCGCCCGGGGCGATCCGGGGCCCGATCGTCCTCACCCGCAGGGCCAGCGCGTCCACCTTCCTGATTCTGCGGGGCTCGTTCCACGGTGCCCGCTGGATCCGCGTATCCACACGCCCGGCGCTTGAACCGCCGCGCCGGATGGCTCCATAATGGGCGGCCCCGAGCCCGGCCGGATGGAGATCGTCGGGCGGGTGCAGCTGGAGCCACGATGACCGCGATCCTCCGACGAATGGGCGGCCCTTGCACGACATCACGAGTCCTCCTCGTGTCGGCCTTCGCGGCGCTCGTCGCGTTGGGGTGCCAGCGTCCACCGCGCACGCTGGACGACTATGCCATCCGCGACGCCGAAGTCTACATCGTGCCCATCGGGCCCTTCTCCAGTGAGTACCTGCTCTCCCTCATCCGCTACGGCGAGGAGACGCTCGGCCTGAAGATGGGGGTCACTCCGCCGCTGCCCTTCGAGGCCGAGGTCTATGACGGGGTGCGAAGACAGCTCGTGAGCCAGGGCCTGGTCCGGCTCATGGCCGATACCTACTCGGGCTTCGGCGATGATCCCGACGCTCTCTGGATCGGGATCACCCACACCGACATGTACATCGCCGGAACGCGCTTCCGCTTCGCGTTCTCGCATCGGGTGGGGCGCCACCACGCGGTGATCTCGAGCGCGAGGATGAGCCGCGAGGCCCAGGGCGACTTCGCCCAGGTGACGGAGGTGCATTCGGGGATGCGGAAGATGTTCGCCAAGACCGTCGCGCTGCTCCATTTCGACCGCGAGCTGAGCGACGATCCCTCGAGCGTGCTCTATGGTCGGGTGATGGGGCTGGATGATCTCGATCGGATCGACGAGCGCTCGGTCTATAGCGACGTGCTCGGCGCGGCGAGCCGCTGAGTCCGCCAAACGTCCGCCCGAGCGAGGGAGGCGCCGGTGAGCGAGCACGACCAATTGATCGCGCGCGCCGAGCAGCTGATGGCGGGATCGGATGCCGCCGCGGCCCGCACGCTCCTCGAGTCGGATGCCTCGGCGCTCGCATCTTCGTACGCCGTCGCCTGGCTCCATGGCTGGGTCTGCTTCCAGCTCCACGACTTCGACGCGGCCATCGCGAGCCTGGGGCGTGCCGGCGCGCTCGACCCTGAGCATCCCGAGCCCCACTACGCACTCGGCGTGGTCTACGGCCAGCTCGACGAGGTCGCCACGGCCGAGCGTTACCTCAGGCGCGCGCTCGACCTCGCGGACAGCTTCGAGGCGCGCTTCGAGCTCGCCTTCCTCTATCACCGTCAGAATCGCTTGATGGAGGCGGAGGCGCTGCATCGCGAGAACGCCGATCTCTACCCCGAGCTCGGAGATGCCCACATCGCTCTGGCCGATTTCCTCGGCGACACCGGTCGTGAGCGCGACGCGCGGGCGCACTACGAGCGTGCCATGGCACTCGGAGAGGACGCTCCGCGCTGAGGGTGTGTCCTCGTGACGCGGGGCGGGGCGACGGATCTCGCTCCTGCATCTCCTTGCACACCGGTTCGGAACCGGATGCGAATGCTCCTCGCAAGGGTCCTCGACGGCTCGTCATGGGACCAGCGAACGCGAGCCGCTCGCGTCACGAACGCGCACGAGAGATGTGACCTCTGTGTCATGCATTGAGTCAGATGACCGAAGGACCATCGCGCGGGTCATGACACGGGGCGATCCACCCGCAGGGTCGGTCAGTGCTGCAATCAGCCTGTGATGCAATGTGAAGACTTGCTCATTCGCGACGTGCTCGTGTTGTTGGCCAAAAGCGCTGAGGTAGACTGTCGACCGTCGAATACAGGACGTTCGGCGCCAATGCCCGACAGGGCTGCGCGTGATGAGCGAGCCGATCGCGCCGATCGATTGATCGATCGATTGGCCTGGTCGGGACGAGCCAGCCACGTGTTGCAACATGCGTTCACGGGTGAGACCCATGAGCGCCACGAGCGCAATAGGAGCGGACCCCTTCACTGCGGCGATGCCGTTGGCGAGCGTCTCCACCGGGGACGAAGGCATTTCGGCGAGGCACTTCGAAGGGGAGGAGAGGAACGAATGGCAGGTGGTACCGTAAAGTGGTTCAGCGATGAGAAGGGCTATGGCTTCATCACACCCGACGATGGATCCAAGGATCTCTTCGTGCATCACTCGAACATTCAGATGGACGGGTTCCGTTCGCTGAGCGAAGGCCAGAAGGTCACCTACGAGGCAGGCGAGGGACGCAAGGGCCCCGAGGCGACCTCGGTGCAGCTGGCCTGATCCGGGCCCATTTGATGGAGGCGATCGGGCCACCAGCCTGACAGACCAAGCTCGAATCAAGAGCGATCTCAAGAGCCACATCAAATCGACTGCGGCGGTCGAGCCAGGCGAACGGGTTCGCCATCGCTCGGCCGCCGCTTCGTTTCCGGCCCTCGTGCTCCCGCCGTCACCCTCGTCGCCACGGGCTCCACCGCCGCTCAGGCGATTCGCGAGATCACCCAACGCCGGCTCCCGCCCGGCGATCGCAGCTCGACGGTGTCGCCGCGATCGAGCCCCAGCAGCGCCTGCGCGATGGGGGCGGCGGGGGTGAGCGTGCGGACGGTGATGCCGCCGACTTCGAAGCTGAGTCCGCCGGCGCTCGGGGTGATGAAGAAGTGGCGATCGGATGCCTCGCCCTCCTCGTCTTCGAGGCTCACCAGGGCGCCGGTGCCCACCGCAGCCATCGGGCCGAGCGGCCGCGTGTCCAGCGCCCTGATCGCGGCGAGGTCGCGTTCGATCTCGACGACGCGCTCGGCCAGACCCCGGGCGAGATACGTGCTCTCCAGCGCTCGAGTGTCCTTCGCGTGCTCCGGACGCGCTTCGGCGTGCGTCGCGCCGGCCTGGGTGGCCTCCTGCGACCGCGTCGCCGAGTCGAGGTCCTCCTCGAGCCGGGCCGCGATGGCCTCGATCAGCGTCCGCTTGTCGATTCCCGTTCTCTGTCTCGTGTCGCTCATTCGCTGCATTTCCGGGCCTGCTCGCGATGATACACTCGGCTTCCGAATCGGACGCCTTCGCGTGCAGGTCTCGCCTCGCGACTCCGTCGAACATCGGTTGGGAGCCTGAATGCCTCGAATCCTCTTCTGCAAGCGCACTCTGACGATCATCGCCGCCCTCGCATGGCTGGCTGGTCCGGTCGGGTGCACCCAGGAAACCCAGAATCGCTTCGGCCGCGCGGTCCAGAACTGGACGGGAACCAACGGGGTCCTCGAGATCTATGCGGGCGACAAGCTCGTGAAGCGATTCCTCGAGATCGACAAGATCAGCACGGCGGTCAGCACCGCCGGATCGATCGCTCGCCCCTACCGCTTCGGCTACGGAGTTCTCGACGTGAACCTCAACAACGTCCGCGATCCCGGAGAGAAGAAGGTCTACTTCGAATTCAGCGACTACTCGACGCCCTACGTCTTCCATGAGGCGCCCTGACGGGCTCGTCTCACATCTTCAGTCGCTCGGCCTCGGGAGGTCGCCCCTCGAAGGTCGACAGCTCGTCGAGCCCTTTGGACCAGGTCGGGGCCTGGGCGGTGAAGATGGCGCGGAAGGGGCGACTGCCGGGGTCGTCGTCGAGCACGCCCGCCATCATGCCCACGTAGCGCCCTCCCTCCCGGACGACGGGCACATGGGAGCCGCAGACGCTGCAGAAGCAGCGGCGCAGGGGCGGCGGCTCGCGAAGGAGCGGCGCCTCCCAGGTGGTGATCAGCTCCTCGCCCGAGACCCAGCGGAACTGGTCGGCGCGCACCGCCAGCTCTGCCGCGAAGGCCGAGCCGGTGGTCTTCTGACAGCGCTTCGCGTAGCAGATCTGGATCGGCGTCGCGCGGCCATCGACCTCGAAGCGCACGCCACCGCACAGGCAACTTCCTCGAATCATCGTGGCCCCTCCTGCGTTTTCGGTTCTGGTCCCGCAACGAAGTGTAGGCGCGGAGACGTCCGCTGGCCGGGCCTGGGCTCCGGGGCGATACTCGACCGGGTGCCTCCACCCCTTTGCCCGAAGGGCTCGCCGTGTTCCAGCTCCCCAGCACGATCGGCCGCAGGGTCGCGCTCCTCATGCTCCCCGTCTTCTACGTGGGCGCCGGGATCCTGCACTTCACGAGTCCCGGCTTCTTCGTCGCGATCATGCCCCCCTACCTGCCGTGGCACCTCGAGCTCGTCCATCTCTCGGGCCTCTTCGAGATCGCGTTGGGCCTCGCCGTGCTTCCGGTGGCCACGAGAGCCATCGCGGGCTGGGGTCTGGTCGCACTGCTGATCGCTGTCTATCCCGCCAACATCCACATGGCGCTCAACCCCGAGCGCTTCGTCGAGGCCGGGACGTCCATCGGCTTCATCTACGCGCGGCTTCCCTTCCAGTTCCTCTTCATGTTCTGGGCCTGGTGGGCGACGCGGCCCGAGTCCTCGGGCAAGGCGTTCGCCGGATCGGCGGCCTGAGGTGCGGCCGGCAGCGCAGCGGCTGCTCTTCGAGTTCGAAGGCCACGCGTCGGGCTCGGACGGGGGCAGCGGCGCGGAGGCGGCGCGCTATCTCGCGGAGTGCGCGGTCGAGGTCGAGCGGGAGGTGATCCGGGAGCTCGAGTATGCGTTGCCTGCCGGGATCCGCGCGGAGGTCGATCTGCGCTTTGCGCCGGATCGCCTGGCCTGGACGGGCAGGGCGCTGATCCGGTCGAGCGATGGCGGCGAGCTGCAGACCACGGCTGAGCTCGGTGTCCTCGAATCACTGATCCATCTGGCCACCGACCACGCGCTGGCCCAGCCCGCGGCGCTCTTCGGCGCGTATGGCGTGCGGACGAGGGGCCGACGCGCGCCGCGCAGCGAGGGGGCCGGCCGGGCCGCGGTCGATCCGGTGCACGAGACGCTCGCAGCCCTCGAGGATCGCCTGCAGCGTCAGGGACGCCTCATGATGCTCGGCTTTGCGCTCACCCTGTTGGCGTTGACGGTGCTCGGCTTCGGGCTGGTCGGGATGCGCGGGCGGCAGTCGGTGGACGTGCGTTGGGAGACCGAGCTCGAGCGAGCGGCGGGCGCGGTGGAGAGGCTCGCGAGTGAGGACGCGAGCTTCTGAGGCCGCCCGTAACCGGTCTGCCGGGGTCGGCATCGAAGCTCGGCCATGCCCCCGCACAGGAGCACTGCATGCCCAGGCGCGAATCCCTCTATGCGAAGCATCCCGACTACCGAGTCGATCTGGTGCCCCAATCCGAGCGATTCGTGGTCAGGCTCGGCAACGCGGTGATCGCCGACAGCACGCGCACGCTTCGCGTCGAAGAGACGAGGCACGCGCCGGTCGTCTACTTCCCACGCGACGACGTGAGGATGGAGCTGCTCGAGCCGAGCGCACACGAGACCTTCTGCCCCTTCAAGGGCGATGCGAGCTACTACTCCGTCCGAACCGA
This sequence comes from uncultured Spirochaetaceae bacterium, assembly GCA_964594405.1. Lineage (GTDB taxonomy): Bacteria > Myxococcota_A > UBA9160 > UBA9160 > UBA4427 > CAZQMY01. Next base: position 18,508 of record CAZQMY010000005.1, on the reverse strand, counting down.
CGATGGCCTCGAGCCCGATGTCGTGTGGACCTACGACGATCCCTTCGAGGAGGTGGCCGGCCTCGCGGACTACCTGGCCTTCTACCCCGATCGAAGCGTGCTCGAGCGCATCGACGAGCAGCCTGCCAGGTCGCGCTAGCCGATCAGCGCAGAGAGCTGGTCCAGCGGCCGCACTGCGTCCTCCCCGGTGAGCTGCGACACGGGGAAGCGGACCCGCGAGGCGCCCGAAAACAGGCCATTTTCGCCGGCCGCACGAAGGCGCGGATGCAGGAGACTCTCGATCCAGCCTACTTTGCTATCAATCTCGGCTATGTGTCCCGAGCGGGAGGCATCCTCGATGGGGCAGGGGATCGCCGTCTTGGCCCGCACCATCGGGCAGGGAGTGTGACGATGAGGATCAGTTTCCAGCTGAGCGACGACGACCTGAAGTACTTCCGCCGCGTCATGAAGGACGTGCGCGACAAGATGAACGACCTCGGCGAAGAACAGATCATCTCCTCCACGCGCGATCTCCTGGAGAGTGCGTCGCAGAGCAAGCTGCCCGATTTCATCTCCGAGCGCATCCTGAAGCTCAAGCAGCTCGTCGACATGCTCGAGGACGAAGAGTGGGCGCTGAAGGGCCGGGATCGCGAGCGCGTCCTTCGCGGCATGGCATACTTCGCCGAGCCGGATGACATGATCCCCGACAAGATCCCGGTCATCGGCTTCCTGGACGATGCGATCATGGTCGAGCTGGTCGTGATGGAGCTCGAGGCAGAGCTCGAAGCCTACAGTGACTTCTGCGAGTTCCGCACGAAGCACGAGGATCGCTTCGGAATGGACGAGGATCCGGCCACGCGTGAGGAGTGGGTGGTCGCGCGTCGCACGCAGCTCCATCAGCGGATGCGCCGCCGTCGCAGTCGCCGCCGCTCGACGGCGCGGACGTCCGGGGCGAAGGGCCCGATCTCGCTCTGGTAGGCGAGAGGGCGTCGTCGCATCGCCGTGTGGAGCTTCATCACGCCCGAGCTCGGAGTGCCCGATGTCGTCGAGGCCCAACGCTACTACCGCGACGTCCTCGATTTCAAGATCACCTGGACCGCTGAGGACGGCAGCTTCGGCGCTGCGGTCCTCGGCACCACCGAGCTCTTCTTCGCGAAGCGCGATGCCCCGAGCCGCGGTGTCGTGCTCTGCGTGCGGGTCCCGGACGTCGAGGCCGTGCACCGGCGCTACAGCGAGCTGGGCGCGCGGGTGCTCGGTCCGGTGGAGGAGAAGCCTTGGGCGATGCGCGAGTTCGCCGTGGAGGATCCATGGGGCCATCGTTTCCGCATCGGCCAGAGCACCGAGCCCGGCGTGAAGGCGGCGGCCGAGTAGGCCGACGGGCAGTCATCCCGCTCCGAACTCGATGGCGTGGCCCAGCATGACATCCCCCTCGAAGAGGAAGCGGCCGTCGAAGGTCCTGCCTTCGAGCATCGGCGGAATCCAGAGGATGTCGTCCACCCACATCTCCTCGTAGGGGATCGCATCGATGGGTGTCCAGAGCGGGATCGCCTCTTCGGTCTCCGTCGCCCGGCCCTCGTAGGCGGAGGCGAGGAAGACGGTGACGAAGATCGAGTAGCCGTCGTGGAACTGGAAGCGAAGCGTGCCGCGTTCGCGCAGACCTTGCGGTGTGACGCAGAGCTCCTCCTGCACCTCCCGAATCGCGCAGGCCAGGGCGTCCTCGCCGGGCTCGAGGCGCCCGCCCGGGCCGTTCACCTTGCCGGCGCCGAGGCCTCGCTTCTTGCGGATCAGCAGGATCCGACCCTCGTGCACGACAAAGGTCAGCGTGGCCCGGTCGACGGGCGCCCAGTCGCGCCACTCGACGTCTTCGAGCTGGCGCGGCGGTCTTCTCTTGAACGGACTCGGCATCTGTGGCTTCGACAGGGCGTTTGCGCGACCAGCTTACCTCATGGCTGCGCCGCATTGGGCTGCGGCGCGGGCCGTATGCCTCCCGTGGCTGCACCTGCTCCGGGGGTCTGGGCCCGCTGACGGCCGCCTGGTGTTGGCACGCGGCTTGCTCTTCTTCGATTGGCCGCCGCGCCTCCCCCCTCCTTCCACGGCGCGGTCGATGAATAGAGTGGATCCCGACCAGGACCGCTACTGACGAAGGAGGCCTCGATGGCCAATCAGAATCCGAACAAGAATGTATCCGTCGCCGCTGAGCAGACCCCGATGCTGGACACCGTGCGCGGCCTCGCTCGTCCCGTGCTGACCACCGCCGTGATCGTCGCGGGGCTGGTGGTGTGGTCGGCCAATGCCGAGACCATCGGCGACGCGCCGCTCGTCAAGACCTTCGACGTCAAGCCGCCGGTGGCCGAGCAGCTCGACTGGCGCCAGCCCGATTTCGCGTTCGAAGGCGTGTTCCGCGACCGCCGCTAGCGGCCCGCCTGAGACTCGACGGGCTGGAACAGGCTACGTAGAGAGGCAGCGATCGATCAAGGCGCCCCGTCGGCCGAGCCGACGGGGCGCGATCCGTGGTCGCCCGTTGCTTCATCGATCAGCCAGGCGCGATACTCCGCGTTCACGCGCTCGGGCTCCAGCACGATGATCTTCGGGACGTCGTAGCTGTGCAGCTCGCCGAGGCGGGCACATGCCCGATCGACGAGGTCGGCCGGTGACTCCATGAAGAGCACCACCTCCGTGTCGTCACAGATCCCTCCCTCCCAGCGGTAGAGCGAGCGCACGCGCGGGACGACGTTCGCGCAGCCGATCAGGCGCTCCTCGAGGAGCTGGCGGACCAGCCCTTCCGCTTCGCGCTCGCTGCACGTCGAGAAGATGAGGCGCATCGGGCTTCCTCCCGTGGATTCCGTACTCGTTCGACGGATGTGTGTGCGGGCTGCTGGCCTCGTGCTCTGCGCTTGCCCGGATCTCGAAATCGTCACACCATCCCCCTGTCCGGTGACGATGTAAAGGTCTTCGGAGGGGGGGGGAGCGATGAGCGGCAGGTCAGGTCGGGCATTCGCCGCCGCGATTCTCGCGGCGATGGTCCTGGGCATGGGGTGTGCGTCCGACGGGCCCGAGCCGAAGAAGGCGAAGAAGTCGGTCCCCAATCCGGTCGCGGCGCGCTTCCAGGGGGTCGAGACCATCGAGGCCATCGACGCCTACATCGCCGACCATCCGGTGGACCGCTCGAACCCGGACTGGAAGACCCGACTGCCCTTCCCTCCCTTCGTCGAGTTCGATCCGATGAAGGACTACTACTGGTTGCTCGATACCTCGGAAGGGCTCATCAAGATCCGGCTCATGCCGGAGTACGCACCGCATCACGTCTCGACCGCGATCTACCTGACAAGGGTGGGCTTCTACAATGGCCTGACTTTCCATCGCATCATTCCGCAGTTCATGGCGCAGGGCGGCTGCCCGCTCGGCAATGGCACCGGAAGCCCGGGGTTCCGCTATTCGGGCGAGTTCCACAAGAAGGCCAAGCACGACGCAAAGGGCATCGTGTCGGCTGCCAACGCGGGGCCCCGGACGGACGGCAGTCAGTTCTTCATCACCTTCAAGGAGGTGCCGAGCCTGGACGGGCTCCACACCGTGTACGGGGAGGTGGTCGAAGGAGTCGGCACGCTGCGCACGCTCGAGTCCTACGGGACGAAGACCGGCAAGCCCCAGAAGGTCGTGACGATCCGCAGGGCCGAGGTCTGGGCCGAGTAGCCGCGCTCTGCATCGGGGGGTATCGTTGAAAGAGCGTGGCGGGAACCCATCGGGCGCCCGCGACGTCCATTGCTCTGAATGGAAGCTGGACCTGCGTCGACGAGCCGGCATCAGCTCTAACGTGGCGCGGATGGTTGGGGGGGAAGGCCATGACTGATTCGATCTTCCTGCTGCGCTGCGTGGACTGTGATGCGCGCGGCCTGCTCTCGAAGCTCTGGCTGAGGGCCAACGTCGAGGTTCGGCGAGGCGGCGCGGTCGAGGTCCACCGCTACGTCGAGTGCATGAACTGTGGCGCTCACTTGAAGAGCCGCCAGCACGACCTCATGGAGTCGGTAGACGACGAGGAGTGGGCCCAGTACGTCGGCAGCGGCGCCGCGGGATCACCGGCCAGCCCGGCGGGCTGAGGTCGTGCGCGTCAAGGCCGGCGTGATCGGCGATCTCGACGAGGTGCCTGCTCGGGCCCGTGATGCCGAGGCCGCGGGCTACGATGCGATCTTCAGCGCGGAGATCTCGAGCGATCCATTCCTTCCGCTGGTGCTGGCCGCCGAGCACACCGAGCGGATCGAGCTCGGCACGGCCATCGCGGTGGCGTTCGCGCGCAACCCGATGACTCTCGCCAACCTCGGTCACGACCTGAACGCCTACTCGAAGGGGCGCTTCACGCTGGGCCTCGGATCCCAGATCAAGCCGCACATCACCCGGCGACTCTCGATGCCCTGGTCGAAGCCGGCGTCGCGCATGCGTGAGTTCATCCTCGCGATGCGCGCGGTCTGGGATTGCTGGTACCGGGGAGAGCCCCTCGACTTCCGCGGCGAGTTCTACACGCATACGCTGATGACGCCGATGTTCACGCCCACCAACGTCGAGTATGGCGCTCCCCGGGTCATGCTGGCCGCGGTAGGGCCGAGGATGGCCGAGGTGGCGGGCGAGGTGGCCGACGGCGTCATCGCGCACGCCTTCACCACACCGCGCTACATGCGCGAAGTGACCCTGCCCGCCGTGGAGGCGGGACTGGCCAGGTCGGGTCGAGGGCGCGAGGCCTTCGAGGTGAGCTGCCCGTCCTTCGTCGTGACCGGAAGCGACGAGCAGAGCTTCGAGGCATCGAAGGTGGCGACCCGGCAGCAGGTGGCCTTCTATGGCTCGACGCCTGCCTATCGCCCGGTGCTCGACCTGCACGGCTGGGGCGCGCTACAGGAGGAGCTGGGCGTCCTCTCCAAGCGCGGCGAGTGGGTCGAGATGGGCAACCGCATTCCGGACGAGGTCCTGGGCGAGTTTGCCATCGTGGCGGAGCCGGGCGAGCTTCCGGCCCGCCTCGAGGAGCGATTCGGCGGGCTGCTCGACAGCTGGCTGTGTACGGCGAACCTCCCCGATCCCGAAGCCCAGGGCGAGCTGATTCGCGCCGTGCAGGCGATCTGAGCGCCGACACCCGGGCGACGGCGCACGCAGTGCCGGCTGGCGGTCGACCATCGCGAGTGTCGGCGAACGCTCTGCCACCTGCCCTTCCTGGCAGGTCCGACGGCGCGGCACGAGCACGGGATCCGCTTGCACGTCTGATCCGATCACGGCATGATGCCGCGCGATGGAGCTCAGCCGGGCCGGTCATCGCATCCCATGAGCTACGCCGACCGCAGCACGATCTTCTTCGACCTGGACGGCACGCTGACCGACCCAGCCCCCGGCATCACGCGCAGCCTCGCGCATGCCCTGGCCGAGCTGGGCGCCGAGGTGCCATCCCTGCGCGCGCTCGAGCGCTTCATCGGGCCGCCCCTCCAACAGACCTTCGCAGAGCTGCTGGATACACGCGACCGCGCCGTCATCGATGATGCGGTCCGCGTCTATCGCGAGCGCTATGGCGAGGCGGGGCTCTACGAATGTGTCCTGATGCCAGGAATCGAGGCGCTGCTGGCTCGCCTGGCCATGCAGGAGCGCGAGCTCTTCGTGGTGACCGCAAAGCCCACGCTCTATGCCGAGCGGGTCGTGGAGCACTTCGGCATCGCGAGCTGCTTCGAGGGTGTTCACGGGCCCGGGCTCGACGGCACGCGCGCGGACAAGGCGGAGCTGATCGCCCACGTGCTCAGAGAAGAAGGGCTCGAGGCCCGCTCGACGGTGATGGTCGGCGACCGCGAGCAGGACATGCTCGGCGCCGTGGCCAACGGCGTGTCCGCGATCGGTGTGCTCTGGGGCTACGGCTCCGAGGCCGAGCTCATGCGCTCGGGCGCCGCCGCGCTCGCCGAATCAGCGGAGGTGTTGTCGGGGATGCTGGGGGGAGAGGGGTAGGGCGCGCTTGCATCAGCGCGCTTCCGCGATCGATTGGGGAGAAACCCCGGGGCCCATGACATGCGCTGCATGCCATGCTCGCCAGACGCTACGCGCCCCTTCTTCGACAGCGCCGGAGCCCCTCATGTCCGCAGGCCGCGTGCGGCTGCATCTCATCCACCGTCCCGACAAGCACCGCCTGGCCGCCACGCTGGCTCGCGATCTCCGCGCGCGCGGGCGCGACGTGTGGTTTGCGGAGTGGGCCGTGCTCGATGCGCTGGCGTCCTGGGAGGTGCTGCTCGAGCGCGTGGAGGACGACGTCTGGCTGGGGCTCCTGATCGGCGAGGCGGAGCTCGAGGGCGAAGGGGGATGGCTCGTCTCGGAGCCCGACGAGGCCGTCGTGCTCGAGATGGCGCGGCGCGAGATCCGGCGGATCCCGATCCTGGCTGCTCCCTGCGACCTGCCTCCCTTTCTCGAGTCGCTCTCACCGGTGATGCTCGATGGGGACTACGAGGCGGGCCTCTCCGTGCTCGCGGATCGTCTGGAGGCGACGGTGCCTGTCGCGCAGCCGGGCCTCAGCGCGGGCGCGCGCTCTTCGGACGGCGCTCGCGCGCACGGGCGCCGCTATCTGGAAGACCTGCTGCGACAGTGTCGAGGCGATATCACGAAGGCCGCTCGCGTGGCCGGCATGCCCGACGAGGAGTTCCATGAGGCCGTCCGTCGGGCCGGCGTCGACCCGCTGAAGTTCCGTTCCTAGCGGCGCCCATCGAGGTGGGGCCTGCTGCCAGCGGCGCGCACGGAACCGGTGCCGCGCCAGGGGTGGCTGCGCAGGCTGCTAGGCTCGCGCGGAATCGGGCGCGGCCGGGCGCGCCCACAAGGGCGGGAGCGCGGCCAGGTGTCGGAGGCGAAGGGTGGACCCGAACGGCTCGGCGGCGAGATCAGATTCCCGCCCGGCAGGCCCGTCCTGCTCGAGCTCGCAGGTGGCCGGCGCCTTCGCGTCGATCGTGCTGCCGGATGCGTCGAGCTCGACGTCCAGGGTGCGAGCGGGCGGCGACTCGGCGCAGCTGCGCTCTCGGGTGATGGAGCGCTGCACGCGGCGGTCTCCCAGAGCGGCGAGAGCGCTCTGCTGGCCCGGAGGTGTGCGCCGCAGCTCACGTTGGTGCACGCCCCCTCTGCGTCGACGCGGCTCGTGATCCTGGGCGATCGCCTGCCGCGCGTCGAGCAGCTCGAGCTGGCCGCGGTCCGCGATGCTTTCGTCGTGGTCTTCGAGAACGGACTCGTAGTGCTCGGCGAGCGCGGCGAGGAGCGCTGGCGACTCGAGCAGATCACCTACGGCTGGCGGCTCGTCGATGAGCAGGAGGGACAGCTCTTCGTCTCGGATGCGAACGGAAACCTGCTCGGCTTCGACCTCGAGACCGGACTTGAAGCCGAGTTCTAGCCACCGTCTCGGCGCTGCGCTGATCAATCGCGTGAAGGACGTCATGGGCATGCCCCGGCGTGTCGAAGCCCAGGAGCCGCTGGCGCGTGCACTCGTCGATCACTTCGAGTCCGGGCGCCCGGTCGCGCTGACCGCGCTTCGGGAAGAGGGGTTCAGCTACACCATCGACACGAGCGAGTTCTTCGAGCTCGAGACGGGGAGGACCGGCGCGATCGACGCGAAGGTGCTCGAGGTGAGCCGGGGGCAAGTGCTCGACGCGGCGGCCGGCGCGGGCCGCCATGCGCTGGCACTGCAGGCGCGTGGCCTGGAGGTCCGCGCCCTCGACATCTCGCCCGCCCTCGTTCGCTTGATGCATCGGCGCGGCGTCGAAGATGCCGTGGTCGGCGATCTGAACGGATGCGCGGGCGGGCCCTACGACACCATCCTGCTGCTGATGCAGAGCATCGGGATCGGCGAGGACCGCCCCGGTGTCGAGTCGCTGCTGCGGCGACTGGTCTCGATGCTGACCTGCGATGGGCAGCTGCTCGTGGACTCGAGTCCGCTGGTCGTTCCGGACGACGAGGGCGAGGGATTCATGGAGGGCGAGCAGGGGGCCGAGGTCGGCGTGGAGGTCGCCTTCACCTATCGGAACCTGCTCGGCGCTCCCTTCCGCTGGATCTATCTGGACGAGGCGACCCTGATCGCCTGGTGCTCCGCGCTGGGGCTGCGCTGCGACGTCCTCGTCCGCACCGAAGAGGGGGAATACCTCGCGCGGATCCAGCCCGAATGAGCGCCGCTACCGCTCCGCGGCCACGGGCTGATCGAGGTGGCGGCTCGCCCTTGCGATCACATCGTCGAGCGAGGTGTCCGAGAGCGAGACCAGCGCGAGGTCGGCCCGGTCGAGGTTGAGGTTGCGGGTGAGCATGTTGGGTACGGACACGCAGTAGAGCCCGGCGCGCTTGGCCGCGTCTATGCCGCCCGGCGAGTCCTCGATGGCGATCGCTTCGCGCGCGGGCACCTCGAGCGCCTCGAGCAGCGATCGGTGGAGCATCGGGTCGGGCTTCCCGCGATCGACGTCCTCGATGCACCTGAGGGCGTGGAAGGGCGCGAGCAGTCCCACCGCCTCGAGATGGCGCTCCACCCAGCGACGCTCGGAGTTCGAGGTGATGCCGAGACGCATCCGGAGCGCTCGGGCGCGATCCACGAAGGCGCGGATCCCGGGAAGCGCGGATCTCTGCTCCAGCAGCTCTCTCACGCGCGCCGTGCGCCGCCCATGGACCTGAGCGCGGTCGATGTACTCGCCCAGGTCGCTCTCGAGCTGCTCGCAGAGGTCGAAGCTCAGGCCGTCGCGGCAGCACTCGCCCCAGCGCACCGAGGGCAGCTCCGCCCCGTGCTGGCGGTAGATCTCCCTACAGGCCTGGTGCTCGGCCGATTCAACGTCGAGAACCAGACCGTCGAAGTCGAATACGAGTGCGCGAATGACGGCCCCCTGATTGCTTCCGAGGCGCTCCAGTCGATCGGGCCCTGTGCCGATTCGAGTGTATCGCATGGCAGGCTCGGGACGGGCACGGGCGGTGGGCGCGGGGCCGCTCCGATCGAATCAGGGGAGAGGGGCGGTGGTCGACGGTCGGCCCTCGAAGGGCGAGCGGCACGCGCTCTCGAGGATCAAGCAGCTTCGGGCGGCGGCGTTCTGGGTGCCGGGCATCGGAGTCGCCTTCCTCGTTCCGCTGATCTCCGTAGGCTGGGAGCTGGCGGCCGCGGCCCTCGCGATGGCTCTCGGAATCTTCTCGCTGCTGATGCGGTTGGCAGTGCACCGACTCAGCTGTCCTCGCTGCGGCGTGCGCTTCTCCGCCGGAGCGGGCGGCTTTCGGGCGGCCTGGGATCGGCAGCTCTGCGTGCATTGCGGACTGGCGCTCTTCGAGCACTGAGCGCCGCACAACCGGATTCAGGGGGAACGTCGATGGAGGAGAGCGCGTCCGGGCCGGGCCGGCTTCGGATCCCCAGCGTCGTGGCCTATCTGATCATCCTCGCGCTCGTGGCGGGGCTCTACCGATTCACCGCGCTCGGTCTGGACGATCGCGTGGCCGCATCGCCCTGTCAGCAAGCGATCTGCGGCGCACCCATTGTCCTGCGCCGCTCGCCCGCCTCTCCGAGTCACCTTCTCGTGCCCGTGCTCGTCGAAGACAGGCCGATGCTCTTCCTGCTGGATACGGGGGCTTCGTCCACCGTTCTCGGCCTCGAGACGGCGCGCGTCCTGGAAGGGGAGATCGCGGTGCGGCCGATCGTCGGCGCGATCAACGCATCCTTTCAGGTGCAGCGCGTGATCACGATCGGCTCGCTCCGGATCGGCCCGCATCGCTTCTCGGACTTCGACACGGTGGCTGTGGACCTCTCGACGGTGCAGGCGGCCCTCGGCAGTCCGATCGATGGTGTCCTCGGCGCCAATCTGATCGGCGCGTTGCCCTTCGAGATCGATTTCCGCTCGGCCACCCTGCGACTGGGACGATCGGCGACCGACTTTGCCGCGGCCGCCGGTCCGGACGAGGTCGAGACCCGGGTCCCCGTCCGCGAGCTGGGCGGTGGCTACTTCGTCGAGGTCAATGCCGACGGCCGGGTCGGGCACTTCCTGGTGGATTCGGGCTCGGGCACCACGCAGCTCTCCCCCGAGATCGCATCCCATCTCCCCAGCCTCGGCCGCCACGAAGCGCTGCGCTTCGACGCCACGGGCGCCGCCCGCATGCCCGTCGAATCCGTTCGCGTACGCGCGCTGGTGATGGGCGACTTCGCGCGCCGATCGCGCAGCCTGGACGTGGCGGCGCCGAGTCTGCTCGGCGCGGACTTCTTCGCAGGGACTCTGCTTCGCATCGATCCGCAGCAGCGCGAGCTCGTGATCCGCTATCGCCCCGCCGAGCCCTGAGGCCGGGCCTCGCCCGCTGCCAGGAGGCGCTCCACGAGATCGGCGATGCCGTCCTCGTCGTGCCGGCCGGTCACGAGATCGGCTTCGCGCTTCACCACCTCACTGCCATTGCCCATGGCCACGCCGATGCGCGCGCTGCGGATCATCGGGAGGTCGTTCACCTGGTCGCCGACCGCGCAGATCTCGTCCGCGCCGATGCCGAGATGGCGCGAGAGCCGCTCGAGTCCGGCCCACTTCGAGACGTCCGCGGGGATGATCTCGACGTACCACTCGGTGACGCCGAAGCTGGGCACCACGCTGGTCAGGAAGCGGCCAGGGGCCTTCTCGGCCAGTCTCGCCTCGAGGGCATCGAGCTGCTCCCTGGCGGCGAACGACCCGAGTACGATGACCTCTTCGTGGATCTTCCCGTCGTCGAAGCGACGCGTCCCGAAGAACTCGCGGTTGGCCTCGAGGTAGGCCTCGACGTTGCGATTCCAGCGCGTGCCGGAGTCCACGACGAAGTCGGCGCCGCCGTGGCGGTGCGAGTCCAGGTGACCCACCAGGGCGATGTCCAGCTCGAGGGCGAGGCCGTGCACAGTGGCGAAGGCGTCCTCGTCGAAGCGGCTGGTGAAGAGCGTCTGCTCCTCGTGATCCTTGATGAGCGCGCCGCCGAGGCAGACCGCGGGCACGGGCATCCCGAGCGCTTCCACGATGCGGCGCGTCGTCCGGTATCGGCGTCCGGTGGCGATCACGACCTCGATGCCGTGCTCACGTGCCATGGCGAGCGCCTCTCGCGTGCGCGGCGTCACCTCGTCGCCCTTGGCGGCGAGGGTGCCGTCGACATCGAGGGCGAGCATGCGAATACGGTGCACCCTGTCTCCGCTTGCCCAGCGCGGCGCGTCGGCGCCCCGGGCCCGTGGTTCGAAGGGCCCAGCATAGCGGTCGCCGCGCGAACCGGCCGGCCATCAGTGGGTGCGAAACCCGTCGAACACGAATTTCTGCACCAAGGGCTCGAGTTTGGGGTCAACCGTTGCCGAGATGTGACGACTGAAAGGGTGAGGGCTGAAAGATTGGAGCCAGGTGCGAAGGCCTGCCGGGTGGCCGGCGATGGGCCGCTGCGATCTCGAAGCCGGAGGGGGAGCGATGAAGACCTTCAAGTGGACTGTGCCGGAGCCGGAGCACGTCGATCCGGGCACCATGCGGGCAGAGGAGGCGCGTGCCTGGGCGAGCACGCGGCGCAGGGGCGTTGAGTGGTACGTGGTGTCCAAGGGACTCGTCTTCCTCGGACTCCATCCCGCGGCGTCCCACGGACTCATGGGGGTGCCGCTCTCGCCGCAGCTCTTCCTGGAGGGCTGGCTCGCCGGGCTCGCTCTGGGGGGGATCGTCTGGGGCTGTCGCGAGCTGCGATTCATGCGCGCGGTGGACTCGGGGATCTTCGAGGACGAGTAGCGTGCGCCGCCGGCCCCCCGCCTGTGCCAGACTGCGGGCGGAGGAGGGCAGCGCTCTGGCGATCGTGATCCGACCCGCCGACCCTGTGGATGCCGAGGCGATGGCCCGCATCTACAACCACTACGTGGAGCACACCGCCATCACCTTCGACATCGAGAAGGTGAGCGCCGACCAGCGCCGCGACTGGATGGGCCACTACGCGATCGATGGAAGGCATCGGCTGATCGTCGCCGAGGCGGATGGCGAGATGGTGGGCTGGGCATCGAGCAGCGCATTCGGCAGCCGCGCGGCCTACGCGCCCTCGGTCGAGTCGAGCATCTATCTCGCCCCCGACCGCCGCGGCGCCGGCCTCGGCTCGACGCTCTACGCCTCGCTTCTCGAGGCCCTGGAGGGCGAGGACGTCCATCGCATCTACGCGGGCATCACCCTGCCCAATGCCGCGAGCGAGGCCCTGCATCGCCGCTTCGGCTTCGAGAAGGTCGGCGTCTACAACGAGGTCGGGCGCAAGTTCGATCGCTACTGGGACGTGGTGTGGTTCGAGAAGCGGATGGGCGCGCGGTGAACACGCTGCTCGCCCTTCTCGTCCTCGCCATCGTACTGGCGATCTTCGCGACGACCACCGGCGGCCAACGCATCATGGCGACGGCGGGGCTGCGGCGCTTCGTCAAGGGCGCGGCGCCGGAAGAGGACCGCGACTACCTGCTCCGGGCCTGCGGCGGAGATCGCGACGAGGTCCGCCGGCGCCTCGAGGACGAACGCGCACGAAACGACTCCCTCGACGAGGCGCAGCTCTATCGAAAGGCCATCCGCCGCGTGGTGAACGAACGCAAGGGCGAGTCTTGAGGCCCGCTCTTCGCCGGCTGATCGGAGTGATGCTGCTCGCCGCCCTGCTCGGCGTCAGCGCCTGCTGGGCCGTGCCCGGCGGTAGCCGGGGGAGACGCGGCGGTGAGCAGCTCCAATCGAGATCACCTGAATGGGTGGAGCGCAATGCACCGCTGGTCGTCGCCTACCTCTCGACGCTGCCTTCGGATGCCGTGGGCCAGCCCATGCGCGGGATCAGGCTCTCGGACGGACGCCGCTGGTACGAAGGCGACATCTATCGGGGCCAGGCGCGAATGGACGATGCCAAGCAGCACGTCCACCTCATCGAGCAGAGAGGCGTGCTGCGCGCCGTGCTCTGGATCGACGAGGGGGGCTCGGCTCTCCCCCTCGAGGCATGCGAGGGGGAGTGGGCCGGCATCCGCGCCGAGCGACTCGGAGGCGGTGCCTATGCCTGGCGGGCGCTGCGCGCCGAGCACGGCGTCGTGGTCAGCCCCTGTCCACCCGAGGAGTGGATCGAGCGGGCCCGCTAGTCGTCGCCGTCCTCACTCGCCGCGCGCTCGGCCTCGATCTGCTCCTGGATGTCCCAGTAGTCCGCCAGGATGCCCGAGGGCACACCGGCCCGGCGCGCCTCCTCGATGGTCTCGTCGAGGGCTGCTCTCGCCTCCACGAGCTCCTTGGCGAAGCGGGCCTGTAGGTCGCGCAGCTCCTGCAGGCCTTCGCCGCGCGGGTATCGTCGGGTCCTGGCGCGGGTGAGGTTGTAGTCGGCCGTGTTCGAGTTCTGCCGCGCCTCACGGAGGATCGTCACGGCGTTCTCGAGCTTGGCCTTCCACGCATCGACGCCCTCGCCCTCGACCTCCTTGAGCGCTGCGGGCGGGGCGTACTCGGGGCGCTGCTTCTGATTGCTGGGTGTGCTGTTGTCCAGGAATCCGCCCGCGAGCACGGGGGCCGCCAGCAGGAGGATCGAGATGGGCGCCAGGAGTGCGAGGGCCTGTCGAGCGAAGCTTTGCATGCTGGATCCTTTCGAGCCCCCGCCGCGGCGGGGGCGTGGCGAGGGCATGCATCGAGGAAGGTCGTGCAGGACATCGGCGTCATCGGGCGATGGCTGTAGGGTGGCCTGGCGAACGCGCAGCTCGGCGACGCGCCGAGGCCTGCTCCCGGGATTGCTAGCCTGCTGGGAGTGACGGATCGGATGACTCGAAGGCGAGCGACGCTCGACGTCCGGGCAGAGCGGCGCGCTCTGTTGCTGGCGCTCGGCCTGCTTCTGGTCCCCGTGCTGGGTTGTGATCCCTACAGTGACATCCGAGAGCGACTCGGTCCCGAAGAAGAGGCCCGCTTCGATCGCGGCGCCAGCGCAGCCTCACCGTGTTGGACCTGCCACGACGTGATGGGGACGGGCGTGAAGGTGGGCCCGCATCTCCAGGGCCTGATCGGTCGCGAGATCGGTGGGCTCGAGGGCTACGGCTATTCCGAGGCGCTGCAGGCCTTGAAGGGACCGTGGACACGGGCGCGGCTCGACGCCTTCCTGGCGAGCCCTCAGGATTTCGCGCCCGGCAACCGAATGGTCTGGCCAGGAATCGGGGACCCCGACGTTCGCGCCGATCTGATCTACTACATCGAGCTGGCTTCGGCACAGCGCTGAGCGGCTGGTCGCTCCACACGCGTGTGGAAAAGGCCATCGTGCGCTGAGACCCCCTATGAGAATCCTGCGGGACCACGACCCGAGTCGTGGAACCCGATCGGTGATCTGGCACACCAACCCACAGGCCGCGGATGCCGCTGAAGCAACCGAGCCGATCTGGAGGCTCTTCCAGATCCTCCAGAGCTCGGGCGCGTGCTCCCGGAACCATCGATTCCGCTTTGGAAACGGTGACTTGGCGAAGCTCCGGAGCTGCTCGCCGCAGCGCTGATCGATTCCGCTGGATGAAGCGAGGGCACTGACGGAATGTCGGAATCGATTCCCATCGACGCAATGGCTGGCCCGTGCCGGAACTATTCCAACACCTGTTCTGGGGCTACCTGCAGCCAGCTGCGATAAGATCGGAGTGCTGGGCGGGCCGCGCGTGTGCAATGCAGGCCTGCCCTCGTCGTATCATGCAAAGCTGAGTCAACTCAGCCGGGGGGACAATGGGCAAGATCAAGATCGCGATCGTAGGCGTAGGCAATTGCGCCAGCTCACTCGTGCAAGGGCTCGAGTACTACAAGGGCAAGCGCCCCGAAGAAGCGACTGGTCTGATGAACTGGAACCTCGGTGGCTATGAACCCTCCGATATCGAGGTGGTGGCTGCATTCGACGTCGATGTCCGCAAAGTGGGAAAGGACATCGCCGAGGCGATCTTCGAGGCTCCCAACTGTACAACGGTCTTCTGTGACAAAATCCCGAAGACTGGAGTACATGTCAGTATGGGTCGCGTGCTGGACGGCGTCGCGGGGCACATGGCCGACTACCCCGAAGCGCGCACGTTCCTGCCCAGCGACGAGCCCGAGCCCACCGAGCAGGAGATCATCCAGATCCTCGAGAAGTCGGGCGCAGACATCCTGATCAACTACCTGCCCGTCGGTTCCGAGGATGCCGCGCGCTTCTACGCCGAGTGCGCGTTGGAGGCCGGCGTCGGCCTCGTGAACTGCATGCCCGTCTTCATCGTCAGCGACCCCGCCTTCTCGGAGCGCTTCGCGGCCAAGGGCCTGCCGATGGTCGGCGACGACATCAAGGCGCAGCTCGGCGCGACGATCACGCACCGCATGCTCACGGATCTGTTTGCCAAGCGCGGCGTCAAGCTCGAGCGGACCTACCAGCTCAACACCGGCGGCAACACGGACTTCCTCAACATGCTCGAGCGCAGTCGCCTGGCCTCGAAGAAGAAGTCGAAGACCGAGGCCGTGCAGTCCGTGGCGGCCAGCCGAATGAGCGAGGACGACATCCACGTCGGGCCCAGCGACTACGTCGCGTGGCAGAACGACAACAAGGTCTGCTTCCTCCGCATGGAGGGCAAGCTCTTCGGCGACGTCCCGATGAACCTCGAGCTGCGCCTCTCGGTGGAGGACTCGCCCAACTCGGCGGGCGTCTCGATCGACGCCATCCGCTGCGCGAAGGTAGCGATGGATCGCGGCATCGGTGGCATCCTGCATTCGCCCTCGTCCTACTTCATGAAGCACCCGCCCCAGCAGGTCACGGACGACGAGGCTCACAAGAACATGCAGGAGTTCATCGCGGGCGAGCGCGAGCGCTAGCGGCTAGCGGGGCGGGACCTGGCCGTTTGCGGAGATCGGGGCGCGCTCGTGAGTCGCGCTCTCCGGCCGAGGCGGGAGCATCAGCGGACCTCGGAGATCAGCTCCCGCATCTCTCTCGCGCGACCCGTGAGCTCGTCGAGGTGCCGTCGGATCTCGGCTCTCGATCCGCCGCCGCCCGCGTCCGGGTCGTCCGCGGCCGCCTCGGCGGCCATCACGGCCTCGCGGACGCGCTCGGCGGCGTTGTCGGCCGCGGCGGCGCTCTGGCTGCTTGCTCGAGCCAGGCTCTCCGCGCTCTGGGCGATCTCGGTGGCGCCCTTCGAGGCCTCGCGGACGTTCTGGTAGATCACCTTGGCGGCATCCGATGCCTCGCCCGTCGATTCGACGATCTCGGCACTCGAGGCCGTCTGGCTGCGCGTGGCATCAGCGATGGTCTGACTGATGCCATTGATGCGGTCGATGACCTGGACGATGTCCTGGATGGCTCGGACTGCGCTCGCGGTGTTGGCCTGCATCGTCTCGATCTTGAGTCCGATGTCGTCGGTCGCCTGGGCGGTCTGCTTGGCGAGCTCCTTGACGGCGTTGGCCACCACCGCGAAGCCGCGCCCGGCGCGGCCGGCACTCGCGGCCTCGATCGTGGCGTTGAGGGCAAGCAGGTTGGTCTGCTCGGCGATGCCGTTGATCACGTGCACCACCTTGCCGATCTCAGCGGCAGAGGCCCCGAGCGTGGCGATGGTGCTGTCGGTCCTCTCCGCGAGCTCGGTGGCTTCGCGGACGATCCCCGCGGCCTCTTCGGAGTGGCCAGCCACCTCCTGGATCGAGCTGCGCATCTCGTCGATGGAGATCGCGACGAGGTTGATGGCCTCGACCATCGTGTTCGAGTGGTTCGCGACGTTCGAGAGGTTGCTGCTCATCTGCTCGACCGATGACGCCACTTGATTGATGCTCATGGTCATGTTGCGCGTCTCGCCCGTTGCGCGCTCGACGCTCTCGAACATCGCCTCCGTCGGCTCTGCGCGGGCCGTACCCGGAGCCGCGCCCACCTCGGATTCGAGATCGCCGAGGAGCTGCGTGAGCGCGCCGGCCGAGTCACCGATCACCAGACCATGCTCCGAGAGCTTCGCCATCACGACGGCGCGCGTCCCGAGCGCATCGCGGAGCGCCCTGGCGCCCTCGGCCACGGGTCCCGCGCCGCAGGCGATGCCGTCGAGACCGGAGAGGTCGGCCCGGCTGGCCCGGATCAGTGCGTCATGGATGTTCCCGGACTCGCCCGCCCGTTCGTCTTCCGTGCCGGGGTCGGCCGCGCCGAGCTGCCACAGGCCCGTGCCGGCGGCCAGCGCGGCCAGGCCCACCCACGCCCAGCCAGCACCGGCGGCGGCGATGAGTGTGGGCACGAGCATGATGCCGATGCTCATCCCACTGCGCGTCCTGGCGTCCATCGGCAACTGGCGGCTCCCCTCCCCTCGATCCGTGCGCTTCCCGAAGAGGCGGCCGGGCCGACGCATGCGACGAAGGCTCGCGGTCGCGCGCAGGGGCCCGCGCCTCGCGGCCTGCATCGGGCATACGCGGATTGCGCTGGAGTCGGAATTCGTCGGGCATGTGGCCGTATGGCCCACGGGCCTTGAAATCCGACCGGGCGACCGCGAGCATCCGTCGACGCGCGGGTGTTTCCGCCAATCCCGGATGCGATCCCTGCGTGCGCGACGAGAGCCCTCATGGAAACCGCACATCCGACGCTGACCTTCGCGTTGGCGTTGGTCATCGGGGTATTGGCCCAGTCGCTGGCCAGGCATATCCGGATACCAGGGATCGTGCTCCTCCTCCTGGCCGGTATGGCCCTCGGACCCGACGGTCTCGGCTGGGTGCGGCCCCGCGACCTGGGCGGGGGGCTCTACGGAATCGTCGATCTCGCCGTCTCGGTGATCCTCTTCGAGGGCGGACTGAACCTCCAGGCGTCACGGATCCGGCGCGAGCAGTCGTCGATCCGACGACTCGTCACGTGGGGCGCGATCATCACCCTGATCGGTGCCGCCGCGTGCGCGCACCTCGTGCTCGGCTGGGACATCGCGCACTCGGCGGTCTTCGGCAGCCTGGTCGTGGTGACCGGGCCCACGGTGATCGGGCCGCTGGTCGCAGAGCTGAGGCTCAAGCACCGGGTGGCGACGGTGCTCGAAGCGGAGGGCGTGCTCATCGATCCGATCGGCGTGATCCTCGCCGCGCTGGTCCTCGAGCTGGTCATGGACCAGGACATGGGCAATCTCGCGGGCAGCGGACTCGGGCTGATCATGCGCCTCTCGTTCGGGGCGCTTGCCGGCGTCGTGGGCGGACTCGTGCTCGGGCTCGCGCTCCGGGTCGGCCGCCTGGTGCCCGAGGGCCACGAGAACATCCTCGTGCTGGCTTCGGTCCTCGTGCTCTTCGAGGGCTCCGAGTCGCTGGTGACCAACAGCGGGATCCTGGCGGTGACCACCGCGGGCATCGTCGTGGGCAATATGTCGACCCCCGTCAGTCGGGACCTGCGCGAGTTCAAGGATCAGCTCTCGGTGATGTTGATCGGCCTGCTCTTCATCATGCTGGCGGCAGACGTCAGCATCGAGCAGGTGCAGTCCCTGGGCCAGGGCGGCCTCGTGGTGGTGGCGCTGCTCGTCCTGGTCGTGCGCCCACTCGGTGTCTTCTTCTCGACCATGCGCTCGGATCTCAGCCCGCGCGAGCGGATCTTCGTGGCCTGGATCGCGCCGCGCGGCATCGTCGCCGCCGCCATGGCATCGTTGGTCGCT
>CAZQMY010000004.1:0-43337 GCA_964594405.1 uncultured Spirochaetaceae bacterium | reverse complement strand
AGTTCCGACTCGACTGCTTCGCGGACCTGGACCTAGGCCTCGGCTTCGAGCTGTACGCCTCCTGGAACGACTGGAACGAGTACTTCGCGGTGCTCCTGCTCAGAGTCAGCGGCGACCCTAGCCCGACGAACTGAAGAGTCCGATGATGCTGGCGACCGTGCTCGGGACCGAGTGCCAGAGGATGAAGACCAGCACGACGGGCACGAAGTAGCGCAGCAGGTTCCGCCAGAAGGGGAACCAGCGGATGTGGTCGGCGCTCTCGTTCACGTCTGCGATCGGATCCTCCATCACCCAGCCGACGAAGTTCGAGAGCGCGAGCCCGCCGCCGAGCAGGAAGAAGTTGTTCGCGATCTGATCCATGACGTCCAGCACCCCGATGTTGAACGCGGAGAACGCGCCGAGCAGGGCGATCAGGCCTCCCATGGCGAGCGTGGCCTTGCGACGCGACCAGTCGAGCCCGTCCACGGCGGCGGAGACCACGACCTCGAGGAGCGAGATGGCAGAGGTGAGCGCGCCGACGACGAGGGCCACGAAGAACGCGAAGCCGACGAAGGTACCCACGCCACCCATGCTGGCGAACGCCCGGGGCAGGGCCACGAAGAGGGCGCCCAGCGTGCTGCCGCTCACATCGGCCTGCAGGCCCAGCGCGAAGATCAGCGGGAAGACCATCAAGCCGGCGAGGAAGGCCACGCCGAAGTCGGCTCCGGCGATGATCAGGCTCTCCTTCGGCAGGTCGGAGTCGCGGGGGAGGTAGCTCGCGAAGGTGAGCATCGCGCCCATGCCGAGGCTCAGGCTGAAGAAGGCCTGGCCCGCCGCAGAGACGAGCACGTCGATCTCCATGGCGTTCTCGACGTTGGCGTTGAGATAGTAGGCGTAGCCGCCCGACGAGCCTTCCAGCGAAGCGGCGTAGAGTGCGATGCCACAGACGAGCACGAAGAGCGCGGGCATCGCGATGGTGGCTACGCGCTCGATGCCCTTCGCGACGCCGCCCACGACGATCATCATCGTGATGGCCATGAAGAGGAGATGGAATCCGAGGGCATCCCAGCCCTGCGAGACCTCGCCGAAGTGCTCACCCGGATCGGCGGGGAGGCCCAGGATCAAGACCTCGCCCATGTAGCGCAGGGTCCATCCAGCGATCACCGAGTAGTAGGCGAGGATGATGAAGCCCGCGGCGACGAAGACGGCGCCCAGGATCTTCCACCGCCCACCCCCGTAGTGCGCGAGCGCTTCGATGGGGCTCTTGCCCGAGCCGCGGCCGAGCGTGAGCTCGGCGAGCATCACCGGCAGACCGAGCAGGAGCGTGAGCACCAGATAGAGCCCGACGAAGGCCGCGCCGCCTTTCTCCGCGGTGAGATACGAGAAGCGCCACATATTGCCCAATCCGCCCGCAGAGCCTACCGCAGCCGCGATGAATCCGAGCTGGCTGTTCCATTGCTCGCGTTGCGCCGTCGCCAAGGCTCCCCCTTCGTCGCGGATCATCCCCGGATCCGATTATAATCGACCGGCACGGGTGTCGAGGTTCGAGGACGGTGTCGAGCAGCCCGCCCCCTGCCGGCAGCCGATTCGGCGTTCATCGACACATTCAGGCGTCGATCGTCCCGGCTGCGGACGCAGTGGATGGAGCCGCCCGAGCGCGAATGCACCCCTTCCGGCTCGCGGACATGGCGCACGCGCTTGAGTGTCGTCGCTGCCCGGCGTACCCTCGCGCCCGTCCGAGCACGCGGGAGGTGGGTCGATGACGGCAAGATCCGGAGAGAAGAAGACCTCGAACGCGAAGAAGACCTCGAAGAGCACCTCGAAGAAGACCTCGACAAGGAGCTCGAAGAAGAGCACCGGCAGGAAGAGCGCTGCGAAGAAGGCCGGGAAGAAAGCTGGTAAGAAGGCCGGGAAGAAGAAGGCAGCGAAGAAGGTCGCCGCCCGCAAGCAGGCGACATCGCGCGCAAAGTCGAAGGCCACCTCGGAAAAGAAGGCCGGCCGGGCCGGAGGCACCTCGAAGCAAGGGCGCGGCTCACCCGCGTTCCGGCTCTCCTCCGAGGTCCGCCCCACCGCCACCGACCTCCACCTCCGGCTGGACCCCCAGGCCAGCGAGCGATTCACCGGCGAGGTCGGCACCAACCTCGTGCTGGCGGCACCGCGCACGCGCATCGAGCTCCACGCCTGCGAGCTGGAGCTGGAGTGGGCGCGCATCCGCTTCAATGGCCGACAGCTCGAGGGCCGGATCACGCTGCACCCCGAGCGCGAGAGCGCGGAGATCCGCTTCGGCACGCGCATTCCGGAGGGCCATGCCCGGCTCGAGATCGGCTACACGGGCCGGCTGCGTGAAGATCTGTGCGGCCTCTACGGCGTGGTTCGGGACGGCCACCGCTACGCCTTCAGTCAGCTGGCGGCGACGAGCGCGCGGCGGATGTTCCCCTGCTTCGACGAGCCGGCCATGAAGGCGCGCCACCGCGTCACCGTCACGACCGCCACCACGAATACCGTGCTGGCCAACTCGCCCGTCGAGAGCGAAGAGCTCGGCGACGATGGCATGCGAACGGTCCACTTCGCGCCGACACCGCCCCTCTCCACCTACCTCATCGCGCTGGCAGTCGGTCCGCTGGTCAGCTCCGAATCCGTCCTCTGCGGAGAGACCGAGATCCGCATCTGGTCCGTGCCGGGCAAGACGCACCTCTACGGGTTCGGCCTCGGGATGGCTCGCCGCTGTCTCGAGCGACTCGAAGGGTACTTCGGACTCCCATACCCCTACGAGAAGCTCGACCTCATCGCCGCGCCGGACTTCGAGTTCGGGGCCATGGAGAACCCCGGCGCCGTCGTCTTCCGCGAGACGCTCCTGCTCCTCGATCCGGATCGCTCGTCGATGGAGGATCGCAAGCGCGCCGGAGAGGTGATCTGTCACGAGCTCGCGCACATGTGGTACGGGAATCTAGTGACCATGGCGTGGTGGGACGATCTCTGGCTCAACGAGTCATTCGCCACCTGGATGGCCTTAGCGATCCTCGACGAGCTCCTTCCGGAGTGGCGCATCTGGCAGACCTTCCAACAGCGTCGCAGCCTGGCGCTTCATGCCGACGCACTCGAGAGCACCCACGCGATCCACCTGCCCGTCGCCACCGCGGAAGAGGCGATGGAGAACTTCGATCTCATCACCTACGAGAAGGGCGCCTCGGTGATCCGCATGATCGAGCGCTATCTCGGGAGCGAAGCCTTCCGCGACGGCGTGCGCCTCTACATCCGAAGGCATCGTGAATCGAACGCCGTCGCCGCCGATCTCTGGAGTGCCCTCGCGGAGGCTTCGGGGGAGAAGATCGAGGCCATCGTCCGGCCCTGGCTCGAGCAGGAGGGCCACCCCTTCGTCCACGTCCGCCGCGCCGAGAACGACGCCGGCATCGGAGTCGTGCACCTCGAGCAGCAGCGCCTGCGCGTCCACGCCAAGGGGCGCAAGAAGGACGCGACGATCTGGCCGATTCCGATGATCGGTCGGGTCGGTACTGGCAAGGACCGCGACACACGGGTGGTCCGCCATCTCCTCGGGGCGCGCAGCGAGGAGATCCCCGCGCAGGGCGCCGACCTGACCTTCCTCTACGCCAACGCCGACGAGACCGGCTTCTACCGCCCCCTGCATACCGGCGACGAGCTCCGCGACCTCATCGACGAGCGATCCGCCCTGCATCCGATCGAGCGACAGGGGCTGATCGATCATGCCTGGGCGCTCGTGCAGGCGGGCCATGCGCCGCTCTCGGACGTGCTCGACGTGGCGGCGGCGCTCGGCGCCGACCACGACCCCGACGTGCTGGCCGCCGCCAAGGAGCCACTGCTCTCCCTGAGCAAGGGGCTCGCGCCGGACCGCGTGCCGCACGTCGAGCGCAGGCTACGCGCCTGGGTCGAGGTCTACTTCGGCGCGCAGGTGGACGAGCTTGGCTGGGACCCGGCGCCCGGCGAGCCCGAGGACACGCGACTGCGCCGCGCCCGCATCCTCGAGATCGTCGGCGTCATCGGCGAGGCCAGCCAGGTCATGCAGGAGGCCGCCGAACGATGCGGACGCCACCTCGGCGGCGAGGCGCCTCTCGATCCCGACCTCCTCGCCGGCGCCCTCGAGATGACGGCGATGTCGGGCAGCGCCGAGACCTACGAGCGCTTCCTGCAGGCCAGGGCGAGGGCCGCCACGCCGCAGGACGAGCATCGACTGCTGATCGCTCTCGGCGCCTTCCGGGACGAGGCGCTGATCGAGCGCACGCTCGAGCTCTGCCTGGGTGATGCCATCGCGAATCAAGACGTGATCTTCCTGCTGCTGCGGCTGCTCGCCAACCACCACGCCTGCGAGCAGACCTGGGCGTTCATCAAGGCCCGCTGGCCGGCGCTGCGCAGGCGGCTGCCCGCACAGCTGGGCGGACGCCTGATCGCCGGAACGCCCGCGCTGCTCACGCCCGCCTACGCCAGGGACGTGAAGGCGTTCTTCGCGAAGAACCCGCTGCCGGCCTCCGAGCGCGCGCTGCGCCAGGCCATGGAGCGCTTCGCCTGGTATGCGGCGTTCAGGGAACGCGCGGGCCCGCAGCTCGAAGCGTACCTCAGCGGGTGACGCGGGTGGCGGGCCTCTACGGTACCTCGAAGGTGGCCCTCGCCTCCACGATGTACTGCCCCGCCAGCAGATCGAAGGTGATGTCCGCGGTGCAGACGCCCGCCGTGCAGTCGGCCGGGTCGAGGGTCACCACGTCGCTCGCATCACTCCCACCAACCGTGGGCTTGACGGAGACGGCGACGTTCGTGCCGCCCGGAACGTCCGTCGTCTGCAGGTCGATCTGGATCAGCCCGGGCGCGGGGACGACCATGTCGACGCGCCCCAGATAGCCGACCGGGTCTTCGGGCGTCGTCGCGCCGTCGATCGCGGTGATGGCTACCGTCGGCTGGATCGCGTTGACGATGGGCCCGGGCGCCCTCGCGCGCGAGGCCGCTGGTACCGCGCCCGTCCCGTAGCCGTTGTTGAAGGCCTCGAGGCGGATGCGGCCCGGCGAGCCGTCCGACGAGGCCGAGCTGCCCTTGCCGCCCTTCGCGAAGAGCGCGCCGTTGCCCGTGATGCGGTCGGCGACCAGGCGCAGAGCGCCTCCGCTGCCGCCGCCACCCGGCAGGCCGCAGGAGTCTACGCGACCGCCCGCATTGCCACCATTGGCCCAGATCTGGCCCGTGAGCGTCATGGTACCGTTGGCCGCGATCAGGAGGGCACCCCCTCCACCGCCACCGCCACCGCCCCCACAGTTCGCGTCGATCCCCTGCGAAGCGCCTCCCGCGCCGCCGGCTCCGCCGACCAGCGGCCGAAGCTCGGGGACACCGAAGAAGACGCCTCGGCTCCCATTTCCCGTCGTACCGACACCGCCGCCCGGCCCGATCCCCGATCCGCCCCGCACCGACCCATCGCCGAACTGGAAGGCGCCATCGCCGCCCGCAAAGCCGCCGACGCCGCCGCCGCCGCCCTGGCCCGCGGTGGTGCTGGTGGCGTTCGTACCGTTGCCGCCGACGAGATAGATCCTCCCGTCCCTGCCGAGTGTGAAGTTGCCGGCCACCAGAATCTTGGCACCGGTGTTCGCGGCGTTTCGGGAGAAGAAGATGCGAGCCCCCGTGCCTGTCTCCCCCGTTGCGACGTAGAAGCTATCGAAGACCAGCACCCCGTCCTCTGGCAGCGTGATGTTTATCCGATCACGGTTGTAGCCGTTGCCATCCTCGACGAAGTCCCTCCAGCTGAAGTAGGCCGTACCGGGCGGATAGGTGCTCGGATCCCGCGAGTCGAAGTCCCCCAGGCTCGCGGGATTCCCCTCGCAGCCGCAGATGTCCAAGGTCTGGGCGGGGGCGTTGGCCGCCCACGCGACGGTCGCCGTCACCAGCCAGACAAGGGCGTGCAGTCGGCCGCGTCCGTTCGGGATTCGCTTGTTCATGGTCTTCTCTCCTTGATCGATCGGTCGGGCGTGACGCGCACTACTCGACCTCCACACCGACCGGCTTCGCGACGGTGAGGGATGTTCGGGATGGCGCCGGGGGATCCCCGACGATGATTCGCAGGGCGCGCTTGCTGCCCGCCGCATCGAAGACGAGCTGGGTCTCGCCCTCGACACCCGCGGCGATCTCGACGGTGGCCTGGATACCGCCGGAGGGCACGACCGGGGTGTTGGTCACGACGGCCACCGCGGCATCCTCGCTGCGCGTGTCGACCGATACCGCGCTCGTCGCCGGCGCGTCGAGGAGCGGAAGCGTGAGGGTCGCCGTGGCCGAGGGGGCGATGACCAGATCTCCCGCACGCGGGTAGTCGCGCACGCTCACCCCGACAGGCGCCGCAAGCGCAGGCGGTGTCTGGTCTGCGCCGGGCGTGCCGGAGTAGATGACGAACTCCCGGCCCGCCTCGCCAGCCCGGAGCGTCAGCACCGCACGACCCGCGGCGCCCAGCTGTACGGTCAGCTGCGCGTCGGTGGCGCCCGCCGGAATCTCGACGGATCCGATCACCGCGACCACCGCTGGATCCGAGACGGTCACCGCCACGGCGATGGGGGTGACGGCGGGGGCGCTGAGGATCGGCACCGAGAAGCTGATCTCTGCTCCGGGCTCCGCGACGAGATGGCCCGCCCTCGGGAAGCTGGAGAGCGAGATGCCCACCGGAGGCGCCAGCACGGGCGGCGTGCGATCCGGCGAAGGCGTGCCCGAGATGATCTTGAGCTCGCGCCCTCCGCCGTCCGCGAGCAGCTGGAAGATGACCTGGCCCTCGTCGCCGAGGATCACCGGCAGGGTCACACCCGTCTGCCCGGTCGGGATCACGACCTCCGCGTCGACCCGCGCGACGGAGGGATCGCTGCTCCTCACCGCGACGACCAGGTCCGCTGCCGCCGGCTGATCGAGGAGGTCGACGAAGATCGAGATCGCACCACCGGGCTTCCCGATGACGACGCCTCCAGCAGGCAGAGCGCTGATGCTGATGCCCACGGGCTGCGCCGGAGTCAGCGCCGTCCAGTCCGGCGCCGCGGCGCCCACCTGCACGGCGATCTGCACGCCCGCACCGCCGACGCGCAGCTCGATGAAGCCTCGACCGGGCGCGAGGCCTTCGATCTCGACCAGGGCGTCGACCTCGCCGGCCGGGATCTGCACCGGGCCCACCGCCTGTGCGATCCCAGGATCGGTCGCGCGCACCAGCACGTCCCTCGGAGCGCCGAGCGCTCCGTCCGCCAGCGGAACCTCCACGAGCGCCCGCTGCCCGACGCCGAGCACCACCCGGCCCGCCGTCGGCAGCGCGCGCAGCGCAGCGCCCACCGGCGAAGCCAGCGTGTCGATCTCCTGCCCCGCCTCGAGCTCGCTCACCGACACGATGGCCCAGAGCGCATCGCGCTCGGTCTCGATGACCAGCGTGGTCGAGCCGAGGGTCTCGCCCGTGATGGGTACGTCGAGCCGGGTCTGGCCGGCGGGCAGCACGATGCCGCCGCTCGGCAGTCCGATGATCGACGGATCGTTGGGCGTGATGAAGATCGGCAGATCCGAGGAGAGCGGCGCCGCGCTCTCGAAGCGGAGCACGCCCTCACCGCCGAGCCGGACGCCGACCACCCGGTGCAGCAGGCGCAGGCCCGTCGAGACCGTCACGCTCACACTGTCGCGCGCCAGCTCGACCCCGCCCGCGTCGCGCGCGATGGCAACGATCTCGAGCGCCCCTTCGTCGCTGGCTTCGACGGGAACGTCGGCGCGGAAGGGTGCGCTCGAGTCCACCGCGACGCCGACGCCGTCGACCACGAACTCCACGGCGAAGATGCCGAGCGCCGCCGAACCCGTCGCGGAGACGCGCAGGTCCTCGCCCGCCGGCACGAGGGCTCCCTGCGCGGGCGCGGTGATGCCGAACGCGATGGTGCTGAAGTCGCTGACGAAGGTGCCCAACACCTCGCCGGAGGCGTCGACGATGGCGTTGCCGTCGGGGTCGCCGATCGTATCGGCGATCTCGATGCTGTAGACGGTGGCGATCTGCAGCGACGCATCCGGCACGAGCTCGAGCACGCGCCCGCCGTCCTGCAGCGTGATCGTGGCCGCGACCGGACTGCCGCCGGGCCCGAGCAGTCGGAACGCCGCCGCATCGACCGTCGCCTCATCCACCGGCTCGTCGAAGAACGCGCGAACCGCGGGCTCGAGCGCGACGCCCGTCTCGCCCGCTGCGGGCTCCACCGCCAGCAGCCGCGGGCCAGTGGCGACATCGTCGCCGTCGGGAATGCCGTCGCCGTCGCTGTCGGGATCGAGGGGATCGGTGCCCGTCGTCCCGACCTCCTGGCCATCGTCCAGGCCGTCGCCGTCGCTGTCCGCCTCGAAGGGATCGGTGCCGAGCTCGAGCTCTTCGGCGTTGCTGAGCCCGTCGCCGTCGTCATCCGCCGTCGCATCGGCCAGCAAGACGACGACCTCTTCGGCCAGCACCGTGGCGCCCGAGCTGCTCTCGCCGCGCGCTCCGACGCGGGCCTCCGGCGTCGCGCCGTCGCCCGGCAGCGCCGGCAGGGTCACGCTGGCGACGAAGAGCTCGGTGCCCTCTGCCTCTTCGAGGGTGGCGGCGACCTCGCCATCCACCAGCAGGTCGACGCGCACCAGCGCGAGCCCCGCGCTGGCCAGCACCTCGACCTCGAGCGACTGCCCCTCCACCGCGGCGGCACCCGCTTCCGGCCTTGCCACCTCGAAGCTGCCGGTGGTGAACGTGGTCTGCGCCGCGAGCAGCTCGCTCGGATCATCCGCCAGGCCGACACAGGCGTCCTCGCTGCGGGCCGGGTTGCCGAAGAGATCCGTGAGCGTGCGGCGCCACTCGGCGCGGTAGCTGCGATCGGGCGCCAGGGCCGAGGTCGGCGCGAGCACCAGGGTGGTATCGCCGTCGCTGAGCGACGCGGCCACCTCGACGGGCTCACCGGTCGCGACGTCGATCAGCCTGACGGAATCGGCGTCGACAGTATTCGCATCGAGGGGCTCGTCGAAGGTCGCCGCGATCAAGGGATCGACGGCTACGCCGATCGCACCGTCCGCCGGCTCGAGCACATCGACGCAGGGACCGTCGAGGTCATCGCTCACCGAGAAGACGCCGCTGAATGGCGTGGTCAGCGCGTTGCCCGCCAGGTCGACGACCTCGGTGGAGATCGAGAGGGTGTAGCTCTGGCCCGAGACCAGCTCGGCGGGCGCGAAGACGAACTCGCCCGCCGCCACGCTCGCGAAGCCGCCCGCGACGTCGCCCTCGGGCCCGGTCAGGCGGAAGGCGGACTCGAGCGAGAGCGCGTCGACGGGCTCGTCGAAGACCACAGAGATGAGGCTGTCCGAGGGCACGCCGATCGCGCCGTCGGGCGGAGTGACCGAGACCAGCTGCGGCGGGACCACGTCGGCGACGCGCACCGTCACCGCGCTCGCGTCGGCCGCGTTACCCGCTGCGTCAAAGGCCGTGGCGCCGAGCACGATGGCCGCGCCGGCCTGCGCGTCCGGCGGCACGTCGAAGCGGCACTCGGCGCTGACACTGGCCGACGTGCCGTCGAAGGCACGCGTCTGCTCGCCGACCACGGCGCCCGCCGCCGTACAGCGGATGCTCGCGAGCCCCACCGTATCCTGAGCCGACAGGCCCACCACCAGCTCGCCGCCCGGCGGCACCGTCGCGCCGTCGGCAGGCGAGTCGATGGCGACGCTGGGCGCGCTGAGGTCCGCGATGTCGATGGCCAGGGGCGCCGAGATCGTCTCGTTGCCGCCCTGGTCCCGGGCGCTGGCCGAGAGCTGCAGGACGTCGCCCGGCACCAGCGTCGCGGGGACGGTGAAGGAGAAGACCGCGCTCTGAACGGGATCGGGTGCGAAGGTGCGCAGCTGGACCGGCTGTCCGGGCACGGCGAGCGAGAGCACCACGACGCCCACGTCGTCGCTGGCGTCGACGCGAACCGAGGCGCTCGCTCCCGGCTCGACTACCGTGCCGCCGCCCTCGAGCGCCAACGAGACATCGGGCGGCGCACCGTCGCGAATGCGCAGGCGCACGCGATCCTCGCCCGCCTGCCCGAGCGCATCCACGGCGCGGGCTACGAGCAGCACCTCCGCCCCGCCCTGCGCGTCGATGGGGACGGGCACCTCGAAGAGGTTCGAGGCCGTCTGGGGCGCGCCCGCGAAGGCGACGGCGTCGCCGAAGGGCGCGGCGCCGCTCGCGCTCAGGGAGATCTCCGTCACGCCGCTGGCGTCGCTGGCGGTCACGAAGACCGGAACGAGATCGCCGGGCTGGAAGCTCGCGCCCTCGGCGGGGCTGGCGATGCGCACCTGCGCGGGGAGGGCATCCTCGACGGTGAGCAGCACCGACGCGCTCTCGGCGCCGAGCCCGAGGCCATCGATCGCGCTGCCGAGCAGCGTGATCGTCGAGCCCACCGGCGCGTCGGCGGGCACCACCAGGTCGAAGCCCACCGTCGCCGAGGCGCCCGTGGCCGCCTGAGATCGGGCCGCGATGGTCGCACCCGAGGCCGTGAAGCCGATGCTGCCGAGCGAGAGATCATCGCTGGCCGCCACCTCGACGCGCACCACCTCGCCCTGTGAGACGGCGCGCGTCGTGGGGGAGACGACCCCGACAATCGGGGGCTGGTTGGCATCGACGTCGAGCAGGAGCGAGATGGGCGGGCCGCGATTGCCGACGACGTCCACCGCGATGGCGCTCACCTCCACGTCCCCGGCGAGGGCGAGGGTGCGCACGAAGGGCGGCGTCGAGACGACCGCCTCGAGCGCGCCGCCGAGATAGAACTCCACCGAGGCGATGTCGTCGCTGGCGGGCGCGGGCGACGCGGTGATCTCCACGAGGCTTCCCTCCAGCAGCGGAATGCCAACGGGAATCGAGAGGGCGTCGAGCACCGGAGCGAGGGTATCCAGGGTGCTGAAGGTCGAGACCAGCGAGCCCTGCGCCATGGCGTTGCCGGCGGCATCGCGCACCGGCCCCAGCAGCGTGGCGGTATGGGGCTGGTCGGGCGCGAGCGGCGCATCGGGCACGAAGACCACGACGCGGCCGCCGAGGATCCGCGCATCCGAGAGCGTGCCCGGCACGAGCGTGCCGCGGCCATCGCGCAGCTCGAAGCCCGCGATGGAGTCGGCGTCGACGGGCTCGTCGAACTGCCAGCGAACGACGCTGGCGAGACCGACCTCGACCTCGCCGTCCGCGGGCGAGACGCTCTGCAGCGTCGGCGGCTTCGAGTCGCCCGTGGTGAAGCGCAGCTCGAAGTCGCTGAGCAGGCCATTGCCGGCCAGATCCTGGATGCCGGGCTCGAGCACCTGTCCCTCGAATCCGATGACGTCGCCGAGAAGCGTGACGCTCACGGGGCGCAGATCCGGCAGCGGGAGATCGGGCGTGAAGACGATCTCCGGCGGCGCGCCGGAGACCTCATAGCTGCCGCTCACGGGCTCGCCGTCCACGCGGACCTCGAAGGTGTCCGGTCCCACCGAGGCGGGGTCCACGGCCTCGTCGAGCCCGATGACGATGGCCGCGGCCGGCGAGACGCCGAAGCTGCCCTCGGCGGGCACCGTGCCGAGCACCTGCGGCCTGCTGTCGTCGAGCACCAGTGGGCCGAGGTCGCGCTGGTCGCCATTGCTGTCGAGGGTGACCTGCAGCAGCGCCACGCCATTGCTGGCGGGATCTCGAATCTGCAGGGCATAGCTGGCCAGCGGTAGCCCCTCGAAGCGGAAGCCACCGCTCGAGTCGGCGATCCGCGTCAGCGCGAGACCGCCCGATCGAAGCTCCACCAACGCGCCCTCGGCCGGCGTCGTCCCATCGGAGAGGCGCACCTCGCCCAGGATCGCCGCGGCGGGCTGCAGCAGGATCGCGTCGTTCTCCAGGTCGGCGTCGTCGTCGCGCAGCACGACGACCTCGCCGTTCTCGAGGATCCCGCCCGAGACGGCGCCGCCGAGCTGCGGCGACTGCAGTGTCGTGACGACGCTCAGCGAGAAGGGACCGACCGGAACCTCGTCGAAGCGGAAGACGCCCTCGTCGTCGGTGAAGCGCGTCACGGCACCGCCCGCGAAGGGGCTCCCGCTCTGCAGCGTCACCTGCGCGGTGCCCACGCCCGACTGGCCGAGCGAGTCGAGCACCAGGCCCTCGATGGTGCCGAAGCCCGACAGCGCCAGGGCCGCGTAGGCGACATCGCCATCGAAGCGCAGCTCGGCCGTGCCGGTGGCGCCGTCGCTGCCGGTGATGGGCCGGGCAGTGAGACTGTAGCGCCCGAGCTTCAGGAACTCGCCAGAGGCGAAGCGGCCCTCCGCGTCCGCCTGCACGATCTGCTCGAAGCCGTTGCGCTCGATGGCAACGCTCGCCCCAGCCGCCACCGGCGGATCGGGCAGCGGCACGCCGGATGCGTCGACGGGCACGCCATCCGGGTCGAGCGAGACGCCGGGCGCGTAGACGACGCCGATGATCTGCCCGCTGGCCTCGAGGAGGATGTCGGTGGTGTTCGTATCGCCGTCGTCCTCCATCACGCCTTCGGCCTCGCCGACGAGGCCGCGCGCCAGATCCGTCGCGACCACGCGGTAGCTGCCGAGCGGCACGCCAGGCAGCGAGTAGACGCCAAGGGCATCGCTGCGACTCACGAGCTGGTCGCTGAAGTTGCCGGAGGGATAGAGGACCACGTCGACGCCGCTGCGCATCTCGCTGCCGTCGGCGCTCAGCACCTCGCCCGTCACGGTGCCGAGCCCCACCAGCGTGACGTCGGCGCGGACCCGCTCGTCCTGGGCGTCGATGCGACCCGTCGCCGTGCCGCGCCTCGCGGTGAAGGGCTCGAAGGCGTCCACCGTGAAGCGACCGGCCGGGACGTTCTCCGCCAGGTAATGGCCGTTATCGTCGCTGGTGGTGAGCACGTCGATGCCCGCGGCCCGCACCCGCACCTCGACCGGGTTGCCGATCAGCGTGCCGTCCGCCTTGAAGACATCGCCTTCGACGCTGCCGAAGCGATCCGCCGCCACCACCTCGCCGCTGCGGGTCGTCACCGCGCCGAGGGTGAGGGTGATGGGCACTGTGAAGCCGTTCTCGGGATTGCGCGGCACCTCGCCGTTGGCCTGCCCGGTGGCGGGCGTCCCCGGCTCGCGCGCGGAGACCGAGAATTCGCCCTCGATCACCGGGAAGAAGGCGATGCGGCCCTGCTCGTCGGCGATCTGCCGCGTGAAGCCCTCACCGCCATCCAGGCTGGAGCGGGTGGAGAGCGAGACCTCGGCGAAGGGCACAGGCGTGACGCCGTCGTTCGCCATCACCCTCACGTCGACGCCCGACACGTCCTGGAGGCGGAGATCGGCGGTGAGCACCTCGTCGGTGGGCACGACGCCGACCGCCTGTCCATGGAGGCGGACGTTGAGAATGCGCTCGCCGAGCGCGTCCTCGAAGAGGTCGGTGCGCATCTCCGCCGCCTCGTCCGCGCGAATCGCGGGATCGGGCACGCCCGTATCCGCCGTCAGCACGAAGCGGCCGCGCAGCACGACCGGGAACTCGAACTGCCCGTCCTCGTCCGTCACCCCCTCGAGCTCGGGCAGCACCGGCTGCGAGATGACGCCCGCCGGCGTCGGGACGTCGCCGGAGTCGTCGAGCGAGCGCAGCTTCACCTTCACGTTCTCGCCCACCGGCGTCTCGCCATCGGGCAGATAGACGGTGCCGCGCACGCGTCCCGTGGCGGGCTCGAGCACGATGTCGCCGACGTCCACCTCGCGCTCGTCTTCGATCGCCGTGACGGGGATCTCGCTCTTCACCACCGCCGGTGAGAGGAAGGGACCGAAGGCCGTCACCGAGAAGGGGCCGCCGGTGATCGGCCCATCGAAGCCGAAGCGACCGGTCACCTCGCCCGCCGGCCCGAGCTCGTCGCTGGAGAGCAGCACCGGCTCGTCCACCAGGAAGAAGAAGTCGGCGGGGGGCGCGCCGAGGCCGTTGCGCTCGACGACGTTCTGCAGGGTATCGGCGAGCGCCGGCGAGGCCTCGATGGCCCCGAGCACAGCCTCCACGTAGGGATTCGGGATGGAAGAGGTGGTATCCGGGATGATCCGCCACACCTTGCGCACGACGACGACGTCGCTGATCACCGGAGTGCCGTTCGACTGGATCACGCGGCCCGAGACCTCGCCGAGTCCGCGGAAGCGGATGTCGGCATCGCGCACGTCTCCAGCGAAGCGGATCTCGGCGAAGGCCTGCCCGCCGTCGCCGTAGTCTCGCGTCACCGCCTTCAGGGTGTACTCACCGAGCGGATAGCCGACGAAGCCGAACGTGCCCGCGCCATCGGTCACCGCCTCCGCCATCACGCCATCGTTGCCGAGCCAGAGCTGCACGCGCTGGCCCGTCACCGGTGTCACGCCATCGGCCTCGAAGACCGTGCCGGTGATGCTGCCCACCGGCTCGAGGGTGATCACGATGTCCTGCACGTCGTCGGGGCCGAGGCTGTCCACCTGGACCTGCCCGAGCGCCTGCGAGTCCTGGCCCTGCCCGAAGATGGTGAAGCTGCCGAGCGGCAGGCCCTTGATCTCGAAGAAGCCGTTCTCGTCGGCCTCGATCAGCGCCGGGCCGCCCGCCACCGTGGCAAACGGGATCGGATTGCCGAGCGCGTCGCGCACGATGCCCCGCACGGTGCCGCCGCTGCCCGGCAGCACGAGGGTGACGTCGTCCTGCTCGCCCTCGTCCAGGAAGGAGAGCGCGCGCGCCTCCTCGAAGCTCGACTGCCGGACCGCGCGCAGCTCGATCTCGCCGGCCGGCACCCGGTCGAACTCGAAGAAGCCCTCGGCGTCGGTATAGGCCGCCCCCACGATGCCCTGCGTGAAGCTGCGCGAGAAGAGGTCGATGCTGCTCAGCACCTGCGCGCCGATCTGCACCGGCACGTTCGGCGCCCCCGTCACGCCATCCGCCTCGAGCACCCGGCCGCGCACCGAGCCATATCGGTTGGGCGAGAGCAGGACGAGGTCCTGCTCCACCTCGGCGCCGGCGAAGGGCAGGTTCACGGTGGCGACCGCCGAGAAGCCATCGCTCGGGCGGATGATCTGCAGGATCACATTGCCCACCGCCACCTGCGGCGCGCTGACGGCGTTGCCCTCGGCGTCGACGCCCTCGGCCGGGAAGCCGTAGCGGCCCTCGGCGTCCACCCAGGAGACATGGACCTCGCCGGTGCTGACGTTGCGCGCGATCACCTGCAGCTCGCCGGGATCGCCGCCCATCACCGGCACGCCCGACTCGTCGACCACGCGCCCGTGGATCTCGCCGAAGCCGCGGATGATCACGTTGAAGCTGAGCGACTGGCCGTCGAAGCGGATGCTGCTCGACGCCTTGCCGACCTCGCCCGTCTCCGGATCCGTGGCCTCGAGCTTGAAATTCGAGGTGCCCCCCGCGCCGTTCTCGCTCAGCCACACGTCGGGGTTGCTCGGACAGCCTTCCGGAAAGTCCGACTGCAGCACGAAGTCGATCTCGAAGCGGCCGCGGTCGTCGGCCACGTAGGTCGTGATGGCGAAGTCGCGCACGTCCTCGTCGCCGAGGCAGGCCGAGAACGCGCTCCTGAAGGCGAGGGGCTGGATGTAGTCCACCGACGCGAAGGGGATGGGCTCGCCCTCGGCGCTGACCACGCGGCCGATGAAGCGGCCGCCCACACCGCGTTCCGGATCCTCCTCGATGCCGCTCTCGGTCAGCTCGAGGGCGCGGCCCGCGGCGTCCTCGATGCCCTCGAGCTGAAGCGCGCGCTGAACGAAGGGGCCGATGGGCCGCTCGAGCACCAGGAAGACGAGGCGGCGATCGGGCTGGAGGGCGCCCCGCTCGACGGCGTTCTCCTCCACGGTGTAGGAGGAGGCAAGCTCGGCCGTCCCGGGCGTCACCTCCTCGTCGAAGAGCACGCCCACCATGCGGCCGATCGGATCGCCGAACTCGAAGGTGGGACTCAGCCGTCCACGCTGGCCCTTGCCCCACTGGAGCACGCCGAGCACGCGCGGCGGGCCGTCGAGGATGGGGGTCGCCGAGGCGGGCTCGAGCGCGAGATCCACCGTGCCGTCGCCGTCGCTGTCCACCTCGAACACGAGCGGCGACGCCAACGTCGTGTCGAGCTGCATGCGGCCCTTGGCGCCGGCCGGCAGTGCGCTGGCCGGGAAGATCACCTGCATCATCGACGCGCCGAAGGGCAGGATCAGCGAGAGCTCGAGGCTGGTTGGATCGGCAACCGCGAACTCGAGTGTGTAGCGCTCGGCTTCGGGCGCAGCCAGCAGGAGCAGCTCCTCGGAGGCGCTCAGCGGCAGGCGGTCGGCGAAGGGCAGCTCGCGGATCATCGCGTCGCCCGGATCGCTCCGCCCCACCGCGCGCCCGCCCTCGTCGATCAGGCGCAGGGCGACCGGCGCGCCGCTGGTCGTCGCCCCGAAGGAGAGATGCGGGGGGCGCGAGGCGAAGACCTCGGCCCACTCGCGCTGCAGGGCCGGGAGGTTGGCGAGCCCTTCGCCCAGAAGCGCGCCGAGGATCTCCGAGAGATCGTGGCCAGCGTCTGCCGCGCGGCGCAGCGCATCGAAAGCGCGGAGGTCGTCCTCCGCGCGCGCCCGCTCCGCCTCGTCGGGGAAGCGCTCGGCGAGGCGCGAGAGATCGGCGCCGAAGAGGTCCATCACCAGATCCTGCGCGGCCGCGGCGAGGCCCTCGCCGAAGCGGACGTGCAGCCCCACCTGCGCGAGCTTCACCGCGCGATCGAAGACGAAGGACCGGCGGATGCGCGCGACGTCGGGCGGCAGCGCGCCGGCGGGCGCGGTGGCCACGCTATAGGCCTGCCCGAGCAGCCGGACCGCGCCGAAGACGACGTCGGGATCATCGGGCAGATAGTCGACTGTAGAAGGAAGCACCAGCGTATCGGGCGAGAGCGGGATGCCCGTATCGCCGACGCCCGTGCGCAGCACGAAGCTGCCGTTGATGCCCTCGTCCGCCAGGAAGACCGTGCCCGTCACTTCGCCGGTGGTCCGCGCCACCAGGCGGAACTCGAAGCTCTGCGCCTCACCGGGCGCCAGCGACTCGAGGGTGCGCGTATCGCTCTCGCCCTCGGCCAGCCGCGCACCGGAGAGGCTGCGTGAGTCCAGGCGCAGCTGGAAGAGATTGGCGGGGGTCTGCGAGGTGTTGGTGACGGTGGCGAAGAGCGAGTACGCCTCGCCTTCGCGGACCACGTCGGGATGCGCGAGCACCAGGTCGAAGCTCGGATTCTTCACCTGCACCACGCCCGCCGCGCGGCCGGTCACCGGGAAGGTCTCGCCGAGAGAAGGAACGACGAGGTCGCCGGTGATCTCGAAGTCCACCGCGTGCGCGCCCTCGCGCAGCCCCTCCACCAGGAACTCGGCGCTGTTGGTGCCGCCGGCCGCGATGGTGTCCGTGCCGGGATCGGCGGGATCGGCCAGCAGCGGCAGCACCTCCTGCACGCCGCCCTGCTGGGTCTCCGCCACGCGCAGCGGGTCGTCCCCGGTGTCCTTCAGATCGTCGTCGCCCAGCGGCAGCGCGATGCTCGCCTGCGCGTTCAAGACGTCGAGCCCCGACCCCTCGAAAGCGACGTTCGTGGTCTGCAGCACCACGCTGAAGAACTGGTTCAGGAAGGCGATGTTGCCCGGAATGATCACCACGCCGTTGATGGGCGGAAGCTCGACGCCCCTCGCCTCGAGCTCGGGCGGCGGCCGCAGCTGGAAGCCCGAGAGCGAGAAGTTGGGGATGCTCACCTTGGCGAACTGCGCCTGCACCGTCGGCAGCTTCGCCAGGTCCGGCGCCTTCAGCTCGAGGGCGGCCTGGCTCGTCGTCGGGATCGCGACGGGCAGATCGATCACCACCTGCTCGCTGCCGAGCGTCAGCCCCACGGCGAAGTTGAAGGCGGTGAAGTTCTCCTCGTCGATGACGATGCCCTTCTCCTGGATCTCCTCCAGCGTGAGCGCGCGTGTGCTGACCTCGGTGACGAGCAGCTCGTCGATCACGTCGATCTGGATCGGCGCCAACGTGGGATCGCGCTCCGCGAGCAGCGCCCCGTCCGCGCGCTCGAGCCGGACGTCGACGATGCGATAGAGCCCGGCCGCGGCCAGCGGCGGAAGCGCCATCGGCTGCCCCGCCACGGCGGTCAGCGGCACGCTGCCCTCGCCCAGCGGCTCGCCCACCAGCTCCGCCCTCACCAGGCTGCCGGGCGGCAGCGTCGAGCTGATGTCGACGCCTGCGCTGCCCACCACCGTATCGAGCGCCGAGGGAATGCCCTTGACCGCGCTCAGCTCCGTCTGCAGCCCCGGCACGTCCGGCCGCGCATCGAGATCCACCGCCAGACCGACGATGGCGATGTCCGCCTCGCCGAGCGCCGCGGCCAGCGAGGGCGTCGCGGCCGTCGGCAGCAGCGCCGACAGCACCAGAGCGAGCGCGCTCAGGGCCAGCCGGGTTCGGCGCATGGGACGGAGGCGAAGGCTCATGGCTGCTCGACCACCTCCACCTGGATCGTGAGCTCGGTCTCACCGCAGCCGCTGTCGCGGGCCCGGATGACGAGCTGGTGGAGGCCGAGCTGGTCCTCCGCGGGCGTCCAGCGCAGCAGGCGCATCATCTCGTCGAACCTGGCGCCCTCGGGCAGCGAGGCGGCCTCGGTGACGACATAGTCGCCGTCGGCGTCATCGACCTCGAGGACGACCTCGTACTTCGTGCCGACGATGACCTTGGCGGCGGGCACGGGCGTGAACTCGGGCGGGGTGTTGTCGGAGGCTTCGATGCCTTCGGTGGCGGGCGGGAGGGTGGCGCGGTCGAAGCGGACGATGGCGATGTCCTCGGGGCGATTGCGCAGGGCGTAGACCTCGCCGTCGGCGCCGATCTGCAGGTCACGGTACTGGACGATCAGGTCGGGCTCGACATCCGCCTCGAAGAACGCCTCGTCACCCAGCGGGTCGGGTCCGTACTCGCTCTCGGGAAGCAGCACACCGCTGGGGGCCGAATCGATGCGCACGGTCCAGATCGATGAAGGCGCGAGTA
The DNA here is from genome assembly GCA_964594405.1 of uncultured Spirochaetaceae bacterium. Taxonomy (GTDB): domain Bacteria; phylum Myxococcota_A; class UBA9160; order UBA9160; family UBA4427; genus CAZQMY01. Next base: position 24,400 of record CAZQMY010000004.1, on the reverse strand, counting down.
CGGTGAGCGCGTCACCGAATCGCTGCACCGAGTCGAATCCAGCGCCCGCATCCACGAAGGCGAAGCACCGGTCCGGATACTCGGCGATCACGAGGGTTCGCTCCTCGCCCACCTCCGCAGCCCTGACACTTCCCAGCTCTCCGGGCGGCTGATCCGCCTGATCCAGCAGCCCGAACTCGGCATCGTAGACCCGATAGCGCTGCCCACCCGAAGCAAGGAGATATACGAATCCTCCGCCTTCGAGGGCGGCGAAGAGAGAACCGCTCGGCAATGTCGTCCGACGCAGCTCCTTTCCGGTGTAGTCGTACTGCACCAGGGTCGTCACACCTCCGGAATCGAAGGCCGTCACGAGACGCCCACCCTCGAGGGCGAGCAGGTGCTGCACCCCCCCGGCTTCGGCCACCGAGAGCTGGATCGTGGTCAGAAGCGCCCCGCCACTGTCCACGATCAGGACCCGTTCGTTGAGCCCATCGGAGACGATCAGCCGACCCTGTGCATCCACCTTGAAGGAGGGCATGGTGTCGAAGGCCCGAGTATCTCCGCGATCTATGCCGACCTGACCGGGACCACTGCCCTCGACAAGCGGAAGGGCCACGATGGGATCCGCGAGGGCGGACAGAGCCAGACCGACCGTCGAGAAGAGCTGCAGCGCGAGCAAAGAGCGAACGCGAGCAATCGCCAACCGCTTCACCACAGCAGCTCCCTCACCGCGAGTGCTGGCGCCCAGTTCTTCTGAGCCGGTGTGATTCCGACTCGAGCCCCATCGTACTGCTTGCCGTTGACGGCCGTTGCGTTCCGCCCTTGAAAGGACCCGATCATCAGGAAATCGGACTTCTCAACGGTGCCCCCCGGATTGCCCCACAGATAGCGCCGGGGGCCGTGAGCGATGTTGTTGTCCGAGTACGCCGTCATCACGTGGGCCTCGGGACCGATGAGCAGGTCGCCACGATGGATCCAGCTCCACCCATCCGACTGCGTTCTCTCGAAGTTCCTGGGAATGCTATAGGCCTGAGTCCGCACACCCACGAGCGAGAACCATGCGTTCTCGCGGTTGGAGTAAATCTCAGTGATCACGCCGTTCCGTCGCTTGACTGCACGAAGGGGATTGCGCGCCGTGTAGATGTGCCACGCCAATGACTTCACGACCACTCTCCGCTTGTTGATCCGACTCTCGATCGCGGGAACGTTCGGGAAACGGGGATAGGTCCAATCGAAGAACTGGGGGATCACCCGGCCGTAGTTCATCGAAACCAGCGCGGACGCCGAGCAGTCGATCCCGGCCCAGTGCTTGCCTTTGTATTGGTCGAGCGTCTCCTGCTTCAGTAGCTCGATGGGAAGAGACTGCCCCTCGACGGCGGGATACTGCCATGCCAGCCCGACGTAGTCGTCTTCATCCCGATCGGGCCCTAGAGGATCGTCCCAAGGCCCCTCGAGGTTCGAGCTATAGGACATGTTGAACTCGGAGGAGCGCAGCTGCGGATGGAGCTTCTTCTCGTCGATCTCCTCGATCTCGTTGAATTCCAGGATGTAGTTGCCGATGTACGACGCCGGCACCACGGGCTTGTTCAGCTTCTTCAGGAACCTGCCCTTGCCGCAGAGGATGACCTTGGTTCCGTCGAGCTTCTCGAACTCCTGCGTCAGACTGCAGGCCGGCCGCGCCTGGTCGTTCACCAGCGGTCTGAAGTCGGAGCTCACGGAATCCTCGAAGATGCTCGTGAAGCGCTTGAGGTTGTCCTCCGCCCAGGTCGCGTCCGGAAAGAGATAGAGGTGATCCACGAAGTAGTCCGTGATCTCCTGTGTGTGCTGATAGGAGCCATACGAGTAGACGACGGGCCGGCGGCGATCCCAGCGAGGCGAGTCTTCGTCTTCTGGTGGCACGGTGTAGAGGCGCCGCCACCGGTAGCCGTTCGGGAGCGTGGAAGTGACCGAGTAGGACCCAGGCCCATTGTTCGGAATGATGTCGTCGGTATAGAGCTCGAGCGCCTCGATCTTCGACTCGATGAAGATGCGAACGATGTTGTAGTAGATCTCGTAGAGACCAGCATTCAGGTCCGGGACGATGAACTCGCCCCTGACGAGCTGCTTGAAGGCCCGGTGCTCGAAGTCGTAGGTGCTGCCCTCCTCGCGAATGAGGAGGACCTGATCGACGATCGCGTCGTCGTCGAAGGTGCCGCTGCCGTCGTTCGTCGTCGTGAGATAGCGATTCGAGAACTCGTCGAACTCGTCGAGTCCGTAGTCCTTCACGAGCTTCTGGACGATGCGGCTGCGCTCCTCGGGCATGTTGAAGTGATCGCGGAACTCGCTCACCGCCCGCTTTGTGATCCGGTCGTAGAGGCCATCCTCGGCAACGAACTCGTACCGCTCGGCGTACGTCGGCCCCGCCACCGCATCGCGATGGCGCCCCACGACCTGGTTGAGCATCTCCTCCACGAAGTCGAAGCCTTGATCCTGCGGCTCGGAGGCAGAGGCGCTCTTCGGCACGTAGCCGGTGTCCTTGCCAGAGGGCGCTCGGACATCGCTCTCGAGACTCTTCCCGAAGTACCAGGGGGCATTGTTGACAAGCTGCCTTCTCGTCCGGGGCGCCACGACGTAGACGGCCCGCCCCGCCATCACGTCGTCGAGCGAGGTGTTGCTGGTGTTGCGCACATGCAGCTTGGTGGTGGCGCGATGCTCGATGCCCGACGCCTCCTCGAACCACGTGAAGAGCAGCTCGATCGGCTCTTCGCGACCCGCGAGCTCGTGACCGTCGAAGGTGAACTCGGCCACGCCATCGACCAGCTCGGCCCGGAACTGCAGGAGCGCGCCCACCTCCGGCGCGACCACCGAGCCGTCTACGAAGCCTACGCCCGGCAGCCCGGTCTGACTGAAGGCGCGAACGCGCAGCTTGCGAAGGCCGAGGTCGGGGTAGTAGTCCTGGGGATCGAGGGGCACGTCGAAGAACTCGGGATCCTCGTAATCGACGTAGAGCCGCGGCGTCTTTATGGTCGCCACGGCGAGCTCGCCGACCTCAGCGCTGCCGATGTAGGCCTCGAGCAGGCTCTCCGAGAGCGTGAGGGCCCGAGCACTGCCGATCCCCTCCACGCGGCCCAGGATGCGGTCGTCCACGCCATCCTGATCGTTGTCGACCGGATCCATCCCCTCCGTCGGATTCGAGAGATCGACGATCACGACACCGGTCGGATCGGTGACGTAGGCGAAGCGATCGACGCGATCGATGACGACGCGCCTGGCGTTGACTCCGATGGAGATCCGGGAGATCACCTCCGAATCGTCCGGATCACCGAGGTCCATCTCGACGATGTAGAGGAACCCGTCGGAGCCGACCACGAAGGCGAGGTTCCAGACCTCGCTCTCGGGATCGATGACGCCGTCTCCATTGGCGTCGGCGGCGAAGTCCGGCTCGGTCTCGATCCAGATCGCGGGGACCTCGTCGAGCTCCTCGAGCTCGTCCAGCTCCGGGTCGAGCAGGATCAGGCTCTGATTGTCCCCGGTGAGGATCGTCCCCCCGATCTCGGCCACCGCGCGGCAGGCCTCGCACTCGTAGACGCCCGGGAACCTCTGGACGCCGTCCACCACGTCCTGGAAGCGCACGCCTTCGACTCCGATGCCCAGCGTCGCGATGTAGAGATTGTCGCCCGCCTTTACCAGAGCTTCAGGGCTGCCTGGCGCGGAGGGAACGGACGCCTGCGCGATGCCGTTGTTCAACGCACCCACTGAAGTCGAAAGCAGGTAGCCGCCCGTGCTCACGAAGACCGGTAGCGGATCGTCCTCCGGCAGATCGGCCTCATCGTCGGGCAGGGAGACGACGTCGAGAACACGGACGTTGCTGAAGACGTCCACGCCCCCGTTGAGGACGAGCAGACGGCCAGCGCCAAGCCGCTCCACCGCAATCGTCTGGCCCTCGAGCGCGATCTCGCTCGCCTGATTCACGACCGGGAACTCCGGATCGCTCACGTCCACCAGCACGACACCCCGGCCCTGGTTCTCGTTCGGCCCGCCGTTCGCGACCGCGACGTACTCCCGGGAGAGCACGGCCACATCGTTGACGACGTCGAGTGGCTGGGGGATCGTGCCGCCGAGCGCCTGGGGCGAGAAGGTGGAGAAGACGTAGAAGCCGGGATCCGGCGCACCGGCGCCACAGAGCCCTCTCACGCCCGAAAGGTCGATGAAATAGCGAGCGCCGTACTGAAGACGCCGCTTCGGCCTGAATGTGATCCGCCTCGAAGACGGGTCCACGAGCGGGCTGCTGGTGTCACGCTCGACGGACGAACCGAGATCGAGCCCCTGCCCGAGTGCGGCCAGGATGCCGATCTCCTCGGTGGCCGCGTTCAGGCGGATCAGCCTGAAGTTCTCCTCGATGATCTCCGAGTCGATCGCGCGATCGAAGACGACGTCGATCCTGGTATAGATGGGGTACGAGATGAAGGCGTTCGGGGCGGGGTGGAGCCCGACGACTTCTACTCGCTCGTCGTCGCCCTGGGACGCTTCACAGAGCGGTAATGGAACCACCTCGTTGCTCGGCACCGGTACCGGATCCGCGGGGATCGTCGTGATGAGGTTCCCCACGGCCGCGTCGTAGACCGAGTAGCTGAACGGGACGTCCACCGGCACCGCGAAGATGGGCTGGGTATCCGAGCCGCCGATCCCCCAGAACCCGTTCGCCTCGATCGCGATGGTACCGTTGGTGTCGAGGCCCTGAGTGATCGGAGTCTCGTAGGCGATCGGGAGCTTCGGATTGCCGAGCACGTATCGGCCCGACTCGCGCACGCCTCGGAAGGGTGGGGAGGCGGTCTCGATGCGATCACCCGCTACCCTGGCCTTGTTGGCCAGCACGTAGCGCAGCTCGCCGAGGATCACGCGCTCTTCGAGGAGGAAGATCTGGGCGTCCTCGGCGAGGTCGATGCCCGCTGGGATCGGGATGGAGACGTGGATCTCGTCACTGGCGACGACGTCGCCCATCTCCACCCGCAGACCGCCGAGGAAGGTGATGTCCAGCTGCGGCGGCAGCGGCACGGCGAGCTGGGTCTCGTCGAATCGATCGGCGCGGATCGGTGTGCCATCGGGAATCACGCCGGCCGGGACATCGAGGAGCAGGCCGTCCGGCCCCTCCACGAGACCACCCTGGCTGCCCAGCACGACCGTGCCGTCCTCGCCGCGGAAGGGTCCGGGATCGAAGCGCAACTCATTGCCCGCGCCGTCGGTGAAGACCAGCTCGATCTGGTCGGGCAGCTCGGCCGCGATCGAGAGCGCGAAGCGGCCATCGGGGCCGGCCACCACCGACGTGGTCGCGCCGGTTCCGACGTTGACGGCGGTCACCACCGTGCCCGGCTCGGCGGAGCCGGGTCCGCCGCTGATCGCGCTCGAGCCCGCGTCCGGAAGGCCCACGCTGATTTCGCCGGCGGGCGGCGCAGGCGGCGTGCGATCGACGGTCACGAACTCGATCAGCTGCGATCCGTCGGGCTCGTCGCCCAGCAGCGGCTGACCGAAGGCGTCCTGCACGCCGCCGCCCACCACCAGCGTGTGTTGCGTCTCGCCGGCGAGCGGCGCATCCGGGCGGAAGACCGCGGTGACGCCATCGGCGAGCAGGGAGACGGCGCCGGGGACGGGCGCGCCCTCCGCGAAGAGGCCGATGCTGGAGGCGTCGATGGTCGCCGCGTCCATCGCCTGGCTGAAGGAAATGGCCAGGTTGATGCCCGTCGCGACGCCCGCGGCGCTGTCCTCGGGCACGCTCCCCACGACGGTCGGTCGCGAGAGCTCGAGCGGCAGGTCGACCGCCACGCTCGCGCCGGCGGCGGCGAGCAGCGTCGCCGCCGAGGCGCGTCGCCCGGTGATGAGATCGGCGGCCGAGACCTGCGCGTCGCCGAGCGTCGAGATCAGGGCATACTCGGTCGCGCCCGCCTCCAGCAGGCTCACGAAGGGCAGCGTGTCGATCTCGACGAGCGCCAGCGCGGGCGGCGCGCCCGCGGCGTCGACGCGGCCCACGGCGAAGGCGACCTCGCTCGTCAGCCCCACGAAGAAGTAGCGGCCCTCGGCGCGCACGCCGGGAAGCGGCAGTCCGGCCGAGTCGGCGAGCACCTGCACGCGATCGCCGACGACCTCCGCGAAGGCCACCCACTCGAAGACCGAGCCCACGGCCGTCTCGTCGGCGCGAACCACGATCAGCGTGCCTGCGCTCGTCGACGAGTCGAAGGGAAGCGAGAGCCCGGCGGCGAGCTCGAGTCCCGGCCCGATGACGCCCAGCTCCACGCCCCCCAGCACCTCGAAGTCGTCGCCGCTGGCCAGCCAGTCCTCGGGATTCGCGAGGGCGCCGATCTCGATCACGCTGGGCTCGGCCAGTGCACCAGCGGGAATCGAGATGCGAGGCCCGGCGTCGTCGCCGACCTCACCGCCCGCGGCGCCGACCAGGCCCGCCACGCGCCCATGCCCGCGCAGGCCCGCCTCGAGATGGATCCGCCCCTCGCGCAGCAGCTCGGGGGCGAAGACGCGCGCGGGCGTCGCGCCGAGGCCGGCCGAGTTCGAGTAGAGGAGGAGGTCCTGCGCGGCGCCGGGCGGCAGCAGGCGCGAGCCGTCCAGGCGATCGTAGAAGTCGCCGAAGACCACCTCGAGCGGCGTGCCGCTGGGCTGCGCGCCGCCCTCGCTCTGCAGCGCCACCGTCACCTCGGAGCGCGCCTCGGGTGACAGGAAGAGGATGTCGGGACCGGGCAGCACGCTCGCGGTGGAGGAAGCGGGCACCTCGCGCGGCGCGACGCCCGTCAGGGCATCGCCCTCGTCCGGGATCGGCGGCGCCGTCTGCCCCTGATCGGGCAGGGCCAGCACCAGCGTCTCGAGGCGCGAGATCACGGCCTCTACGCCGCCCCCCTGGCCGGGGTCGATCAGCGGGACGCGCAGCCAGGCGCGCTCCTCTTCGCTCCACTGTGCGGCGATCAGATCAGCGGGAAGGCCATCCAGGTCGAACGCGAGCAGGCCCTCGATGGCGAGCGCGCTGCCCACCGGCGAGAGATGCAGCGCGAGCAGCGGCGACCAGCCGAGCGGCAGCGGCACGGGCAGCGACTGCGCGCTGAGCTCGGCGAGCACCAGCGCAGCGCCTTCGGGGAGCGCGCCCGGCGGCAGGATCAGCCGTGCCGGGCCCACCTCTTCGCCCGCGCCGAGCCGCGTGCGCCGCGCGTCCAGCGGCTGGGCGAGGCCGTCGCGCGGCACCTCGACGACGCGGAGTGCGTGCGTGTAGCCGGGCAGCGAGATCCCGAGCACCGCGGGGCCCTGGGGCAGGGCCAGCGCCCAACGGCCGCGCCCGTCAGTCTGCGGGCCGGGTCCGACGGCGCCGCCGGCCGCGAGCACCTCGACGCGCGCGCCGCGCAGCGGCTGGCTCGCGCGATCGTCGTAGACCTCGCCATGGGCGATGCCCTGCCCGGTCGAGACGATGCGGGTCAGGGCCTCGCCGGAGGTCGCCGTGTTGCCGGAGAAGTCCTCGGCAACGGCGACCCAGACGACCTCGTCTCCAGCCGTGAGCGTCGCGGGGACCGGATGAGCGAGGGCGAAGGGCTCGCTCTGATCCTCTCCGACGCGCACGCCATTGGCAAAGAAGTCCACCCGGGCGACGCCGCGGTCGTCGCTGGCGCTCGCCTGCACCGGGACGGACTGGCCGGGCACAGCCTCGGCGGGCGCCGAGATGGACACTGAGGGCGCCTGCGTATCCGGCTCCGACACGATGGGAAGCAGCCCGCTCAGCGTCGCGAGGTTGCCGGCGTCGTCCGTCACGTCGGCCGAGATCTCGAGCGCATCGCCCGCCTCGGCGTCAATCGGAACAGAGAAGGGCGCGCTGTAGGGCGGCACGCCGTCGCTGCCGAAGACCGCGAGCCCCTGCCTGAAGCGCACCTCCGCCACGCGGCGGTCGTCGCTCGCCTCGGCGCCGATGCTCACCACCTCGCCCGGCCTCGCCGAGGGCGGCAGGAGCAGACTCGAAATCAAGGGCGGCGCCGTATCCGCGCCCGGCACCACGCGCACCACGGCGCTGCTCTCGGCCTGCTGGCCGGCGCCGTCCTCGGCGACGACGCGCAGGGTGAGGGTGCCCGGGGCGAGCGGCGCGCCCAGTGAGAGTGTGTAGGGCTCGCTCTCGTCCTCGAGCACCGGGAGCCCATCGACGAAGAAGCGGACGGAGGAGACGGCGAGATCGTCTTCGGCGACGGCGTCGGCGCTGAAGGCGGTGCCCACCTGCACCTCGGTCGGCGCGTAGAGCGAGACGAAGGGCGGCGCGTCGACGCCGTCGGGGGGCGTGAAGACCTCGCCGCAGAGCTCGCCGGGCGCGCCGCGCCCCTGGAAGGCGAGGACGAGCGCCGCCACATCGTCGATCCCGCAGTCGTCGGGCAGGCCGTCGGCGTTACCGTCCTCCGTGTTGGCTGGACCGGTCGTGTTGCAGAGCGCGGGCCGGGCGAGCCCGGGCGGCAGCCCGACGAGTGCGCGGCGCAGGAGGGTCATGTCGTTCAGCAGGACCGCGCCGTCGCCGCTGACGTCGCCACACTCGCAAGCGTCACCGCGGCCATTGGGCACGAATCCATTGACGCCGCCATTGTCGGCCTGGTCGGGATTGGGAACGAGGAGGCAGTTGTCGGACGCATCGGGCACGCCGTCCTCGTCCGCATCACCGGGGGCGCCCGCGGAGAGCCCGGCATGCAGCACGAGGAGGAGCGCCGGCACGAGGAGGCGCAGGATCGAAGCGCTGATCCAGTGCGACCTCTTCAGCATGAGCAGACCTCCGGAGCAGCCCTGGCACGCGGGCGACTGCACCCGCGGACGTTCGACTCTATCACCATGAGTGGCTCGGAATGCGGCGAAGCATCAAAGTTCACAGCAATTCACGAGGCGCGGATCGAATCTACACCCGGGCTGCCACCTCGCGCTGTCCCCTCATCACGGGACGAACCTCCGGGACCCATCACGGGACGAAGCAGGACAGCGATGTCGCGATGTTCAGATCACACGAGAACGTGCGATCGACCACGCGCAACGCGTCGTCATGATCGGCGCGACCACGGCGCGGGTGTGCACGAACGCGCGCGGGCGCGACGGACTCAGTGGGTCCGTCGACCCTTCCGCTGACGCAGGGCCACCAGGAACGCGCCCGCTGCGAAGAGCAGCGCGCCGCCGGGCTCGGGAATCGGCCGCTCGTGGCCGGGCCCGCCGCCGGAATCGCTCTGGTCGCCGACCACTTCCGCGAGCAGCTGCGGCGTCGGGATCAGCTCGGGCGAGAAGTCGCCATCGGTGTAGATCGGCGGCAGGAGGCCGCCGAGGGCCTCGAGCTCGAGGAGGCCGCCGACGACCAGCGCGTCCACCGTCAGGGTCCCGAGGAAGATGGGATCCGCCGTTGGCGCGAAGAAGGAGCCGCCGATCGCGAAGAGCGATCCTCCGGCCCCCGGCGTCAGGACCGAGGCGCCCGCGAGGAAGGGGTTGGTCGTCGGGCTCGGTGTCCAGGTCTCGAGCGAGAGGCCATCCGTCGCCTGCAGCGTGATGGAGACCTCGTACACCACGTCGGGATCCGCGTCGAACCAGAGGTCGAGGGAGTGGCTGCCCAGACCGAGCTCCGCGGGGCCACCGGCGCTGCCGTCGTCCGAGACGTAGACGATGGGGGCCGCGCCGGACACGGCCGGGAGCAGGAAGAGCAGGAGAGTGGTCGAGACGATCCAGCGATGGAGCATTGGACGATCCTATCAGATGCGCTTGCCTGCGCGGGACGAAAGCGGGCCGAGCGGGCGAAGCGCCGCCCACTCGGAGTGACACGTCATGCGAAGGTCACGCGGCGCTGCCCCGGGCCTGCCGGCGCGCTGCCGGCGTCTGGCGATCAGCGCCCCGAGCGTGGTCAGCCCGGCGAGCCATAGACCGGCAAGACCCGGCTCCGGCACGAGCGTCGTGGCAACCAGCAGAGACTCGAGCCCTCCGTCGGCAGCGATGACGCCACCGGCCGGGGCATCGCCTCCACGAAACGCTCGCAGCATGCCGTCGCCCGAGCGCTCGAGGGTGACGTCACCGATGTGGATCGCGCCATGTCGTCCCTCGCCACCAAAGCCCCCGTTGGCGCGCAGGCGCTTCGGAGCGAGGTTGTAGAGCGTGCCCGCCGGATCGGCGGGCGCGAACGTCACGAAGTCGAGCCCGCCCGTCGCCTCGATGTCCACGCTCCAGCCGCAGATCTCGCCGCCATTGCCGTTCACGCAGCGCGTGCCCGCCGTCGACGGGCTCGCGCTGGACTCGACGTAGAGGGCGACCTGGCTGACGCCTTCGGGCAGGTCGGCCAGCGCCGTGTCGGCGGAGAAGAAGGCGCGATAGCTGGCAGAGGCGGGCGAGCCCAGGAGCAGGGCGATACAGAGCAGGGCCGCCCATCGGGCGGCGCGAGCCTGGACGTCGCTTCCCTGCTCTTCTTGACTCTGCTCTTCGTGACTCTGCTCTTCGTGACTCTGCTCTTCGCACTGTCGGCGCGTCATTTCGACCTCCACCTTGCGGCAGTCTCCGAGTCTATCCCCATCCGAGCGTCGCTGCGTGACAAGATCGTCACCTCATCAGGGGACAGCGTGCGACGGTCTCTCGAGCTAGGACGACGGCGATCGTGTCGCGGACGGCGCAGCTCAGCGGCAGTCGCGAGCGATTCTGGCGCAGGGTCGCCGGTCTCGTATGACTGCTGCGCACGCGCGAGACCTGGACATGATGAATGCAATTTGCCTAGCCAAAAACAGATCGGCAGCGAGAGCCCAGCCCGTCGCGGCACCTGCTGCGCCGCGCTTAGGCGAGGATTGACACCGGGCCCACTTTCGCTCTACTTTCACCCCATGAATCCGCCCCGAGCCGGCGCCGCCGACGTCGCGCACTACACCGGAGCGGCCCTCAAGGGCCGCGGCGCGGCGACCAATCCGGCCAACCGCTTCGAGCGCCTCCAGTACGAGGCGGACGGAGACGACCTCGACGCGCTCGCCGCGCAGGATGCGGACGATGCGGCTGGCAACGAGGCGTCCCGACGCCGGGCTCGCACCCTCTACCTGCGCGATCCCAGCCGCACCATCCTCTCGCACAACGAGAGCCCGGACGTACCCTTCGACGTCGGCCTCAACCCCTACCGCGGCTGCGAGCACGGCTGCATCTACTGCTACGCGCGCCCCACCCACGAGTATCTCGGCTTCTCGGCGGGCCTGGACTTCGAGACGCGCATCCTGGTCAAGGAGAATGCGCCCGAGCTGCTGCGTGAGGCGCTACGCGCGCGGAAGTGGCAGCCCCAGCTGATCGGGCTGTCCGGCGTCACCGATCCCTTTCAGCCCATCGAGCGGAAGATGGAGCTCACGCGCGGCTGCCTCGAGGTGCTGCTCGAGGCCCGCAATCCGGTGGGTGTCATCACCAAGAACGCCCTGGTGGCCAGGGATGCGGATCTGCTGGGCGAGCTCGCGCGCTTCGAGGCCGCCTCGGTCAATCTCTCGATCACCACCCTCGACGGCGAGCTGCAGCGAAGCCTCGAGCCGCGCACCTCCCATCCCCGGAAGCGCCTCGAGGCGATCTCGGCGCTGGCCGAGGCGGGCGTGCCGGTGGGCGTGATGGTCGCGCCCGTCATCCCCGGCCTGAACGACCACGAGATTCCCTCCATCCTGCGCGCCGCCGCCGAGGCGGGCGCAAGCCGCGCGGGCTACCTGATCGTGCGCCTGCCGCATGGCGTCGCCCCGCTCTTCGAGTCCTGGCTCGAGACCCATCGGCCGGAGCGCGCCGCGCGCGTGCTCGCGCACCTGCGCTCGATGCGCGGCGGCGGCCTCGACGATCCGCGCTTCGGCTCGCGCATGCGCGGCCAGGGGCAGCTGGCCGCGAACATCGCGCAGCTCTTCGACGTCTCCGCGCGCCGCGCGGGCCTGCGCCGCGAGCACCGCGCAAAGAGCACACAGCACTTCCGCCGGCCCTCGGGCGATCAGCTCCAGCTCTTCTGAGGCCGGCGGGCGGCGCCCGCGAAGGCGCTACGCTCGCGCCGGATTCGCGCGATGACAGCGGCCGAGCGGCCGCGCTGCGACCGAAGGGCGCAGCGTCGTACAGAGGAGGAGAGGTGCGCTCCGCGCAAGAGCTCGAGCGGACGCTGCAGAGGATCGACGGCAAGGGCTATCGCGCCTACGCGGACATCCGCGGCGACTGGCGCTTCGACTTCTTCAGCCTCCACGTCGACCGCGTCCAGGGCGACCCCTTCGCCTCGCCCTCGATGATGCGCCTGCGCGTGCCCATGAGCGAGGCTGAGCTGCCGGCCTCGCTCTGGCGCGGCCCGGTGCGCGAATTCGCGCTGCGCGACTATCTCGCGCGTCAGGTGGCGCGCGCCGTCGAGGGCGCCACCCGTGGCCGCATGGGCAGCGGCAAGAGCGGGCTGATCAGCATCGACTCGGGCGGGCAGGAGGTGCTCGAGCGCAGCGCGGTCGTGATCCACGAGCACTTCGTCGAGGCGCGCATCGACGTGGGCCTTCCCGCCGCGGGAAGGCGCGTGAAGGGGCGCGAGGCGCAGCGCCTGCTCTGCGAGCTGCTGCCGGTGATCGCGGAGGAGGGCCTGATCTTCGACTGCCTGCCCGGTGACGAGGCGCGCCGCTTCGTCGAGTGTGTCGAGAATCAAGAGGCGATCCGGGCCAGGCTGGCCGAGCGCGGGCTGATCGCCTTCGTGGCCGACGGCGCGATCCTGCCCCGCGAGAGCGGGGCCAGCGACCGCCCGATGCAAGCCGACCGGGCGCGCGCTTTCGCCACGCCCGGGAGCATGGCGGTCGAGCTCGAGCTGCCCAACCCGATCGATCGCCGTCACGGCGACGATCGCACGATTCGCGGCATGGGCATCCGCTCCGGCATCACCCTGATCGTCGGCGGAGGCTACCACGGCAAGTCGACGCTGCTCCGCGCGCTCGAGTGCGCGGTCTATCCCCACGTCCCCGGGGACGGGCGCGAGTACGTGGTCGCCCTCCCGGATCTCGTCAAGATCCGCGCCGAGGACGGCCGTTCGGTCTGCGGCGCCGACATCAGCGCCTTCATCGGCTCGCTGCCGACCGTCTGCCCGGGCGATCCGTCCGCAGCCGCCTTCGAGCGCGACCCCCACCACTTCTCCACCGACGATGCGAGTGGAAGCACGAGTCAGGCCGCCAACATCGTCGAGGCCATCGAGGCAGGCGCGAGCGGACTGCTCCTCGACGAGGACACCTGCGCGACGAACTTCATGGTCCGCGACGCAAGGATGCAGGCGCTGGTCGCCAGCGACGACGAGCCCATCACGCCCTTCCTCGATCGCGTGGAGGAGATCCGCGATGCGTTCGGGATCTCCACGGTGCTCGTGATGGGCGGCTCCGGCGACTACTTCGACGTGGCCGATGCCGTCATCATGATGCGCGACTACGTGGCCTCGGATGTGACCACCGACGCCCGACGCATCGCCGAAGAGCGGCCCACGACGCGACGCGCCGAGTCGCGCGGGGCGCTCGGGCGCATCGCGCGTCGCGCGCCTCGGGCCCGCGCCTTCGATGCCCGGCGCGGTCGCCGAGACGTGAAGATCTCGGCGAAGGGCCGCGAGCTGATCCTCTACGGCGAGGAGCCCATCGATCTTCGTCACCTCGCGCAGCTGGTGGATACGAGCCAGACCCGCGCCATCGCGCATGGCATCCATCTGGCGAGCCAGCGATTCATGGCCGAGGGCGCCAGCCTGGCGCAGATCCTCGATGCCCTCGAGGCCTTCCTCGACGCGCGGGGGCTCGATGCGCTCGACCCCTTTCGCCGCGAGCCGGGGAGCGAGCAGCATCCCGGCCGCTATGCCAGGCCCCGGCGACACGAGATCGCCGCCGCCATCAACCGCATGCGAAGCCTGGAGGTGGACCCGGCGGGCGACTGACGTCCACCCTCAGCCGAGCTCGACGCCGTGGATGACGTAGCGCCCGCCGCCGGCCTCGCGGGCGCGCTCGAGGCAGGCGTTGGCGTGCTCGACGAGCTCGTCCACGCTGCTTCCGGCGTCCGGATGGATGGCAATCCCGATGGACGCCGAGAGCCCCTGTCCTTCCTCGACGGTCGAGACGCCGCGGACCCCGCCCAGGGCCATCATCAGCCCCGTACTCACCTGGCGGACGTCGTCGATGCACTTGGTGTCGTCGAGCACGACGCCGAAGGCGTCGACGCCCAGGCGGGCGAGCGTATCGCTCTTGCGAACGAGCTGGGCGAGCGCCGTGCCCGCGGCCTGCATGATCTCGTCCTGGACCTCGATGTCGGCCGGCCGCCGGTCGACGACCAGCTGATCCACACGAATCATCATCACGACGAGCTGCTGGCCCGAGCGCTGGGCGCGCGCGAGGGCGTGCGAGAGGCGATCGCCGAAGACGAGGTCGTTCGGGAGGCCCGTCGAAGGATCCACGAGGAGCGGCGGCAGCCTTCGTGCCTCGCCATCCCCGGGCTCGCTCGAGGGCTCCGATCGAATGTCGTACAGGCGCCCGGTGCGGCGATGCCGCTCCATGGCACGAAGGATGGTGCCCGGCAGGCGCTTGCGATCGACCTGATCCTTGACGAGGTACTCCTGCGCGCCGGCACGTACCGCGGACATGGCCAGCTCGTCGTTCTGTGTACCGGTCAGGACGATCACCGGGATGTGGTTCGCGAGCGAGCACGCGCAGCCGATGGTGAACGCGCCGTAGCCGTCGGGCAGCGAGAGGTCGAGGAGCATCACGTCGAAGGCCTGCTTCTCGATCAGACCGAGGCCGACGTCGAGGCGCTCCACATGCTCCACCTCGAAGCTGACCGCGTCGGCGCTCATCAAGGTGGTGCGCACCAGCGTCGCATAGTCCTGGCTGTCCTCGACGAGGAGGACGCGGATGGGTTCGCGCTCGGTCCGCCTTTGCACGGCCTGGCTGGCATGAGACACAGTCATCTCTCCGGGGGCGATCACCTGGTCGCAGCAGGCCGAGCCAGGCGTGGCGCATCGCTGCGCAGCAATGGGAATCGGTGTCTCTACCGGGTCGGAGCGATGGCCGCGGATCTTTATACGATGCAAGCCCCGCCCGGATCACCTACGAGCAGCATGCTGGGGGTTCTCCCCAGCGCCCGAGTGGATTCGTCCATGGCCGTGTCGCGAGCGGAGGCGCCGCCCTCCAGCAGGCGGCGCGACTACCAGCCGGCCAGCTGCGCCGAGCGCTCGCGGTGCACGCCGGGGCTGCCCATGAAGGCACGGTCCAGCATCGCCCGCTTGAACCAGATCTGAACGTCGCACTCCCAGGTGAAGCCGATGCCGCCGTGCGCCTCCACGCTGTCTCGCGCCACCTGCATGAACTGATCCGTGATGTGCGCCTTGGCGATGGCCGCCACCTCCTCGGCCTCGCCGGGCACGTGGTCCTGGGCGTGCGCGGCGAACCAGTAGAGACCGCGGGTGGGCTCGACGGCCAGCGCCATGTTGGCGAGCTGGTGCTTCAGCGCCTGGAAGTGGCCGATCTTCACGCCGAACTGCTCGCGCGTCTTCGCGTACTCGACGCACATCTCCACCAGGCGCGTGGCGCCGCCGAAGGCGTCCGCCGCCAGCAGCACCAGCGTGACGTCGCGCAACCGACCGGAGGCATCCTGGCCCCGGGTGAGCAGCTCGCAGGGCGTGTCGGTGAAGCTCAGGTTCCCGAGGCGGCGGGTTCGATCGGCGCCGTCGACCTTCTCCTGCTGGATCGTGCCTTCGGCCGGCACCCTTTCCACGACACCGAGGCCCCCACCCTCGAGGCCCACCACGATCAGGTCGGCGAGCTCGGCGAAGGGCACCAGGCCCTTGCGCCCGCTGAGCCGCTCGCCGCTGGCGAGCTTCCACTGCTCGGGGAGCCAGGCCCCGCCCTCCTCGTTGAAGGCGACGGTGCCGAGCAGCTCACCGCTCGCCAGCTTCGGCAGCCACTTCTCCTTCTGCGCGTCGCTGCCCCCGTCGACGATGGCCTGCGCCGCGAGGACGTGGAAGAGGAAGGGCCCCGGCGCAGCGTGGTAGCCCAGCGTCTCGGCGACCACCGCGAGATCGAGGATCTCCAGCCCGGCGCCTCCGTACTGCTCGGGAATCGCCAGACCCGCGACGCCCATCTCCACCAGGCCCTTCCACAGCGCCGGATCGTGGCCGCTCTCGCCGTCGAAGATCTCTCGGAGACGGGTGGGGGGGCACTCGTTCTCGAGGAAGCCCGACACCGTCTGCTGCAGCATCAGCTGCTCTTCAGAAAGATCGAAGTTCACTGGCCCCCTCCTGCCTTGCTGGCATCGGCCGCCGCATCCCGCGGCAGGCCCAGCCCGCGCTCTGCGATCACGTTGCGCTGGATGTTCGCGGTGCCGCCCGCCACGGCGATGCCCAGCGTGTACATGTATCGCGAGATCCAGCCCTGGCTGCCCTTGGGCTGGAGCCCGAGAGTCGGGTCGCCGGCCGAGAGCAGCCCCTCCTCTCCCAGCAGATCGAGTGCGATCTTCGAGGCCTCGTGACCGATGTCGGTGCTCATCAGCTTCATCATCATGTTGATGATGCCCGCGTCCTCTCCCCTGGCGTCCTTGGTGAGCTGCCGATAGCCCGAGTACTGATGGGCCCGGACGTGGCCCTGCAGCGCGGCGAGTCGCTGCCGGAAGTCGTGATTCTCGAGGGCCGGCTGACCGTCGACGGTGGCGCCCTGGGCGAGCTTGATCAGCCCGCTCAGCGTGGCGCGCGTGGCCTGCGTGGAGCCGATGCTGTTGCGCTCGTGCTTGAGCGTCGTGCGCGAGACGTTCCATCCCTCGCCGCGCTTGCCGACGATGTGGTCCCTCGGCGTGCGGACGTCATTCAGGAAGACCTCGTTGAAATCCGCGCCACCGGTCATCTGCCGGAGCGGCCGTACGTCCATCCCAGGCTGGTGCATGTCGATGAGGAGGTACGAGATGCCCGCGTGCTTCGGCGCGTCGGGCTCGGTGCGAACCAGACAGAACATCCAGTCCGCGTGCTGCGCGCCGCTGGTCCAGATCTTCTGCCCGTTGATCACCCACTCGTCGCCGTCGAGCTCACCCCGGGTCTTGAGCGAGGCCAGATCGCTGCCCGAGCCGGGCTCGCTATAGCCCTGTGCCCAGACGATCCTGCCCTCGATGGTGTCCTTGACGAACTTCTCCTTCTGCCACTCCTCTCCGCGCTCGAGGAGCGTGGGTACGAGCATCATCGTGCCGATGCCGCGCGCCTCCATGGGTGCCCACTTCTTCCCGAACTCCTCGCGAATCACCTGAGCCTTCAGCACGTCGGGCTCCTGCTCGGAGCCTCCGTACTTTCGCGGGATGTTGCGGTAGAGAAAGCCCGCTTCGATGGCCCGCCCGCGGAAGATCACCGCCTGCTCCTCGAAGGAGAGCTTCGCTTCGTCGCCCCCGAGCGGCCAGTTGGCCTCGAGGAAGGCGCTGACCTCCTCGCGAAAGCCCTCGGTCTCACTGCCGTAGCTCAGGTCCATGGCTCTGCTCCTCCGATGCGGCGCTGGTCGGGTTGATCCGCGCCCGCCGCACCATTGTCGGGGAGGACCGACTCGCGAGTCAAGATCGGCGCCCGGAGACGCCCGACGGCTCAGCTCGCGAGGTACTCGACGATGTTCTTGTCGGTCACGATGCCCACCAGTGACTCCTCACCATCCAGCACCAGCACCGAGTGGATGTGGCCGTCGGCGATCAGGTCGATGGCTCGATCGATCGGATCGTCTGCGCGCATGGTCACCAGATCCCGCGTCATCACGTCCTCCAGCCTGGTGTCGCGATCGAGCACTTCGACGATGGTCTGCGGATCGCTCTTGGTCGGTCCATGCGCCTCGCGGTAGACCCGGACCAGGTCGCGCCAGCTCACGATCCCCACCAGCCGTCCCTCGTCGACGATGGGCATGTGGTGGAACTCGTTGGCGATCAGCGCCTGCCGCACGGCACTGATCTTCTCATTGACTTCGAGGGTGTGCACGTCGCGGGACATGATCTCCGAGACGGGCGTCTTTCGGGGCATGGCAGGCTCCTTCGCGAGTTGTGGCCCGGAGAAGATGGACGGCTCGGTGCCCTCGGGCCGCACACACGTATACATCGATCGGCGCCGTTCGCAGCGGAGAAAGAGCGCGCATCGGATTGCTGCGGCGCAAAGCCACGGCTCTCGCCCCTCTGGAGCCTGCTACGTTGGGCCCGCCATGGGAATCGAGATCGATCGGGATCGCTTCGCCGACGAGGAGTACGAGCGCTTCTCCGCGCGGCTCGCGTCCAGCCTCGACGTGCTCGAGACCCTTCTCGCCCGGCCCGGGTTCGGCGCCGGCGCGACCACCATCGGGGCCGAGCTCGAAATCGCGCTGATCGACGAGCGGCATCGGCCGCTGCCTCTGAACGTCGAGGTTCTGGCCGAGACGCTCGATCCGCGGATGACGGTGGAGCTCGATCGATTCAACCTCGAGTGCAACCTCGACTACGGCCCCCTGGCCGGGCGGCCCTTCTCCGCGCTGCGGCTCGAGCTCGACGGCGCGGAGGCCGAGCTCGAGCGGGCGGCCCATGCGCACGGGGGACGGATCGCGAAGATCGGCATCCTGCCGACGATCATCCGCACCGACCTCACCGCCGACGCGATGACGGATACCATGCGCTACCGCGCCCTCTCCTACGCGCTGCGCCGGAGTCGCAACGCCCCCTTCCATCTGGACATCGACGGTGACGAACCGCTGCGCATGGACTGCGAGGCGGTGACCTTCGAGGGCGCCGCCACGTCGCTGCAGGTCCACGTGCGGGTCGCTCCCGCAGACTTCGCCGATCTCTTCAACGCGTTCCAGGCGGGCACGGCGCCCCTGCTCGCCATCTCGGGCAACTCGCCCTTCTTCGTGGGGCACCGGCTCTGGGCCGAGACCCGGGTCGCACTCTTCAAGCAGGCGGTGGACGAGCGCGACGCGAACGCCAAGGCCGACGGGCGACGGCCGAGGGTGGGCTTCGGCCGCGGCTGGGTTCGCGAGGGCGCACTGGAGCTCTTTCGGGAGGCGGTCGAGACCTTCGCGCCGCTGCTTCCCGTGCTCGACGCGGAGGAGCCCGCGCAACGGCTCGCGGACGGGGGCATCCCTCGCTTGCGCGAGATCCGACTGCATCAGGGCACGGTCTGGGATTGGAATCGGCCGGTCTACGATCCGGCCGGCGGCGGCCACCTGCGCATCGAGCTTCGTGCGCTGCCCTCGGGCCCGAGCAACGTCGACATGCTGGCCAACATCGCCTTCGCGGTGGGGCTCGGCTTCGGGCTTCGCGGGCACGCCGACGAGATCAGGGAGCGCATGGATTTCGAGTGGGCACGCAGCAACTTCTATCGTGCCGCCCAGGAGGGCGCCGACGCGCAGCTGCAGTGGCCGGACGGGCTGGCGGGCGTCGAGGCGCCGGGGGACGTGATCGATGCGCGGTCCCTGGCCCGCGGGCTGCTCCCGATCGCCAGGCTCGGCCTCGAGCGCGAGTGCGTGGAGTCGAGCGACTCCGAGCCTCTGCTCGAGGTGGTCCGCCAGCGCGCCGAGAGCGGTCGCACGGGCGCGTGGTGGCAGCGCGAGATGCTGAGCCAGCTGAGCGGGTCCCGGGGCAAGGAGGAGGCATTGCGCGCGCTGGTCGGGATCTATCTCGACCACTCGAGGGGCGGTCGGCCGGTCCACGAGTGGCCGACGAGGGCCGATGGCTGAGACCGGGGCGGAAGAGTGCGCGCCGCTGCGCATGCTCGAGTGGGGGCGGGACCTCGACGCCGCCAGGCTCGCAGAAGGCGACATCGCCTTTCTCGAGCAGCTCGGCGGCCCGGCCTTCATCTCGATCCCGGGCGCCGACCCCACGCGCAGCCGCATCGTGACCACACTGCTCCATGGCAACGAGCCCTCCGGCGTCCGTGCGATGCTGCGCTGGCTCAAACGGAACGACCGCCCCGCGACCGACACGCTCTTCTTCGTCGCCTCGGTGCAGACCGCGCTCGCGGCGCCGCATTTCGCGCATCGCCAGCTGCCGGGCCGCCGCGATCTGAATCGCTGCTTCGGCGCGGGCGACGAAGTCGACGACGCCGAGGGCCGCCTCGCGCGCGCCGCGCTCCGCTCGATCCTCGATGTGGAGCCGGATTGCCTGATCGACCTGCACAACAACACGGGGCACAACCCCGCCTACGGCGTCGCGGTGGCGCTCGGCGAGGCCGAGCGGGAGCTCGTGGCGCTCTTCGCGGACCGCGTCGTTCACGCCCCCCTGGCCCTGGGCACGATCGTCGAGGCCACCGTACCCCACTTCCCGAGCGTCACCATCGAGTGCGGCCGATCGGGAGACCCGACGGCGGACGACATCGCCTATCGCGGGCTCTGCGAGTTCCTGCGTCTCGAGGACCCGACATGCGGCGCGCTCGGGCACCGCATGCTCGTCCTCGAGGAGCCGATCCGCGTCTGTGTCGCCGACGGCGTCGACCTCACCTTCGCCGAGGAGCGCCGGGGCGAGGCCGCGCTCACGATCTCCTCCGACATCGATCGCCACAACTTCGTGCCCCTGCCCGCCGGCGCCTGTATCGGCTGGGTGGATGCGAGCGCGCCCTGGCCCCTGATCGCCCATGCGCCGGACGGCCGAGAGTGCTCGCGTGAGATGTTCGAAGTGCGCGCGGGCGAGCTGCGCACACTCCGTGACTTCACGCCGATCATGATGACCACCCGGCCGGAGATCGCGAAGAGCGACTGCCTCTTCTACGCGGCGGACACGGGCGCGTCGGAGGGCGGCCAGCCGGGCGCATGAGACGTGCCCGGCCCTGAAGGGGCGCACCCCCCGGCTCCTGCTGCCGCGTTGCGTCGCGGTGGAAGGCTCCGCCCCCGCTGCAGCCCACCCGGCGCGCCCGGCCTCAGCACCACCCGCCGCCTCGCCGATGAGTCCGGTGTGCGCCGACGCCTTCAGCACGGAGCGACTGCCGGCGCGGGGAGAGGATGAATGGAGAGACTGCGCGATCTGGTGGGACACCTGCGAGACGCCGCCGATCACGCCGAGGAGCGGATCGAGTCGGTGCTGGAAGAGCACGGCTTCGGGAAGATCGACAGCGCGCCCCCGATGATCGACTCGGGCCGTCCCGAGGACCTGCTCGGCCACGACACGGCGCTGATGGCCGAGAGCGTGGCGATGGTGGAGCAGACGCTCGTGCAGGCGGCGGCAGCGCGCGCCTCGGACATCCACCTCGAGAACGAGGTCGATGAGGTGCGGATCCGGGTCCGCATCGATGGCGACCTGCGCCCGTACCGGCGCCTGGACATCGACAAGACGCAGCTGCAGCGGATGGTCCGCGTCATCAAGGTCAAGGCCGGGATCGACATCGCAGACACTCGCACCGCCCAGGGCGGCCAGTTCGAGACGCTGATCGGCGGGCAGGCCTGGTACGTGCGCGTACAGACGCAGCCGACGATCCGCGGCGAGAACCTGATCATGCGACTGCTCAGCCAGGACACGGGCCTGCAGTCCATCGGCGAGCTCGGCTTCCTGCCCGAGGCCGAGGCCCGCTACCGCCGCCTGCTTCGCAACCCCGGCGGCCTGGTGCTCGTGGTGGGCCCCACTGGCAGCGGCAAGACCACGACCCTCTACGCGGGGCTACGAGAGCTCGCGGACGACGAGTGCCGGAAGGTGATCTCCATCGAGGATCCCGTCGAGTATCGCTGCGCGGGCGTGCAGCAGGTCGAGATCTCCAGGGAGGTCGGCTTCGGCTTCGCGGACGCCATGCGCGCCTTCGTGCGGCAGGATCCGGACGTGATCCTGCTCGGCGAGATCCGGGATCCGGAGAGCGCCCTGGAGGCCATCCGCGCCTCGCAGACGGGCCACCTCGTGCTCTCGACGCTGCACTGCAACGACTCCGTCGACGCCGTGCAGCGCCTGCTGGACCTCGGCATGCTGCCCAACTCGATCTCGAGCGAGCTGCTGGCCGTCTTCGCCCAGCGCCTCGCCAAGCGCATCTGTCGCCACTGTCGGGAGCGCGCCGAGCCCGATCCCGAGGTCGCGTCGGAGATCTTCCCCTACGGCGTTCCCGAGGGCTACGAGGTCTGGCGCGGCCGTGGATGCGCGCATTGCGATCACACGGGCAGCTTCGGTCGGATCGCGGTGGTCGAGCACCTCCCCATGAACGGCCGGCTCCGCAACGCCATCGCCAACGGCCGCACGCTGGAAGGGCTGCGCGAGGTGGCGCGGGAGAGTGGACTGGTCCCGCTTCGCGAGATCGCCCTCGAGCTGGCGCGCTCGGGCGTGATCGCCTTCGACACCCTGCCGCGCTTCATTCCCATCGACCGGCTGATCCCGACGCCGACCTAGCGGAGAGCGCGCGTAGGCCTCGGAATCCCTCCAGAATGCGGCTACACTGACCGATCGCTGAAGCGACGCCCAGCGGAGAACGGAGCCCCGATGCATCCCCTTCTCGAACAGGCGCCGGCCCGCCTCGCAGAGGCGCTCGATCGGGATGCCGGTGGGCGGGGCTTCGTCGTGCGCGATCCCGCGACCGGCGGCCTGCGCGCGTCGAGTCCGCTGCTCGAGCCCCTGGCCGCGACGCTCGCCGAACGCTCCGAGGACTACGCGGACCACGAGGCCCTCTTCTTCGCGAGCGGAGAGTCCACCGGGGCACTGCTCGGCGCGTTCATCCACCGCACCGAGCGCGGCCAGGCCCAGGGCGGGCTCCGCCACTGGCCCTACCCCACGGTGGAGGCCTTCGTGTGCGATGGTCTGCGGCTGGCGCGCGGGATGGGGAGGAAGTGTGCCCTGGCCGGCCTCTGGTGGGGTGGCGGCAAAGGGCTGATCGCACGCCAGAACGACGCGGCATGGCGCGATCCCGCGTATCGTGAGCGTCTCTACACCGACTACGCGCGCTTCGTGACGTCCCTGCGCGGCTGCTACATCACCGCCGAGGATGCGGGCACCACGCCCGCGGACATGGCGGTGATCCATCGGCACACGCGATTCGCCACCTGCATCCCGCCCGAAGTCGGAGGCAGCGGCAATCCCTCGGCGATGACGGCGGCGGGCGTGGTGAGCGCCATGGCAGCCGCGCTGCAGAGCGAGGGCCTGGGCGGGCTCGAGGGCAAGCGGATCGCCATGCAGGGCGCGGGCAACGTCGGCTCGGTCATGATCGAGCTGCTCCTCGAGCGCGGCGTGCGCTCGATCGTCGCCAGCGAGATCTCCCAGGAGCAGCGGAGCCTTCTGCTCCACCGCCACTGCGGCGCTCCGCTCGAGGTGCGCAGCGCCGAGCCCGGAGACGAGTCCATTCTCGCCACCGAGTGCGACGTGCTCGCCCCCAATGCCCTCGGTGGCATCCTCAACGAGAAGACCATCCCGAGTCTGCGCACGAAGGTCATCTGCGGCGCGGCCAACAACCAGCTTGCCCGGAGTGAGCGGGACGCGGCGCTGATCGCCGCGCGCGGCATCGTCTACGTACCGGACTTCGTCGCCAATCGCATGGGGATCGTCGCCTGCAGCAACGAGCAGACGGGAAGCCTCGAAGGTGATCCGCTCATCACCCGCCACCTGGACCCGGCCTGGGCCGGCTCGATCCACCGCGTGACGCGCCGGGTGCTCGATCGCGCGCGCGAGCAGGGGGTCTCACCCGTAGTGGCGGCCTGCCGCCTGGCCGACGAAGCCAGCGTCGAGCTGCATCCGATCTGGGGGCATCGGGCGTGGCAGATCATCGAGGGGCTGACGCGCGAGGGCGGCTGGATCGGGCGCTGAGGCCAGGGCCAGCGCGCGCTACATGCCCTCGAACGCCGCGGACGCGAGCTCGGCCTGCTCCTGCCTGTGGATGCGCATGGAGCCCGTCGCGGGACTCGCCGCCTCCACGCGCCCCGCGTAGGCGAGATCGGCGTTGGGCGGAAGCAGGCTCTGGATGCGCTCGCGAACGAAGGTCCAGCCCCCCATGTTGGCCGGCTCCTCCTGGGCCCAGACCACGCGCCTCAGGTTCCGATGACGGACCATGATGTCCATGAGCGTCTGCTCGGGCCAGGGATAGAGCTCCTCGACACGGACGAGCGCCGCCCGTCCCTCATCCTCGCCCAGCACTTCCTTCCGCTCGGCAGCCAGGTCGTAGTAGACCTTCCCGAAGGAGAGGATCACCCGCTCGACCTTGTCGGGGTCGGCCGCAGCGATCGGATCGTCGATCACCGACTGGAACGACCCCTCGGCGAGATCGCTGACGGTGCTGGTGGCCAGGGGGCTGCGCAGCAGGCTCTTGGGCGTGAAGATCACCATGGGCGCGCGATAGCCCCGGTGGATCTGCCGCCGCAGCACGTGGAAGTACTGCGCAGGCGTCGTGCAGTTGATGACCTGCAGGCAGTCCTCGGCGCAGGTCTGGAGGAAGCGTTCGATGCGCGCGCTGCTGTGCTCGGGCCCCTGCCCCTCGTAGCCGTGCGGCAGGAGCATGACCAGCCCGCTCATCCGCGACCACTTCACGTGGGCCGAAGAGATGAACTGATCGATG
>CAZQMY010000003.1:0-43653 GCA_964594405.1 uncultured Spirochaetaceae bacterium | reverse complement strand
GATCGCGGTGGAGGACGCGCTCGACGCGCTTCGCTGGGCGGAGGAGATCGGCGGTCTCCCGGCGCTCATCGCGCGCAGTCAGGCGAACCTCGACGCGATCTCGAGATGGGTGGAGTCGAGCACCTGGGTGGACTTCCTCGCCAGCGATCCCGCCACCCGCTCGTCCACCTCGATCTGCCTGAAGATCGTAGATCCCTGGTTCACGGCGCTCGACGACGACGCACGCACCCGGGCGGCCAAGCAGATCGGCACCCTGCTCGACGCCGAAGGGGTGGCCTACGACATCGGGTCGTACAAGGACGCGCCGGCCGGGCTGCGCATCTGGGGTGGGGCCACGGTGGAGACCACCGACATCGAGGCGCTCCTGCCCTGGCTCGACTGGGCCTTCACCGAGATCAAGAAGGGCTGACCGGCGACTCGCCGTTGCTCTCGCCCTCGAGCTTCAAACGCTGCTCGGCGGGCTCGACGTGGTCGCGCTCGTCAGCCGTGGTCTCGATCTCGTCGGGCGCGTCGTGGTGACCGAAGTCGTGGTCGCCGATCTCCTCGTCACCGAGATCTTCGTCGCCGATCGCTTCGCGCGGGGGCAGGGGATCGACGAGGGCGACCTTCAGCGCGTGCAGGCGCTCGATCTCTTCCTGCTGGGCGCGGATACGATCCTTCTTCACCTCGAGCTCGCTGCGAATCGAGACGTAGAGCGTCTCCTGGCTCTTCGCCTTCTTCTTGAGCCGCTCGACCTCGGCGTTGGCCCGCCTGAGCGCTTCGCGCTCGGCGACCAGCGCCTCGGCGGCCGCGGCCGACTGCGCCTGCAGGGCCTCGACCTCGATGCCCGCCACGGCCGCCGGCGCCGGCCGCCGATCCTCCTCGGCGGCCTCGGCCTTCTCGGCGCGCAGGCGCGAGAGCTCGGCGCTGACCGCCTCGAGCTCGGCTCGGGCGACGTCGCGGGCCTGCCGCGCCTCCTCGAGGGCCTGCTCGCCCGCGAGCCCGGCGCCACCCGGCGCACCCGTGCGTCCACGCCCCTCGTCGTGGAGCTGAGCTGTGCGCTTCTTGCTCTTCTCGAGCTTCTTGCGCACCTCGGCCAGCTCGCTCGTCGCGCGCCTGGCCTTGGCCTGGGCCTTCTCGAGCTGCTCGCGCGTAGCGCCGAGCTCGCCGCCCAGGCGCTCGGCCTCGACGCGAGCCGCCGCCGCATCCATGCCCGCGGCGCGCCATCGAGCGAAGAGCAGGCCCGCGGCCACGCCCGCGGCGACGGCCACGGCCGCCGCGATGATCGTCAACGTCGTCTGGTCCACGCTTGCCTCGATTCCTGGTCGTCCGCCTCACGACCCGACCGACGGGTCGAGCACCCGACTATGCCATACACCGATCGAATGCGTGGAAGGGATTGCGGACGTCCTGCGACGTAGAGCTGGACACACAGCGCGGCGCAGGGCCACGGGAGTGGGGCTTCCAGCAGCCTGCTAGCATGCGGCGCGGCCGAGCCCGGAGCCGAAGCGGCCTTCACGCGTGCCCCGCGCCGCCCAGCCCTCCGCGACCTCGTCGCACCGACTCGAGATTGCTGCGTCCGATGTCCACCTCAGACCGCGTCATTCGCGCCACCGGCACCCTGCGGACGCGCGTCGACGCGCTGCGCTTCGCCCCGCCGACGCACGTGGTCTACAACCCCATCGACTACGCGCGGCGAGCGCACCACCGATACATCCGCCGCTTCGCCGACGGCCCCCGCAAGGTGATCTTCCTGGGGATGAATCCGGGTCCCTATGGCATGGTGCAGACCGGCGTTCCCTTCGGTGAGGTCTCACTCGTCAGGGAGTTCCTGGGGATCGAGGAGCCAGTGGGACGCCCGGCCCGCGAGCACCCCCGACGGCCCGTGCTGGGCTTCGCCTGTCCCCGCAGCGAGGTCTCGGGCGCGCGACTCTGGGGCGCCATTCGCGACCACTACGGCCGCGCGGATCGCTTCTTCGCACGCCACTACGTCGCCAACTACTGTCCCCTGGTCTTCATGGAGGAGAGCGGGCGCAATCGCACGCCGGACAAGCTACCGCGCGCCGAGCGCGCTCCACTCTTCGAAGCCTGCGACGCCCATCTGCGCAGGCTGGTCCGCATCCTGGAGCCGGAGTGGCTGATCGGGATCGGCGCCTTCGCCGCACGCAGGGCCGAGGAGGCGTTGGCCGGCGAAGCAGGCGACGGATTGCGCTTCGGTCAGATCCTCCACCCCAGCCCTGCCAATCCCACGGCGAATCGGGATTGGGCCGGGACCGTGCGCCGTCAGCTGGCAGACCTCGGGCTCTGCCCTCGAGCGGGCGCTTCGGCGCCTCGCTGGTAAGTCCGCATCATGGGGTTACCATCCCGCCTCGCCGGCAGCGCGCGCCGGCCGAGTCAGGTTCGCGAGCGAAACCATCAGCAGGAGCATGCCGAAAAGAGATGTCGAAGCACGATCCCGCCGCATTCGTCCCCGCGCGTGCATGGGGCCACCGCCGCGTCGCGCGGAAGTCAGCCCAGGCGAGCCTGATGGCCATCGCCCTGTCGTTCCTCTTCGCCCAGGCGGCCTGCTCGGAAGGCGCGCAAGACCCAGCGCCGCCCGCCGGCGCCGCCTCGAACACCACTGCATCCTCCGCTGCATCCAAGAAGGGCAAACCCATGGGCATCGCCGCCATCGACCAGTTCATCGCCGAGCAGAGCATCGACAAGACTGCCGACGGGTGGAAGACCCGGCTCCCCAAGCCGCCGCGGGTCGAGTTCGCCGAAGGAACCGACTACTACTGGATGTTGAGCACCAACGTGGGCGACATCAAGATCAAGCTGATGCCCGACGTCGCGCCGATGCATGTATCGAGCACCACCTACCTCACGCAGCTCGGCTTCTACGACGACGTGGTCTTCCACCGCGTCATCAACGGATTCATGGCGCAGGGAGGCGATCCTCTCGGCGTTGGCCGTGGCGGGCCAGGCTACAAGTACGAGGGCGAGTTCAGCCCCGACGTGCGTCACGATCGCCCCGGCCTGCTGAGCATGGCCAACGCGGGGCCCGGCACCGACGGCAGCCAGTTCTTCATCACCTTCGTGCCGACCCCACATCTCGACGGCAAGCACACGATCTTCGGTGAGGTCGTCGAGGGCATGGACACGGTGAAGGCCCTCGAAGCGCGGGGCAGCCGCAGCGGCCGGACCACCGAACGCCTCGTGATCGAGAAGGCCACCATCGTGGCCGACTAGCGCGGCGCCGAGCCCGCCTCGATTCCATGTCCGAAGCTGCCGAGCTCCGTGCCGCGCTGCGCGCGAACGATCGCTTCTACGCGGCCCTCACCGAAGGGGACATGGCCGCCATGGAGGAGCTCTGGTCTGCGACGGCCTCGGTGATCTGCACGCACCCCGGCAGCACGACGCTGCACGGCCGGAGCGCCGTGATGGAGAGCTGGGCGCAGATCCTCCAGTCGCCGCCCGACATCCGCCACAGCGATGCCCAGGTGACCTTGATCCGGGGCCTCGCCTTCGTGAGCTGCGTCGAGCATCTGGGGGGCGGCCTGCTCGCGGCCACCAACGTCTTCGTATGGGAGGACGGCGACTGGCGGATGGTGGATCACCAGGCAGGGGGCGTGGCACCCGCCGGCAGCCGCGAGACCTTGCACTAGAAGATCGCTGAAGAGCTCTGGATCGAGCCGGCCGGGCGGATTCCGCTCGCGATGAAGACGAAGGGCCGCCGCTGGACTGAGGTGCAGCAACCTCCGGCAAGACAGTCTGTGGCCGCAAGATGCGCGCCCGGCGACGGGAGCAGGCTCTTCGGCAGCCGGCTATCCGGTTGCCGGAGCCCAGCCCTCGCCTTCGAGCAGCAGGCCATGACGACTCAGCGAGAAGCGGCCGCGCGCGGCCTCCTCGTCGGTCGCGCCCTCTCGGCCCCCGTAGAGCACCTGCTGCAGGCGTTCGCTCACCTGCTCGCTGGAGCAATTCGCCGCGAGGACCACCTGGATCACCAGGGCGGGGTGGAAGTCGTCTGCCCCCTCCAGTCCCAGGTCGGCCAGCTCGGTGGGCGGGATTCGCCAGCAACGCTCCGTCCTGCCCCCGCCGAGGGCGGACTCGATGCGGCGTGCCTTGGCGCGCGACGCATCGTTGGCCAGGTCGACCACGGACGCGAAGAGGCTGTCCGACGGACCTCGCCCGGTCCCGATGGCGCGATCGATGGCCTCGCCCGCGCCGTCGAGGGCGCCTCGCAGCTCGCGCGCGAGACGCGGTGGCTCGGGCAGCGCCCCCCCGGCGCCGAGCGCCGAGCGATCATCGCGCCAGAGACAGCAGAAGAGCTGCCCCTGGAACGCCTCCACCCGCTCGCTCGGGGCACCGGTGTTGGGCTTCACGTCGAGGAGCACGGGCGACGACCAGTTGGCCACGAATCGCCGCCCCTCCCCCTCGCCCACCGACCGACTCCCGCGCGGCGGTTGCAGCACCTGGATCCAGGCGGTCGGATCGGCTCCGCCGTGCGGCTCATAGCCCGAGACTTCCCGGTAGAGGACGTCCCCCTCCTCGAAGCGGCCGCTGCCCACGGCGGACGCAAAGGCCACGGGCACACACCAACGAAAGCCGGGAAAGACCTCCATCGCCTGAACCTCCATCGCCTGAATATGACTCAGCCTCCTGCGACCGTGAAGGCCGGGTGGGCGCCCGGGGCCTCCGTTATGCTCCGGCGATCGAATCGGCTCCCAGGATTCGCGCCCCAGGAAGAGCCGGAGAGCCTGCCATGTCGACCGAACTCGACCAATTCAAGCGGCGCACCGTGGCCGAGCTCTCGCATCGGCTCGAACGGGGCGATCTGGAGCGACCGGAGTACGACCGCCGGGTTGCCATGGCTCGGCGGGCCGACTCGCCGGGTGCCCTGAAGTCGCTGCTGGTCGACCTCGAGCGGGAGCCCGGGCCCACGCGCGTGCAGCGGGCGACGGCGCCGGTCCCCGTCCGCAGCAGCGGCGAAGAGAGCGAGTTCGTGCTGGCGATCATGAGCGGAACCACGCGCTCGGGCCATTGGGAGCCACCGGAGTCGATTCAGTGCCTCGCGATCATGGGCGGCGTCGATCTGGATCTCCGCGACGCAGCGCTCCTGGACGGGCTCACCGACGTGACGGCCATCGCCATCATGGGCGGCGTCCGCGTGATCGTACCGCCCGACGTGCACGTGACGGTCAGCGGATTCGGCCTGCTGGGTGGGTTCGGAAGGGTCGACAATCGGGCGATGGATCCGGGCGCCCCCCACGTTCGTGTCGGCGGTCTCGCACTGATGGGCGGCGTCGACGTCAAGGTGGCAGCGCCCGGTGAAGCCATCGACGAGAACGACTAGTCTCCGAAGTCGACCGGCCCGCCAGGCGGGCATGGAGGGATGAATTGAGCGACCCGCCGAAGGTCCTCGGATGCGGACGGATCGAGAAGATGAAGGTGGAGCCGGGCCCGCCGGTGCAGTACGCGCTGCCCCTCGGCAAAGCGGCCGTGCCCTTGAATCCCCTGATCGGCCATCGCATCCGACTCACCTGGACGGGTGGGATCGAGTGCATCCACTGCTCGCGCAAGATCAAGAAGACCTTCCAGCAGGGATACTGCTATCCCTGCTTCACGACCCTGGCACAATGCGATCAGTGCGTGGTGAAGCCCGAGCTCTGCCACTACGACCAGGGCACGTGTCGCGAGCCCGAGTGGGGGCGCACCCACTGCCTGATTCCACATACGGTCTATCTCGCGAATTCCTCTGGGCTGAAGGTCGGGATCACACGGGGCACGGATCCGACGACACGATGGATCGACCAGGGCGCGCGCGAGGCGATGGCGATACGGACCGTTCCCAATCGACTGGAGGCGGGCCGCCTCGAGGTGGCCATGAAGGATTGGGTCGGTGACAAGACGAACTGGCGAAAGATGCTGAAGGGCGATCCCGAGCCCATCGACCTCGAGGCCGAGCGCGATCGACTGCTGGAGACGCTGGCCACCGAGGCCCCGGACTTCGATGTTCCGGGAGAGGCCCCGATTGATTCTTCGATCAACCAGCTCGAGTATCCGGTTCGCACCTACCCCAGCAAGCTCAAGAGCTTCAACTTCGACAAGGCTCCGGAGGTCGAAGGCGTGCTCGAAGGCATCAAGGGGCAATACCTGCTGCTGGACACCGGTGTCCTCAACGTTCGGAAGTTTGGAGGATACGTGCTCGAGCTCGCGCAGGTGGGGGAGCAGACGACGGACTGAGCCGGGGGCTTCCACGTCCGACCCCGCTCCCCCCTCCCCCTCCCCCTCCCCCCCAAGGGGCATGCAGCCGCGCATTGCACCGGAGGACGCGCCGCGCGACGCTGATTCGACGATCTGTCAGATTCTGATTTCTGCCCATGATCCCAGGCACTTGGCACAACGGTAGCGGGCCGCCGAAGAGCATCGCCCTTGACTTTCGTCGGCAAAGGTGGCCATATGGCTGGGAGCAATCCCGCACCGACCGGTGCGAATTGCCCCAGACGCCCCCCTCACGAGCGTGCCCATCGCCCCGGGATCGGACGTGGGACTTGGGAGGGAGGCCCACTCAAGAGCCCATGCAAGTGCCCAGATGAACCACTCGGAGGGATGATCGTGTCCGCGCAAGCCTACGGACTGGATGACAACCAGGTCTCTGCCGAGAGTGCCGACTTCGTACTCTCCCCGGAAGAAGTCTCCCTCGGCGAACGAGCCGCCCTCACCTTCCTCGACTCGGTCAAGCCGGGTGACGCCCGACGAATGGCACAGGAGGCGCTCGACACCCTGGCCGCGGTGATCAGCGGGGGGGTCTGCAATGGCTTGAACTTCCCCTGGCAGCAGGTCCGCCCCTACCACGGAGCCATCGCCCTGTCGATCGTCAAGGAGCCGGGCGCCCCGGCGAGCATCCAGTCGATGTGTTGCCGACACGACGACAGCCGCAAGATCCAGGTCGTCCCCGAGCGCTTCAAGCCTGCCCAGGTGCAGAAGATGCGCACGAGCCTGCAGAAGGTGATGCGGGTCTGCGTCGAGATGGGACTCTCGCCCGAGGACAACGTCGCTCCCGCGCCCTCGTCCCCCGCAAAGGGTGCGAGCCGCAACGCGGCCAGGAGCTCGAAGACGAACCGCCATCTCGAAGAGGGGGAAGTGAGGGCACTCGTCGCGGCCTGTGGCATGGATCCGTCCATCGCCGGAGCGCGTGATGCCATGATGATCTCGCTGGCTTTTGCACACGGCCTCAAGACGGTGGACCTCATCGGCATCTCTCTCGACGACCTGGCCTTCGACAACAGGACGGGCATGGCGACGCTCAGGGTCAAGCCCTCCGGTGCCAAGCGCGCCAAGCGGGTGCCGCTGGAGAACGAGAACCTCATCGCTCTCGAGGACTGGCTGGAGGCACGCGGACGCGCCGACGGCGCACTCTTCTGCCCCGTCGGACGCGGCGGAGCCGTGGAGATCAAGAAGCTCACGGCGGCCGACATGCGAGCGATCTGCGACCAGCGCGCAGAGGAAGCGGGCGTCGATCGCTTCTCGCCCAACGATCTCGCCCGAAGCTTCGAGGCGCGACACCAGATGGCCCGCAAGGCGCGGAAGCGCAGTCAGCAGGACGAGAGCCACGAGCCGCTCGACTCCCCGCTCTTCGGTGCGGTGGATCAGGTCGACGAGGAGCCGAGTGGCCTACCCGAGCGCATCCAGTTTCCCTACGCGGCCCATCTGAGCGCCTGACGGGCGGCTCGCCCGCCGAGCCCTGCCCACTCGGACGCCACGCGCTTCGCTGAACGGGACCACCAAGTCCTGGCGGCGATCCGAGGACTTGCCACGTCGGGCTGCGCGCGATCCACGCTCAAGCTGCGCCCTCCGATCTGCCGATGGCTTGCCCAGGGAGGGTACGGCCATGACGATGGATCAGCAGAGCGGACTGGATCGACGTGAGCAGAAGCAGCGGAGGATCGGAGTCAGCCTTCGGGCTCGGATCTCGACCATCGAGCCCGAGATCGACCTGGAGACCGGGCAGCCCTTCTTCCGCACCTCGGAGGAGCGTTGCCTGAACGTCTCCGGAGGCGGCGCGATGATCACCGCCGACGAGCTGGTCCCGCCGGGCCATCGCCTGATGCTGGAGCTGATGCTGCCGAGTGGCGAGTCCATCCAGACCATCGCTCGCGTGGCGTGGACCCGCGCTCGGCTCGCGCGGCCCGGCGGTGGAGAATCACCCGGATTCGGCGTCGAGTTCATGGGCGGCTCCGCCCGCGACTTCGTCACCCTCGAGCGTTTCATCCAACGGCAACTGCGTCGAAGCGCCGGTCCCGCGCCGGGGAGCGTGCACGCGGGGAGCGCCCGCCCCTTCTGAGCCACGGCCACCCTGGCTTCACCATCGAAGAGCGGCCGGTAGGCCTCGGCCGACGCGTGTCGCCAACGACGAATCGGCCGCCGACCGATCGGGCGCAGATATCATCCAGACCATCATGACTCGGCCGCTGAACCACGCGCTGTGTGCCCTGGTCCTCGCCGGCATCGCCGGCGTAGGCTCGACGCTGGCTCCGATGGCCGCAGGCCAGGACGACTTCCAGGAGTTCCTTCCGCTCCAGGACCACCCCGCCGACGACGGGCTCAGCGGCGACGCAATCTACGAGCGCATGCTCGAGAACCGATTCGACTCCTACGAGCAGCAGGTGAACCTCCTCTCTGGCGATGGCAGCGGGCGGACCTCCAAGGTCGAGATCCGTGTGCGCTATCTCGAGACCCGCAATCGGGGCAGAGGCATCGCCTCCAAGACCATCGCCAAGTACTTCGCACCAACGGACGTTCGCCACCTCGGCTACCTGGTCATCAATCACGTGAGCGGCGCCGATGATCAGTTCGTCTATCGCCCCAGCTCACGTCGGGTCAGGCGAATCAACGTGCGCGGCGAAGCCGTGGCCGGCACCGACTTCGCCTTCGAAGACATCATCCCGCAGGAGTTCGAGGACGGCGGCCACTATCGCCTCCCCGATACCGAGGTGGATGGTCGCCCCGCCTACGCGGTCGCGGTCGTGGCGCGACGCGACACGGAGTCCGAGTACTCGAAGTTCATCCTCCATCTCGACAAGGAGCGCTTCGTCCCGCTGCAGACCCTGTACTGGGACAACAAGCGCGTGAAGATCAAGCGACTCCGCGTGGACGCGGCCTCGATCACCCGCTTCCAAGACGTCGAGAGGGGGCAGCCGAAGGTGATCTACGTGGCCACGCGTTCGCGCATGGATCACCTCAAGCGCCACACGTTCACCGAGCTCGAGATCGTCCGCCTGACGCCGAACCCCGGGCTGCGGGACCGGGACTTCTCGCAGCGAGAGCTCACCCGCTCGCGCTGACTGCGGCCTCGTCCCGGGCCGCGACAGCGACCGACCGATGTGGCTCGCGCTCAGTCGGCGGTCGAGGGCGTCTTGGGGAGCGTGAGCCAGCGCCCCTGGAAGCGGCCCAGCCCCTGGTCGAGCAGCATGTTGCAGTTGCAGGCCGTCCTCTCCGGCTTCTTGCCACGACAGACGTTCGGGTCCTCGATGGGGATCGGGCGGTGGCCATCGTCGCTCAGCAGGAGGAATCGTTTGCCGTCCACCGACGGCACGATCGTCTCCGGGCTGAAATCGCTGCCCGTGAAGGCGTGGAGCTCTTCGGGCGTCGCGCGGGCATCGCCCGACCACGAGAAGAGCCTGGCGCCGGCGGCCTTCTCGTCGGCCGGCGCGGCCAGGATCAGGTAGCCACCGAGCCGGGGGACGGGCTCGATGGCGACGACGCCCAGCTGCGCAAGCGAGAGCATGATCGGCTCCCCGAACTTCGGTGCAGCCGGGAAGTCGAGCACGAGATTCCCGGGATTCAGGACCGGCAGCACGATCGCGCGACCCGCTCGGATCGGCGATCGCAGCCCCACCAGGAGCGATTCGCCGTCCTTGCCCGCGGCCAGCGCCCCGATCGAGAAGCCATTTCTGCTCGGAGCCAGGCTCGTGAGCTGGATGTGCAGGGCAAGGATGGAGTTCGAGAGCGCGGCCTTGCGCAGCGACTCGTCCGATTCGATGGCGCGCGCGAAGTCACTGTTTGGCTTGCCATGGATCCGTACGGCCTCGCGGAGCTCCCGTTCTTCGATCTTGAGCGCGAAGAGGCGATGATTGTCAGGACGATTCACGCCGCGATGATTGCGCGCATGCGAGCCGGAGACGAAGAGCAGATCCCCCAGGCGCGCGACGCCCTCGATGCGCGAGCGCGCGCCCGCGGGCCGATGCTGGACGTCGAGAAAGCTGTAGAGGTCGAGGGAAGCCGTGGGCTCGCCTCCCTTCTCCGAGTACTCGAGCAGGACGTTGCTGTTGTCGCTCGCCACCAGCAGCAGGTCGGGTCCGAGTCGCGTGGCGGCGGATCCATCGCACGCGCCCCGGAAGACGATGGGCTCGGAGAGCGTCGCGCCCTCCGCAGAGGCGATCACGGCTGCCAGCACGGAGATCGACACCACGGTGAGCGTCCACACGCGACGGATCGCGGAGGAGTGGACATCGGGGGATGGACGAAGGTCAGACGTATGGCTCATGATCGCTCCCAGCAGCTCGAGACAGGTATCGGTCCGTCGGCGACCCGACCTAATCGTTCTTCCCGCGCTCGCGAAGCTGCGTGAGATCGCGCACCGCGCCCCGGTCGGCGCTGGTCGCCATCATGGCGTACGCGCGGAGGGCTCGCGAGACGACGCGTTCGCGGGGCTTGGAAGGCGTCCAGGCCGCCGCGCCGCGCTGCAACATCGCCGTCCGTCGCCGCTCGAGCTCGGCGGTCTCGACCAGCACGTCGACGCTGCGTGCCGGAATGTCGATGCGGATCGGATCGCCATCGCGAACCAGGCCGATGACACCGCCCTGCGCCGCCTCCGGTGAGACATGGCCGATCGAGAGCCCACTGGTCCCGCCGCTGAAGCGGCCATCGGTGATGAGCGCGCACGACTTGCCGAGATTCTTCGACTTCAGATAGGTGGTCGGGTAGAGCATCTCCTGCATCCCAGGGCCCCCTTTCGGCCCTTCGTAGATGATGACCACGACGTCCCCGGCCTCGATCCGATCCGTGAGAATGGCCCGACAGGCCTCCTCCTGGGACTCGAAGACCCGGGCGGGCCCCTCGAACTGCCAGATGGATTCGTCCACGCCCGCGGTCTTTACGATGCATCCGTCGGCCGCGATGTTCCCTTTCAGCACGGCGAGGCCGCCATCCGTCGTATGCGCGTGCTCGACCTCGCGGATCACGCCCGCCTCTGCGTCGAGATCCGGGGCATCGAAGTACTTGTCCTGACTGAAGGCGACGGTGGTCCGAACGCCACCGGGCGCCGCGAGGGCCCGTCTGCGCGCCGCCTCGTTCGCCCCCTTGGCGCGGATGTCCTCGATCGCCAGCGCTTCACCCAGGGTCGGGGCGTGCACCGTGCGCGCGTCGCGATGCAGCTTGCCCGCCCGGTCCAGGGCGCCGAGGATGGTCATCACGCCACCGGCGTGGCCCACGTCCTCGATATGGTCGCGCGAGGAGGGGGCGACTTTGCAGATGCACGGCGTTCGGCGGCTGATGGCATCGATGTCCGCCATGGTGAATTCGACCTCGGCCTCCTGCGCAGCCGCGAGCAGGTGGAGCACGGTGTTGGTCGAGCCTCCCATCGCCACGTCGAGGGTCATCGCGTTCTCGAAGGCCTCGAAGGTGGCGATGCTCCGTGGCAGCACGCCGTCGTCGCCGTCCAGGTAGTGGCGTCGTGCCAGCTCCACGATGCGCCGACCGGCCCGCTCGAAGAGCTCCCAGCGCATGGCGTGGGTCGCCAGCAACGTCCCGTTGCCCGGCAGCGAGAGACCAAGCGCCTCCGTCAGGCAATTCATGCTGTTGGCCGTGAACATGCCCGAGCAGGAGCCGCAGGTAGGACACGCCGACCGCTCGATGACTTCGAGGGTCTCGTCGTCGACGTCATCGCCGCCGGCCATCATCATCGGGTCGATGAGATCGAGCTTCTCGGGCAGCGGGTTGCCGTGTCGATCCCGCGTCCCCACGGCCTTCCCCGCCTCCATGGGGCCACCGGAGACGAAGATGGTGGGGATGTTCAGCCGCAGGGCGGCCATCAGCCAGCCCGGCGTGATCTTGTCGCAATTGGAGATGCAGATCAGCGCATCGGCGACATGCGCCTGGACCATGTACTCGACGCTGTCGGCGATGAGATCGCGGCTCGGCAGCGAGTAGAGCATGCCGTCGTGACCCATGGCGATTCCGTCGTCCACCGCGATGGTGTTGAACTCGCAGGCCTTGCCCCCGGCCCTCTCGACCACGGCCTTCACGCGCTGACCGACATCGTGCAGATGGACGTGCCCTGGCACGAACTGGGTGAAGCTGTTCGCGATGGCGACGATGGGCTTCTCGAAGTCCGCATCCTCGAAGCCGGTCGCGCGCCAGAGCGCGCGTGCCCCTGCCATGTTGCGTCCGTGGGTCGTCGTGGCGCTGCGGAATCCCTTGCTCATCCGCGCAATCCTAGCAGTCCGCCGCGGCGCAGCCGTCGGCGAATTTTCGATCCCGCGATCGTCCACACGCCCGCGGCCATCTGTCGTAGAATGGCCGGCGCCCCGCGTGGCGCGACCTCGCCGCACCCAGGACCGGTCGGTGCGGCGTCTCCACCCATCTCAAGGGAGCCTCCGACATGCCCTCGTCACCGACGTCCCTCCGCTCGCTCCTCCTGGTCTGCGGCGCCCTTCTGATACCGGCCGCCAGCGCGCTCGCCGCCTTCACCACCGGCGACAACGTCCGAAATCTGGTCCATGACGGAACGAGCCGCGAGTACAACGTCTTTGCGCCGCCGGGCTATGACGGCGGTACGCCCTTCCCCGTCGTGATCAGCTTCCACGGCGCCGGCTCCGATCGCGTGCAGGAGCAGGTCGTCTCGGGATGGGACGACCTCGCGACGGAGACCCAGGACTTCCTCGCGGTGTTTCCTCTGGGCACGCCCAGCAACCCGCCCGGTGACGGCTACACGTGGAACGCCGGGGTCTGCTGCGGTGAGGCGGTGGCGCTGAACGTCGATGACGTGGGCTTCGTCTCGGCGATGGTGGCGGCCATCATCGCCGAGGGGAACATCGACGCCAGCCGGATCTACGTCACGGGCATCTCCAACGGGGGCGCGATGACGCAGCGCATGGCCTGCGAGGCGGCTGACCTGTTCGCGGCGGCGGCCCCCCTCGCCTTCCCGACGCCCTACGTGGACTTCGCCACCGAGTGCACACCGAGCCAGAACATGCCGGTCCTCGGCTTCATGGGCCTCACCGACATCGTCGTCCCCTACGAGAACGGCACCTTCGGCGGAGCGGTCGAGAGCTTCGAGTCGTGGCGAGCCAAGAATGGCTGCGACGGGCCAGAGGCCATCGAGATCCAGACGCCGCTCGGCGGCAGCGATTG
This sequence comes from uncultured Spirochaetaceae bacterium, assembly GCA_964594405.1. GTDB lineage: Bacteria > Myxococcota_A > UBA9160 > UBA9160 > UBA4427 > CAZQMY01. The sequence continues at coordinate 30,279 of CAZQMY010000003.1, read as the reverse complement.
CCAGATCGACACGAGCTGCAGCACCGGCAAGAACGTCGGCCTGTGCAGCGTCACGGGCAGCGACCTCGACCCGCCTTTCGACACCTTCAACGGGCACATCCTCTACATCAACGACGACGGCATCAGCATTCCGACGCTGGCCTGGAACTTCTTCAACACCGGGACGCTCGAGGATCCCGCCCTGCTTCCCGGCCTCGGCGGACTCGGCGCGATCGGTCTCGCCGCGAGCATCTCGGCGCTGGGGCTGCTCGCCGCCGGCCGGCGCCGCCGCTGAGCGGGGCGCCCGCGCTACTCGCCGATCCGTAGCCGCTCGCGCGTCGCCTTGCGCAGATCGCGCTTGGTCCGCACGTACGCGCGTCGATCGAGGTTGGCCGCGAGCTGCGTTGCACGATCCATGACCGCCGCCTCGAGCGCGTCCGACTCCACCACCGTATCCAGGTAGCCCGCGTCGACGGCGCCCTGGGGATCGTAGATCTGCGCAAGGGCCGTCGCCCTGTAGAGATGTCGCTCTGAGAGCCGGTCCTCCGCGAGGGTGAGTGCGAACTCGGGCAGGGCCATTCCGATGCCCACCTCGTTCAAGCCGATCTTGAAGGGGCCGTCGACACCGATGCGTTCGTCCGCAGTACAGAGGAGGACGGCGCCCATCGCGAGCGCGTGGCCCGTCACGCCGAAGACCACCGGCGCCGCCGAATCGAAGATGCGGGTCGCGAGTCTGGCTCCGCCGGACGCCAGATCGATGGCAGAGGAGGGGCCGTCGGTCATCACCGAGAGATCGAAGCCGGCAGAGAATCGTCCGGGCCGCCCGAAGAGGGCGACGGCCTTCGCTTCATCTTTCTCCGCCCGGTCGAGCGCCGCGCCGAGCGCATCGAGCGACGCGTAGGAGATGACGTTGGCCTTGCCATCGTCGAAGCGAAGTACTGCGACATCATCCACCATTTCGTACCGTACGATCTCGTCGCTCATCGGGAACTCCTCGTCTGATCGCCGTCTCCGGCAGATTTCGGGCCGGTGCAGCCCCTGGGCGAGCGATGCTAGACCATTCTGAGCCCGGCCCTCCATAGGGTCGATCAGACCGCGAGGCGGCGCTTCCCGCCCCCCGATTGGCGCGAATCCCGATCAGTCGGTATGTAGGATCGATGGATTGGCTGGCCGCCCCCCTCGACGGACCGCTCGGCATCGTCCCGCTCGCCCTGGCGGTCGGCGGGCTTCACGCACTGGACGCCGACCACGTCATGGCGGTCACGAACCTCGCGTCCCGGCGCCCCGCGCTTCGCGAAGCCGTCACCATCGCCGCGCGATGGGCGCTCGGCCACGGCGGCGTACTGCTGATGCTCGGCCTCGTGGTCTACGTCGCCGGACAGGCGATTCCCGACGCGCTCGCGCAGCACACCGAAAGACTGGTGGCGCTGGTGCTCGTGGGCCTGGGCGTCCATCTGCTCACGGTGCTCTGGCGCTCGGGCGCGCGCCTTCGCCTCCATCGCCACCCAGGCCATGGTCCGCACCTCCATTGGGCGACGCCCGAGCACACGAGCGAGCCTCAAGACGAATCGCTCACCCGGGCCCGCCATGGCGCGCTGCTCGTCGGTTCGCTCCACGGTCTGGCGGGCAGCGCGCCGCTGCTCGCGCTCCTGACCGCGGGCCAGCTCCAGAGGCCCGAGCTGGCGCTGCTCTACGTGGCGTCCTTCTCGCTGGGCGTGCTGCTCGTGATGTGCCTCTTCGGCGGTCTGCTGGGAAGCGCGCTCGCCGGCCGCCCGCAGGTCGTCAGCTGGCTGCGCGCGGGCGCCGGAGTGGGCGCCGTTGGAGTGGGCGCCGTCATGGTCGTGGGCACACTCTGACTCGCGACGGCGCACACGTCCCGTGCGATCATCGCGCCGCCGGGCTCACGCGTGCGCGTTCCGCCGCGATCGCCCTCCTCCCAGCAGTGCCAGCCCCACGCCCACGAGCAGGGCGGTCCCGGGCTCGGGCACATGACCGAAGGTGACGCCGTAGACGTTGACGCTCCCCGTGCCGGAACGGGAGAGCTCGACGGCGAAGATCTCCTCGTCCGGATCGTCGCTCTGGATGCCGAGGAAGCCGGGGTCCGCCGCGCTGCCAGCGACCGCGCTGTGCTCACCGATCAGCTTGCCCGACTCCCCGAAGACCTGGACCAGCATCGGATCGCTCTCGAAGAGGAAGGCGTAGAGCGAGAAGGCCAGCGCATCCGCGCCGTCTGTGAAGCCGAAGCGCAAGCGATTGGCCACCCCACCGCTGGGCACGACCTGCTCGATCCCGATGGCGTTCGAGATCCGATCGCTCGCTCCGCCTCGGCCCAGGAAGAGGTCGTTGGGCATCTGCGGAGCCGTGGAGATGACGAGGCCCTCGACGAGTCGGGGAGAGAAGAAGATCGAGGTGCTGTCGACGGGCCCCGAGAGCACGCGCGCCGTTACGCTGTCACCGAACGTCGCACCCGAGAAGTCCTCCGTCGACATCGAGACCCATCGCGGATCGAACGTGGCCTGGTCGTCCGAGAAGATGAGCGTTGCGTGAGCACCTGAAGAGAGGAAGAGCAGGATCAGGAGCAGGGGCAGATGCGGGCGCATGGGATCCTCCAGCCGGGGGCCATGCGCAGCGCGCAGGAGCCCCTCTCAGGATCCTGTGGTTCGGGTGCAGCCGATGTGTCAGGGAAATCCGTTCGAGCGCGGAGCAGACGCAGTCCGGAGCGAATCAACCCGGCTGCAGTCGGGCGCGAATCGGCCGCTTGCGCAGGATCTCGTAGAACGGGCCAGGATCAGCCCTGGTGCCATCTCTCCAGGACCGCACGGATCTGGTGCTCCAGCACCTCGACGACACTGGCCTGATCCAGCCCCACCCCCGTCCTGAGCTGATCCCAGCTGGCGAAGGAGAGGCCGAGCTGCAGGGCGTAGAGGACCGGGCCGGCCTCGACGCCAACCTCCGGGGAGAGGACCTGCTCGACCTCATCGGCCATCGCCCGGAGGATCTCGTCGTGCTGCTTGCGCACGAAGGCGTTTCGCGCCTTGTAGAAACGCGTCGCGCGCTCGTGCGGCGCGGCACGCTCGTAGAGCTCGCATCGCGCGTGGAGCAGGGCGATCGCCCGATCGAGCACGTCGCCTTCCGGGCGCCCCACGAGGAAGAGCGGCCCCAGCAGCATGCGGAGCCGCTCGCAGAGCTGCTGGAAGAGCGTGTCCATGTCGGCGAAGTGGCGGAAGACGGTGCGCGTCCCGACCCCCGCACGGGCCGCGACCTGCTCGGCGGTGGGCTCGATCGTGCCCTCGCCCACGAGCGCCATCAGTGCTTCGATGATGCGCTCCCGGTTCCGCGCGCCCCGCAGGACGCGGCCGTCCGCTGAAGGCTCGCTCTCGATCTCCTCGACGACACCACCCGCCAATGGCCGCGCCTCCCATCCGGATCGTATCCGACCCCGGCCCCTCCGGCACACGGGGTCCCCACCACGCCCCAAGGCGCCATGAGGCACACACCCCCAGCAGCCTCAGCCCCGATCGTGGCATGGTGTCGCCAGGACGCCGGCGTACTGCGATGCAGAGCGGTCGGAGCAAGGCATGCCGCTTGCATTTCCTGCTGGACAGCTGCGGCGTGGTGTGTGGTTCCGAAGGTGCTCGCTCGACACACGCAGCGGAGATGGGCTGCACATCGGATCGCAGGCCACGCAGCCACGAGACGAATAGGCCTGGGTCGGCGAAAGTCTCGAACGGACCACGCCGAATCAGAGAGATCAACACGAGGAAGCCGGAGGGGAGAGCGAGCTCCGTCGGCGGACTCCGAATCGAGGGAAGCGAGGACTCACCCGCGGACTGAGGCCAGCTGCAGCGGCTGCAGCCGGCCGAGACCGCCAAGCCAGAAAAGGAAGCGAATGAGGGCATTGCCTGGAGCCCGAAGAGCGGGCGCGCAACGCCGCGCGCCGAGCGTCTGCCAGGAGAGATGAGCGATCCGCCGAGGCGGGTCGCGACTCGCCCACCTCGGCATCGCCCAGTGGACCCGGGAGCGGGATCTGCTGCGAATCACGAGACCGATCGTCCGCCAGAGGGCGTGGCGGCCGGGACCGCGAGAACCGAGGAGAATGCGAGTGGAAATCCATTGGTGCCATACGGACTGGTTGAACGAATCTGAGCGCGCAGAATTCGAGCGCCGAATCGGCAAGCTCGCCGCCGAAGGCCGACACGACCTGATCGATATCCGGATCGTCGGTCGGGAGTCTCACCACCACAGGCACGCCGGGCACGAGGTCCGCATCACCTGCGAAGCCCGCGGCCGGGAGATCGTCGCAGTCCGACAGAGCGACGATCTGAAGCACGCGCTCCACGATGCCTTCGACGCGTTCCGCGCGCAGGTCCGCACCATGCGGAAGAAGCGGCGCGATCGATCGGGCCGAACGGGCCATCGGTCCATCTCCGAGATGGCCATGCCGCCCTTCGTCGAGCCGGGCAGCATCGACGGCGCGACACTCGAGCTGAGCTGAGGCCCGGCAGGGCGGCGGCCGCAGCGGCCCGTCGCCCTGCCAGCCATCGGGTCCATCGGACACGGCCCACGGCCGCCGCGCACCCGCGGGCGCCGGCCTGTTATGCTCCTCCGCGTCTCGAACCGAGGAGCCTCGATGCGCATGACCCGTCCCTGCCCGGTCGATCCGCGACCGGATGCGGCGCCGCCGATCACGCGCCGCCACCCGCTCGCGCTGACTCTGACGCTCGTCGCCGTCCTGGCCGGCGCCGCCTGCGACGAGCGCAGGCGCCCCGCCGAGCTCGCACGCAGCGAGGCGGGCGACGCCGGCCGCGCAGAGCCCAGCGAGCACACCCGCGCCGCAAATCGAGCGGTGCTCTCCGCGCTGCCCTTCGAGGATCAGCGCGATTTCGAGAACGCACGACGGGGCTTCATCGGCAGCCGCGAAGATCCCGTGATCCGCCGCGCGGATGGCCAGGAAGTCTGGAACCTCGACGATTACGCCTTCATCGAGGGGAGCTCGCCCGACAGCGTCAATCCCAGCCTCTGGCGCCAGGCCAGACTCAACAACATCCACGGTCTGTTCCAGGTCATGGATGGGATCTACCAGGTTCGCGGCTACGACCTGGCGAACATGACCCTGATCGAGGGAGAGCGCGGCTGGATCGTCATCGACGCGATGACCACCACCGAGACGGCCGCAGCGGCGCTGGCGCTGGTCGAGCAGCACCTCGGCAAACGACCGATCACAGGTCTGATCTACACACACAGCCACATCGATCACTTCGGCGGAGCCCGCGGCGTGCTGCCGGACGCCGATGCGGCGCGTGGCGTTCCGGTGCTGGCGCCCCGGGACTTCGTCGTCGAAGCCGTCAGCGAGAACGTGCTGGCCGGCACTGCCATGGCTCGGCGGGCCACCTACATGTTCGGCTTCCTGATCGAGCGAGGGCCGCGCGGCCACGTCGACTCCGGCCTCGGCAAGGCCTCCACGCCTGGCAGCTTCGGTCTCGTGGCCCCGACCGAGCTGATCGGCGAGACCGGCACCGAGCGGACCATCGACGGCGTACGCATGGTCTTTCAGTACACGCCAGGCGCCGAGGCGCCGGCCGAGATGATGATCCATCTCCCGGACAAGCGCGCGCTCTGCGGCGCCGAGAACGTCTCTCACGTGCTGCACAACGTCTATACGCTGCGCGGCGCGAAGGTGCGCGATGCCCTTCGCTGGAGCAACTACATCGACGAGTCCATTGCCCTCTTCCGCGACGTGGATGTGCTCTTCGCGAGCCACCACTGGCCGACATGGGGCAATGCCGAGATCGTCGGATACCTCGAACGTCAGCGCGACGCCTACAAGTACATCCACGACCAGACGCTCCGGCTGGCCAACCGCGGGCATACACCGGACGAGATCGGCGACATGATCCGACTCCCGGAAGCGCTCGAGCGCGACTTCGCCATTCGCGGCTACTACGGCACGGTCAACCACAACTCGCGCGCCGTCTACCAGCACTACTTCGGCTTCTTCGACGGGAATCCGGTCAACCTCCATCCGCTCCCACCCGAAGAGGCGGCTCCGCGCTACGTCGAGTTCATGGGCGGTGCGCAGACCATCCTCGAGAAGCGCCGCGAGGCCTACGCGGCGGGGGAGTATCGCTTCGTCGCCGAGGTGCTCGGGCACCTCGTCTTCGCCGAGCCCGAGAACGGCGCCGCGCGGGCGCTGCTGGCGGACTGCTTCGACCAGCTGGGCTATCAGGCCGAGTCGGGGCCATGGCGCGACTTCTATCTGACCGGGGCGCAGGAGCTGCGCTTCGGATTCGGGGGCGTCCCGATCGATCCGGTGGGCGCGCTGGACGTGGCTTCGTCGATGCCCACCTCGCTCTTCTTCGACGCCCTGGCCGTACGGCTCGACGGTCCGGCGGCCGAGGGCGAGTCGATGGTGCTGAACTTCGAGTTCACGGACATCGGCGAGAGCCATGTCGTGGTGGTGGAGAATGCCGTGCTCCACCACTACCAGGAGCCGGCGCGCGATGGAGCCGACGCCACCTTGCGACTCAGCCGCGCAGCCTGGAACAGCCTGGCCACCCGAAGCGCGAAGATCCAGGACCTCGTGCTGGCGGGCGAGATCGGTCTCGACGGCAATCCCCTGACCCTCGCCCGCTTCTTCGGCCTGCTCGATCAGCCAGAGCCGACCTTCGAGATCGTTCGCCCCTGAAGTCGGACGAGCGCCATGGGCCCCGAAGGGGAGGCCGACTGCCCTCAGGTTATTGCCCGGGCGCCCAGGCACAGTGTGATAGTCTAGGGAGCGCCCGCGGGAAGCAGAGCGCGCCCTGGACCATCGATTCCTGAGGAGAAACGCGCCCGGTGGAAAGACTCCGATCGATCTGCGCGCGAGGCCTGGCCTTCGCCGCCCTGCTCGCGTGGAGCGGCCTCTGCACCGCTCCTGCGGCCTTGGCCGAGTGGGAGAGCAGCGCACGCGGCGGCGTCTTCTTCGGCTTCTACGAGTCGGACCCCGGCTGGGCGGTGATCGCGGCGATGATGGGCCGCCTCGAGGACAGCAAGTGGAGCGTCGGTGGCGAGGTCGAGTACCGCCAGATCAGCACCAATCTCTCGCACCTGATCGACTACGGCGAGCGGGTCTTCGAAGAAGGCGGCGTGACCGAGGTGAAGTCCCTCCTGGTCCGGATCGCCTCCCGCTACGACTTCATGCCCGAGTCGCCCATCCGGCCCTATCTGGGACTATCGGGCGGGCTCTCGTTCAACGCCCTCGAGGACTCCACCACGGCGGCCTTTCGGGACGAGAACGACGAGCTCCGGCGCGTGGCGCTCCAGAATTCGACGCCCATCGGCTTCGACTTCGTGGGCACCGTGGGCGCCGACGTCAACGTCCCGATCCTCGACGGCCTGACGGCGCACATCGAGGGACGAATCAGCACGAACACCATCATCGTGAACACACTCGAGCGCTCGACGCTTCGCGAGGGCTGGTCGACGGTCGGCGGCGGCGGAGTCTACGGCGGATTCGGCTATCGCTGGTAGCCGCACGCCCTCACCGGATGCGCCGAGCCGGACCGGAGGCCCACCGATGACACAGCGCTTCGATCTCTTGATCCACGGCGGTCAGATCGTGGACGGCAGCGGCGCGCCGGCCCGGCCGGGCAGCGTCGGCGTCAGGGATGGCCTGATCGCCGGCGTAGGAGAGCTCGCCGGTGAGGCGGCGGAAGTGATCGACGCCGAGGGTGCGGTGATCTCCCCGGGCTTCGTCGACATCCATACCCACTACGACGCCCAGATCCTCTGGGACCGGCAGCTCACGGTCTCGCCCTGGCACGGCGTCACCTCGGTGGTGCTGGGCAATTGTGGCTTCGGCATCGCGCCGACCCGGCCCGCCCACCTCGACCTGATCCTGCGTACGCTCGAGAACGTCGAGGGCATGAGCCTCGAGGCCCTGCGCGCGGGTGTGGGCGGCGACGACTGGCCTTTCGAGACCTTCCCCGAGTATCTCGACGCCCTCGAAGCCCGCGGCAGCGCCATCAACGTGGCGGCCCTCCTCGGCCACACCCCGCTTCGCATGTACGTCATGGGGGAGGCCTCCACCGAGCGCGCTGCGGAAGCCGGAGAGGTCGAGCGGATGCGCGCGCTGGTGGCCGAAGCGCTGGAGGCCGGCGCCATCGGCTTCGCCAGCTCGATGGCGCCGCCGCACATGGGCTACGACGGCCGACCGGTGCCCAGCCGGCTGGCCGACTTCGAGGAGATCCGCCGACTCTGCGAGCCGCTGCGCGGTCACGAGGGGGGCGTCATCCAGGCGGCCCTCGGACCGGGCCTGTTCTTCAAGGAGCTCGCCGAGCTCTCCAACGCCAGCGCGACACGGGTCTCGTGGACCGCCCTGCTCGCCGACGCCTTCGGGCCCGACGGCCATCGAGGCGTCCTGGAGCAGCACGTCGCCCTGCAGGCCGACGGCGTCGAGGTCTATCCGCAGGTCTCCTGCCGCCCCCTCCAGATGGAGTATCAGTTCTCGGCGCCCTTTCCGCTCGAGAGCCTCGATTGCATGAGGCCGGTCCTCAAGGCGGACCGCCCCGGCAAGAAGGAAATCTACGCCGATCCGGAGTTCCGCGCGCGGCTGCGGGATCCCGACCTGCTCACGGTGATGACGGGGCGATGGGAGAACACGGTGATCGCCGAGTGCCCGAGCTCGCCCGAGCTGGCCGAGCGCAACCTGGCCGAGGTCGCGAGCGAGCGGGGCGTCCACCCTGTGGATCTCGCGCTGGATCTCGCGCTGCAGACCGATCTGGAGGCGCGCTTCCGCGTCGCGCTGATGAACGTCACCTCGAGCACGGTGGCCGAGCTCCTCCAGCACCCGGCGGTCGTGCTGGGCCTATCGGACGCCGGTGCCCACGCGGCCCAGCTCTGCGCCGCCGGGTTCTCCCCCCATCTGCTGGGCCACTGGGTCCGCGAAGCCGGGGTGCTGAGCCTCGAGCAGGCGGTACGGCTCCTCACCAGCCGTTCGGCGGAGGTCTTCGGCCTCGAGGGCCGCGGCCGCCTCGAGGTCGGTCATGCCGCGGACATCACCCTCTTCGACCCCGAGACTGTGTCATGCGGGCCGCTGAGGCGCGTCGACGACCTGCCCGCAGGCGCCGACCGACTGATCACCGAGGCGGAGGGCATCCTCGCGGTGATCGTCAACGGCACGCCGCTTCGCAGACACGGGCAGGATCTCCTCGACCCCGCCGGTCCGCTGCCGGGCCGCATCCTGCGCCACGGACGCGGCTAGGCCGATCGACCGCCCCGAGCCGCCGCGTCCGAGCATCGCCTGCTCCGACGCGGGGAAGACCGCCGACGTTCAGCCTCCGAAGAGCATCGGATGGGTGTAGTACATCAGCGCAAAGGCCCCGGCGGCCGCGACGAGCCGCCAGCCCAGCAGCTCGCCCACCACGAGCCGGTTGTGGCCAGCAGCGATCGCGGCAAAGGGCAGGATGGAGGTCTGCCTCTCGAAATCATCCCACTTCCCTCCGAGCTTTCGCGCCCGCTTCCGGTCGATGGAGGGCGGTCCAGCCAGCCCGAGGACGAGCATGCCGCTGAAGAAGACAGCCGACGCCGCGTCGCCGTTCGCGAGCAGATGGGAGGCGGCCCAGAGGGCGATACCGCAGAGGAAGGGATGGCGAGTGATGCGGATGATCCCAGTGGCGACCTCGGCCCGCTCCCCATCGAGGGTCTTCTCGCCCCCCATCGCGGTCGGGTTCGGCGTGGTGATGCCCACCACCGCGAGGAAGAACGCGATGGGCATGAGGATCCAGGTCGTGAGGGCCCCGATCACCGGCGAATCACCCCAGGTCGGAATCACGGGCGCATTCGCGTAGGCCGAGCACATCCAGAAGATGCCGACCGTCGAGGCCAGCGAGAAGAGGCCCAGATAGGGCATCTCACCCATCGCGTCGGTCAATCGATCCCGAAGCGTCGTGCCCGAGATGAAGAGATGGATACCGACGAAGAACGCCGTGCCGAGGATCAATGAGATCATGCTCGCCCTCCCTCCGCTGCTGCTGGATGATCCGGTCGCGGACGCCCGGTCGATCTGGACACTGCCCGCGCCCACAGCTTCTCCGGGGCGTGGGCGACGCGCAATGCAGCCGCAGCCCGACACCTCCCCGATGCGCACCCCACACGCGACCCGAGCGCAGCAGAAGGCGTCGGCGGCGGATGTCGACACCCGGAGCGCCGACGAGGCTACTCACCCGAGCGCGCATCGGGCAAGGCACGTTGCCCGAGCCGGCCGGACACCATTGCGGAGAAATCGACATGCCCACCTACAACCTCGTCAAGCCGATCTGGAGCAACGGCGCCCACCCCGTCAGCGACGCTCCCTCGGCGATGCTGGCGCACATGGAGCGCGTGCTCGTCCGCGAGGATCGTGGCAACGAAGACCTCGTCCGCTGGCACTACGACAGCGCAAAGGGAATCGCGGTGGCCTGGCTCAGGATTCGGGTCGCGCTTCCCCATCGGCCCGGTGCGGGCGTCCACCGCTCGGCGCTCTACCTCCACGCCATCGGCGTAGACGGCGACGAAGCGCCGAGACTCACTCGCAAGGCGGCGCGCGCCCTCTTCGAGCGCATCTACGGTGCGAACCTCCCGGGCGGGCTCGACGCCCAGCAGAGCTTCTTCGGCCAGCTCTGCTATCCGGAAGACGCCGACGCCGCGGGTGAGCTCTTCGTCGGCGGGCGACAGCGCGCCCTCGAGCTGCGAAGGCCCGTCACCCGGCGGCTCGCGATGCAATCGGACATCGAGCAGGACGTGCCCGGCTCGACGCCTGTGGAACCGGACGAGGCCGCGCCCGCCACGGCGGCATCGGACGTGCTCGATCACGCCGGTGCGATCGCCGGTGCAATCGAAGGGACGGCCACCGAGCCTGCAGCGGGCGGAGCCCGTCGCTGCTCATTGAGCGGCCTGCTGAGCGGCCCCTCTCCCGTCCCCTTCCGACTCGACCGCGAAGAGATGGAACGGCATCGCCAGCTCTGGCCGCACCTGCGCGATCACCCGGCCTGAGTCGGCGCAGGTGAGCCACCACGGTCCTGCGACGTCTTGAAGTCGGATCGAACACCTGCAGGAATGCGGCAGCGGATTGACCCGATCCGTGTAGTGGGTCACATGTCATGTGACGTTCACGTGCGATCATGGTTGAGTGATGCGTGTCCTGTTCCGATGAGAAAACGCGATGAGTATGATCGCCGAAGAGCGGGATGCCATGACCGAAAGCCGACCGACATACATCGCGCCCACCAAGGGCGAGCCCGGTGTCGTTGCCGGACTCCTCCTCGACCTCACCATGACCCTGCTCGTGGTGAGCACGGTATTCCTCTGGCTGGGCGGACGCATGGACGCCTATGCGAAGCTCGCCGATCTCTCGCTCGCCTGCGGCAGCGAGCTGCGGCGACCCCGAGCCACCGAGCTGCTGAAGGTCTTCAGCGCCCGCGAGCTGCCCGCATTCCGCTGAGCCCGTCGAGCACGTAGATCGCCAGTGCCAGCCAGATCAGGGCGAAGGTGGTGAGGTGCACGAGCGTGAATGGCTCGCCATAGAGCAGCACCGCGACGAGCAGGCTGCGGCTCGGCGCGATGTACTGGAAGAGCCCGACGGCCGAGAGCGGGAGCCTTCGCGCCGCGCCCGCGAAGCAGACCAGCGGGAACGCAGTCACGACGCCAGAGAGCGATAGCCAGGCCACGTCGCGCGCCGTGTACCCCGCGGCGGGCGGAGCATCACCGACACTCGTGAGCCCCAGCTCGCGCGCCAACAGATAGATCGTGGCGGGCACGGCGAGCAGCGTGCTCTCCACCAACAGACCGCCGAGCGAGGAGATCTCGCAGGACTTCCGGATCGCACCATAGAGGGCGAAGGTGGTGCCGAGGGCCAGCGAGATCCACGGGAGCCGACCGAGGTCGATGGCCATGTAGCCGACACCGAGCGCAGCCAGCGCCACCGCGCACCACTGCAGCAGGCGGAGTCGCTCTCCGAAGAAGAGCAGGCCGAGGGCCACGTTGAGCAGCGGCGTGAGGTAGTAGCCCAGGCTGGTGTCGACGATGCGATCGGTGTTGACGGCGTAGATGAAGATCCACCAGTTCGATCCGAGCAGCATCGCGCTCAGCGAGAGCAGCCGCCAGCCGCGGGTGCGGCGCAAGCTCGCGCCGACGTCCTTCGACAGGCCCAGCGCTCCCACGAGCACTGTGGCGAGCGCGGCCGAGAGCAGGATGCGCCAGGTGAGCAGCTCGGTGGCCGACAGGCTTCCAAGCTGCTTCCAGTAGAGGGGCGCGAAGCCCCAGGCGAGATAGGCCGAGAGGGCGAAGCCCACCCCCGACAGGGAGAGCGCCCCGCCGGCAGGCGGCAGGGTGGAAGGGGAGGTGTCGTCCGCGGCCACGCCGGGCAGTCTATCAGGGCCACTCGGGTGCGCGACGCGGCACGAGTCGATGGCGCGATGCGCGGCCGCCGGTCGATCCCCGCGACGTGGCGGGCCCTCGATGCGCGCGCGAAACTCTGCGCGGGCAGCGGGAGCACGGCCCATCCATCAGGGGATCGCCATGCCTACGTTCGGGAATCTCGGGAACGTCGAAGGGCTCACGGGCGCCATCGACGATGACCTCCACGCTCGGCACCGCGCGAATACCCGGGACCGGCCGATCGCAGAGGCAAGGCTTTCGGGATGCCCTCCCCGGCTCCGGCACCGCCGGCCATCTCTGGTGGGCCCTTGCTCGTCAACGCGCTGATCGGCTTCGCGATCCTGGTCATCATGTTCGCCATGGGGATCGAGCTGACGGCAGCCGACTTCCGGCGCATCGCCGCCATGCCGCGGGCCGCGATCGCCGGACTCGTCTCGCAGCTCGTCCTGCTCCCGCTCCTGGCCTTCGGTCTGGCGACGATCCTTCCCATCACGCCGGCGGTGGCCGTCGGCATGATCATCCTCTCGGCCTGCCCGGGCGGCCCCCCCTCGAACATCCTCAGCTACCTCGCGGGCGGACACGTCGCGCTCTCCGTCACGCTCCCAGCGATCTCGTCGGTGATCACCGTGGCCACGATTCCCTTCGTGAGCAACCTCGGCCTCGCCGCCTTCGGCGAGGCCGCCGGTGATCTGCGCCTTCCCGTGCTCGAGACCCTGGCCCGGCTCGCCGTCGTCTCGCTCCTCCCCATCGGAACCGGCATATTCGTCCGCATGCGCTTCGAGGCGTCGGCGCTGCGCTGGCAGCCCACAATCAAGAAGCTGGCGCTCTTCCTCTTCGCCATCGTGCTGATCGTCATCGTCATCGACAGCTGGGAGGACTTCCTGCTGCACCTGCCGACGGCGGCCCTCGCCTCACTCTGCCTGGGACTCGGCGCCCTCGCCCTCGGCTACGGAGTCGGGCGACTCTGTCGCCTCGATGGCCGCGACCGCTTCACCATCGCGCTCGAGGTGGGCGTACAGAACATCGCCCTCGCAAGCATGATCGTCCTGACCCAGCTCGAGCGTCCCGCGTTCATCGCCTTCCCGAGCACCTACACGCTGGTCTCACTCCCTGCCGCCGCCCTGCTCGCCAGCGCCTACTCGATCCGCGGGCGTCAGCCCGAATAGCCCCGGATGCGGGCGAAGTCGTCCAGCGGCGCGCGATCGCGCTCGAGTCGCTCGATCTCGGCGTCCGGATCGGTCTTGCCGAGCGCGCGATCGCGATCGGGCGAGCTCGCAGTCTCCGCCACGCGCCGCTCCGGTCCGGGATGCGAGCACGGGCGGCGCCCCCCGGCGCGCGATGAGCGCACGGCACGGCGGCGGGTGCGAGTCGCCCCCACGAGCGCACAGCAGCAGAAGAGCAGCGCGAAGTACCCCAATACGTAGGCAATGACCACTCTCAGCCCTCCTCGCTCGCGGCACTGTGTCTGATCCATACCCGGGCCGCCGAGCACCAGGCTCGTCTGCACTCGCCGCCTGCCATGCTTCTCGGCCAGCGAGGCCCGCTTCGTGATCCCATGGCTGATCGGAGGCAAAATCCGTACCAGCCCTGCGATGGCCTCCATCGGCACGGGGTCGCCACCGGAGCTGGCCTCTGGACGAATCGCTCCAGATCGAACATCGGGGCGTTCCATATGCGCCACAGGGCCAGCATGCCAACGGCGCGTTGCGTCGATGCCCGCGCGGGCTGGAGTGCGTCCCCTTCGCATCCGGCACGCGCACGTTCGTCCTCACCGGGCGGTCACAGCCCGTTCGACCGGGCTCGATCGGATGACATCTGAGCACTTCACCCCAGCGCGTTCCCCGGTACCTTCCGCCGATCCGCGCGCCTTCGTCAAAAAACCGAAATCCAGTGATGGAGTTGCGCGGATGATGCGCCGAGAGGAGATGCACTGGAGGTCCTTCAACCCAGATGCCCCTCGCGCTCGCCATCTCGGACGCAGCGGATGCCCGGCGCAAGCTGCAGCGAGCTCTCGAGGGCAGCGGCCTCGACGTGCGCGCCGTTCAGGACCTCGCTCGAGCCGAGGCGCTGGTCGACGAGGTCCCCACCGACGTGCTGATCGTGAAAGATGATGAGGACGAGCTCGGCCCATCGATCGCACGCGCACTGCGGCTCGTCGAAGGCGACTCGCCCCGGGTCCACGCACTCGTCCTCTTCGCCGCCTCCCCGCCGGCCGGGCTCGAGAGCGCGGCGCTCGACCTGACTGGGATCGACTACCTCGCGCACCCCTACGACCCGCTCGACGTGCGCGCGTGGCTGCGCGCCATCGTCCCCGTCGCCACCCGGCGCCCGCCGAACGACGGTCTCGAAGCTCAGCTCGAGCGCGCCCTCGAGGCCCTGCTCCACGAGACCGCCGCCTTCCTCGAAGCCGGAGAGAGCGCCCCCTTCGCATCCGGCGTCGGAGGCGACCTGGCCAAGCTCGCCGAGCGCTTTGCCGACGCGGCGCGTATATGCCGCATCGACGCCGGCGACCTCTTCGATGCCGCCTGGCAAGCGCCCGCGTCGGATCGCACCCTCTACGAGCGCCTCGGGCGCCTGCACGGCCGGCTGCGCCCGGCGCTCGCGGCGACGCTGCGCTTCGCGCGCGGCCTGCGCGGAAGGCGGCAGCACGCGTTCGAGGCGTGGGATGAATCGGCGCTCGCCCGCATCGAGCGCCACGCGAGGTCGCTGCTGCGCCTCGCCGAGGACGTCCACGAGGTGGCCTGCCTCGGCATCGAGGTCGCCGCAGCGCCCGCGCCCTTCGATCCGATCAGGCACCTGGAGCAGAGCGTCATGGTGGCCGACGCGAGCTGCAGGAGCCTGGGCATCGACCTGCGCTGCGGCATCGTCTCACCCTTTCCGGAAGCCGTGATCGGGCGCCGGCAGGTCCTCCGCTCGATCGTCGGGCATCTGCTGGAGAACGCGACGCGCTATGCCAGGGCCACCATCGACATCCACGCGCGATTCCGCCTCGACGGAGCCGACGGATCGGCCCTCGAGCTCTCCGTCTCGGACGACGGCCCGGGCATAGACCCCCTCGACCGTGCGATCATCTTCGATCGCTTCGGGCGTGGCCGGCGGAGACCGCTGCGCGGAACGAGCGCGGGGCTCGGCGTCGGACTCCATGTCGCACGAGCGCTCGCCGAGAGATCCGGCGGTTCGCTTACCCTCGCCCGGACCGAAATCGGTGCGCGATTCGATCTGATCCTGCCGATGGATCTCGAAGAGGATGGGAAATGATGATCGAAGCAGTGAACACGCTGCTCGATGAGCTCGACGTCCACATCACCGTCCCCGACGTCGCGCTGCGCGTCGGGGCGCTGCTCGAGGATCCCGAATGCGATCTGCGCGCGGTGGGCGAGTGGATCGAGCGCGATCCGGTGCTCGCCCTCGGCGTGCTGCGTGCAGCCTCATCGCCGATCTTCGGCGGCCTCAACGGGGACCTGGACATCTCGCAGGCGGTGATCCGGCTCGGCCGCAATCGAACGCGCGACCTCGTCCTCGCGGTGGGCGTCATGAACTGCCTGCCCGCGCTGGTGGCGCCCTTCGACATCCGTGCGTTCTGGCGGCTCGGTCTGGGCAGCGCGCTGTCGGCGCGCCACATCGCGGAAGAGTACGGCATCGCGGATCAGCAGCGCCCCTACCTCGCAGGCCTCGTACACGCGCTCGGAGACGGACTCCTCATGTATCACGATCCGGAGCGATACCTCGAGGCCGCTCACGAGGCGCGCAAGACCGGCGAGAGTCTCGAGTGGGCCGTCAGCCAGAGCTTCGGCGTTCCGAGCCACCTGGTCACCGCGGGGCTCCTGCGACGCTGGGGCATCGACGAGGCCGTGGCCACCGCCGTCGCGGAGTACCCCGAGCCGTGGGCCGCCGCCTCCGAGCGCGAGCTGGCCGGCGTCCTCTTCATGGCCGACCGCATCGCACGTGACCTCTGCCTCGGCCCCGACGATCCGGCCTTCATCAAGCACTGCTGGCACGATCAGCTCCCCGACGAGATCAGCGAATGGTTGACCGACAGCGGCTATCCCGAGGTCGGATACTATCTCGGCGATCAGTGGCGTCATCTCCACGAGATCTCCGATATCGTCGCCTCCATCTACGGAGGCTGACGTCGTCACCTGCGGAGATCCTCGACGCGCCCGGGCGTCAACGAGTGAAGATGAGCAAGTACGACAAAGAGCACGATGGGGGGTGGCTTCTTCGCGCTTCCAGACACCTCTTCCGCAGCCACTGGTTTCGTCTCCGCCAGGACGAGCTGACGCTCCCCGACGGCGACGAGATCACGTACACGGTGATCGAGCACGACGGCTGGGCGCTGGTCGTGCCGGTGCTGGCGGATGGTCGTGTCGTGATGGAGCGGATCTTCAGACACGCGCTACAGCGGACACTGCTGGAGTGCCCCGCCGGCGGTCTCGATGGTGATGCGCCCGAAGTCGCCGCCCGGCGCGAGCTGGAGGAAGAGACCGGCTACGTCGCGGATCGGCTCTTCCACCTCGGCCGCTTCGCCAGCAGCTCCGGGATCAGCAACGAGCAATTCGATGCCTATCTGGCCTGGGACCCGAAGCCGGATGGCGCGACGGAGCACGAGAATACCGAGCAGATCGAGATCGAGCTGATCGGACTCGAAGCGCTGCGTCGGATGGCCCTCGCCGGCGAGATCGACGACGGGCCGAGTGCACTGGCGATCCTGCTCGCCGCCCAGTGGGTCGCGGATCGGAAGATGCTGCCCTGAGTGTTCAGGGCGTAGACCGCACTCGGCCGGTTCGCGGCCGCCGCGTTGCCCGCGCGAGCATGCCCCGGACCGCCGCGGCGTCGATGCGGCCGCCCAGGACGAGCAGCCCCAGCACCTCGGCCCGGATCGCGTGCGCGATGGCCTCCCGAGCCAGGCCGCCGTGGCGGCAGAGCTCCTCCCAGTGGCTGAAGGAGACGAGCGCGCGCACCGATACGATGAGGGTCCGGCGCGCCCCCGCATCCTCCACCGCCTCCAATTCGGCGGCCAGTGCCCTTCGCACCTCGTCCTCGACGGAGCGCCGCAGCCATGCGTGATTGCGGGAGACCACCTCGGAGAAGGGCTCGGCCAGAAGCGCCGCTCTGCGGACCGGTGCGATCGACTCGTTGCGGGTCAAGCTACGCTCGATCAACGCGTCGAGTCGCCGATCGAGCCCGCCCTCGAGGACCAGAGCCGGGAGCTTCGGCGCGATCCGCTCGAGCTGGAGCGCCGCGACGGCCTCGAGCAGCTTCTCCATGCTGTCGAAGTGACGAAACACGCCGCGCGACGAGATGCCGGCGCGCTCGGCCACCTGCCTCGCCGAGGGCGGGAGGATCCCCGACTCCAGACATTCGAGCATCGCCTGTGCGACGGCGGCGCGGGTTCGCTCGCTCCTCGCCCGACGGCCGTCCACCGCCTGCGCGCGGGCGGCGGGCGGCCCCGTCGCGCCCGATCCCCGACGATCTCCTCGATCTGCCATCCGATGAAGCTACGCGTGCCCATGGCCGGGGGCAAGCGCTACGCTGCCGCCCCGGTCAGCCCCTCTTCCCCTCACCTCCTCACCTCGGAGCTTCGCCATGATCACCCTGTATACCGCCTCGACACCCAATGGTTGGAAGGCCTCTTGCACACTCGAAGAGCTCGAGATCCCGTACGAGGTGCATGCCATCGACATGCCCAGGGGTGAGCAGAAGGAGGAGTGGTTCCTGGAGATCAATCCGAACGGTCGGATTCCCGCCATCGTGGACGACGGCTTTCCCGTCTTCGAGTCTGGCGCCGTGATGATCCATCTCGCGGAGAAGGCCGGCCGGCTCCTGCCCACCGACGCCCAGGGGCGCAGCCGCGTCCTGCAGTGGCTGATGTTCCAGATGGGCGGCATCGGCCCGATGATGGGCCAGGCGAACGTCTTCTTCCGCTACTTCCCGGAGAAGATCCAGCCGGCCATCGACCGCTATCAGAACGAATCGCGTCGGCTCTTCGAAGTGCTCGAGCGGCGGCTGGCCGAGCACGAGTGGCTCGCGGACGACTATTCCATCGCAGACATCGCCAACTTCTGCTGGGTGCGCACTCATCGATGGTCCGGCGTCGAGATCGAAGGACTGCCCGGCGTGGAGCGCTGGCTCGCGGCCATGAAGGAGCGGCCGGGCATCCAGCGCGGCGTCGAGGTCCCCGCCAAGCCCGTGAGCCCCACGGATGAGAAGGCGACGAAGGCCTTCCTCAAGGGCGCCCAGTCGATCCTCCAGACCTGATCGGCCGATCGCTGCACGCGCCTGCGCCGGAGGTTCCGCCGGGGTCGCCCGTATCCGCCTCCACGGCGACGCGGCGTCCCCGGGAGGCTCAATCCGCCTCCTCGACACACCGATGACGAGCGGGTGGAAGCGGGAGTCCTGATCACGCAGGTAGCCCTGTCCATTCCGATCACCGTCGGTCTGGTGGTCTACACGCTTGCGCGCAAGGATCGGTCGCCCCTCCACTCCCTGCTCGTCACGCTGCTCTCGGCCGTAGCCCTCTGGCTGATGGCGATGGCGACCCGGGTCACCGCACAGACGGTCGAGACGCGCACGATCGCGCTCGGGGTCGAGATCCTGTCGTCGATGGTCATGCCCCCGGTCTTCGCCGTGACCATGGGCCGCTTTGCGCGCATCTCCATCTTCGAGCGCAGCCGGGCCGCCCACTGGGCCCTGGCCGCCATCTTCGCGTGCCTCGCCCTCGGCTTCGTCACCGACCCGTGGCACGGCCTCTTCATCGCGGACTACCAGGCGGCGATCGACGATCCGCATCCCAGTACCTGGGCTGGACCGCTCTACTGGGGCTTCCAGCTCTGGTGCGCGATCTGCGACGGGATGGGAATCGGCTTCGGATTCTGGGCGCTCGCCCGCGGGCGCAGTGCCTCCGAGCGGCGCAGAGCGACGATGGTGATCGCGGCGATCCTGGCGCCCATTCTCGGACACTTCGCCCACCTCCTCCATTGGCTCCCCGTCCAGGACTCGCTCGCGCCGGGTGCGATCGGCGCCACGGCGATCTTCTTCGTGCTCGGTGTCCATCGCTATGGGCTGCTCGAAGGACAGGCCGTCGTTCGACACGACGTCATCGAATCCATCGAGGACGCCCTGCTGCTGGCCGACCAGGAGGGCAACATCGTCGATGCCAACGCGGCCGCAGAGCAGACCATCGGCCTCTCACGCACGGCCTTGCGAGGACGGTCGCAGGCAGAGGTGCTTGGCCTGCTCGGGCCTGAGAGCGACGGTGCGGGCCTCGAGGCGAGCATCGACCGGCTCCCGCTCGGCGGAGACAAGCTCAGGGGAGAGCTTCACACGCGCGACGGGCGCACCCTGGAGATCTCGGCCAGCGCCGTCCAGGCCCGGGGATCGGAGCCGGCCGGCCGACTGCTGGTGATCCGCGACCGCACCCGCGAGCGACAGAACGAGGCGATGCTGCGGGAACGGCAGAAGCTCGAGAGCGTCGGGATCCTCGCGGCGGGCGTGGCGCACGAGGTGAACAATCCCCTGGCCTACGTCCGGTCCAATCTCATCCACCTGCGCGGCGAGGCCACGGAGCTCAAGACACGACTCGCCGACGAACACACCGGCGCGCGCCTCGCCGAGTTCCCGGAGATCCTCGACGAGAGCATCGAGGGCATCGACCGCATCGCGCGGATCGTCGAGAGCATGCTGCGCTTCTCGCGCGTCTCCGACGAATCGATGGTGGCCACCGACCTCAACCTCGTTGCGGACGAGGCGCTTCGTCTGGCCGCACTCAAACGACGCGCGAGCGTGGAGGTGATCCCGAGCTTCGCCGACGCATTGCCCCCGGTGCAGGGATCATCGGAGCGGCTCGTACAGGTCCTGCTGAATCTGCTCCTCAACGCCAAGCAGGCCCTGGCGGGTCAGGACGATGCCCGCATCGAGATCGGCACGCACGTCGAAGGCGATCGCTGCGTGGTCACCGTGAGCGACAACGGCCCGGGCGTGGACGAGCGGGTGATGGAGCGGCTCTTCGATCCCTTCTTCACGACGCGCGGACCGGGTGAGGGCACGGGCCTCGGGCTCGCCATTGCCTTCGACATCGCACGAGAGCATCGCGGCGCGCTCGAGGTGAGCAACGTGCCTTCCGGCGGCGCGTGCTTCAGCCTACGCCTGCCCATCCTCAGTGGGGCGACCAGAGGCGAGGCGACCTGAGAGAGGCGCTCGATCTGGTCCCACGGCTCCGGCTCTGGTATCTGATCCGCATGCCCTTCACGCTCGACCAGAGGCTGACGATCGAGGCGCCGCCATCCCTCGTGTGGGAGGTCATCGTCGACCTCGACGCCTATCCGGAGTGGAACCCCTTCCAGCTCTCCGTGCGATCGAGCCTGAATCCCGGTGACCCGATTGACATGCGGGTCCAGCTGGTGAAGAGCTTCACCCAGCACCAACGCGAGAAGATCTTCGAGCACATCAGCGGGGAGCGCCTCGCATACGGACTCGACGGCGATGCCTTGGGGGCCATTCGCAGCCGCCGAGTCCAGACCATCGACGAAGGGCCCGAGGGCATCACCCACTACCGCTCGCACTTCCGGCTCGAGGGCTGGGCCGTCCCCTTCACCGTCGCCCTGCTCGGGCGAGCCCTGGCGCGCGGATTCGACGACGCCACGCTCGCCCTGAAGGCGCGCGCGGAGCTCCTCGCCGAAGAGCGCCGACGCTGAACCGGCCGCGCCGGCGCGCGCGCCGGATCAGACGGGAATCAGCCCGCCGCTCACGGTCTCCGCGCCCTCGCCGGCCAGCCACTGCATGACCTGCGCGATCTTGGCCGGCGGCGTCCAGGCCGAGAAGTCGGCGTCGGGCATGGCCTCGCGATTGGCCGGCGTATCGATGGTGGTCGGCAGCACCGCATTCACGCGGATGCCCTCGCCCGCCAGCTCGGCCGCCATGGAGCGGGTGAGCGCGATGACGGCCGCCTTGGAGGCGCTGTACGCCGCGATGCCGGCCGGGCAGTCGATGGCAGCCTGGGAAGCGACGTTGATGATGCATCCACCGCCCCCCTCGAGCATGGCCGGAATGGCCGCCCGACTCATGGTGACCGCGGTTCGGACGTTCAGGTGGTAGAGCTTGTCCCAGAGCTCGAGCTCGGACTGGTGGACGGGGCTGCCGCCTCCGCAGCCGCCGACGCCGTTGACCAGCACCCGGGCTGAGCCCACGCCCTTCACCAGGGCGGCAGCGGATTCTTCGTCGGCGACATCGGCGCGGACGAGCTCGAGGCCTTCGTGGCTCGCCATCGCCGCGGCCTCGGCCTCCACGATCCATGGGACCGTGACGCGATATCCTGCCGAGAGAAAGGCCTGGACCACGGCCCTTCCCAGGGCACCGGTTCCACCGGTGACGATGGCCGCGCCGATCCGCTCTTCACTCATCGATCCTCCTCCGATCCCGACACGATGCCGATCCGATCACTGCGCCCATCGCTTCCGGCGGTGAGCGCACGCGCTCGCGCGGAGACGGTAACAGAGCGGCATCGGCCGAGCGCGATCAGGCGCGCAGCGCCGGCCGGACATCGGAGGCGAGACGCTGCATGGAGGAGAGCCCCATGCCCGGCGGCATGTCGCGGGAGCCCGGCACCACCCGCACCAGATCGAGCCCTACCTCCCCGAGCTCCAGGAATCGCTCTCGCGCCTTCTCCGCGGGCCCGACGATCCCGAACCACTCCACGAACGCGTCCTCGAGCGCCTGCGCGTTGGCGCCGGTGGCGCGAGCATGATCCGCCATGTCGTAGTGATCGCGCAGGTGCGCCGCCGCCGAACGCATGGGCTCCGGCAGCGCATCGAGGTCCATCCCGCGGAAGCCGGAGAAGTGTGCGAAGACCGAGAGCCCACCCCTGATGGCATCGCGGGCCGCGGCCACGTCGTCGTCGATCACACAGTTCACATAGGCGCCGAAACGCAGCGAATCGGGATCGCGCCCCGCGCGCTCTGCCGCTTCGCGCGCGCGTGCGATGGCCGGGACCAACCGCTCCGGTCGTGCACCGAGGGCGAAACAGATCTGGTCCGCGTGTCGCGCGGCGATCTCGATGACCCGCGGTCCCGTGGCCGCCACCTCCAGCGGAGGCTTCGTGATCTCCAGTCCCTCGATCCACTCGAGCCGACTCTCCTCGCCTCCTTCCCGGATCACCACCTCGCCACGCATGTAGGCCTGTACCTGCTCGATGTATCGCTCGAAGGTCTGCAGATCAGCGGGACGACGACCGATCTTGGCCATGGAGGAGTCTCCCCGGCCGATCCCCAGCAACGCCCGTCCACCGCTCTCGAGCTGGAGCGCCATCATCGAGGAGGCGGTCACGGCCGCATCTCGAGAGACCGGGTTCGTGACTCCGGTACCGAGCTGGATCCGAGCCGTGTCACGTGCCGCGAGCATCAGCTGGCCGTGGACCTCGGGCGTGAGATTCTGGGTGTCGGCGAACACGATGTGGTCGAAGCCGAGGCCCTCGAGCATCTCCGCCATCCTGGCCGTGCCACCCGGGCTCGGAAACATCAGCAGTCCCAACTCCATCGGATCCTCCGTACTCTGCATGGATTCGCACGCGTCGTCGGCCCCATCATGCCTGCCCCGGCCCGTGCCGGCCAGCCCGGTCGCTCGACGCTATGCTGGCACGGTCAAGACCGCCCCCCGTCATGTCGAAGGCATCGCCTGGTAGCCCGGCGCAGCTGCGCGCCGGCGGGGGAGAGGGATTGGGCGCAGGCTTGGCGATCCGGCTCGTCGTAGCGATCCAGGTCGCGATGGGACTCGCGCTGGGCGCCTCGGCGCACGACGTCGGCGGCGACGATGATCGAAGGGGGCCCTACGTCCAGCTCGGCTTCACGCTGACCTTCGGCGACGATCAGGCCCTCGACACCATCAACGAAGGTCTCGCCATGGGCCTTCCGCCGCCCTCGGCGGGCGCCACCTTTCGCGAGGAGCTCTACACGCTGAGCAACGGGATCGGCCTGACCGTATGCGCCGGCCATCGCTTCCACCGACACCTGGCTGCCGAGGCCCGCGTCGAATGGACGCGCCGCTCGCTCTACGTGGACGGCATCGACATCACCGTGCCCTCCGCCCCCGTGACCGGAACACAGGAGCGTCCCGGTCTCGACCGGGTCCGCATCGGAGCGGACCTTCGCTACCTCCCCTTCTCGACGCGGCTGCAGCCCTTCGGCGTGCTGGGCTTCGGCGTCGTGCACGACCAGATCCCGCAGGCTCGCGAGGCCCCCGTCGGCGCCACCCATGTCGCGTTCCGATTGGGGGGCGGCGTCGAGCTCCCGGTGACAAGCCACGTCGTGGTCACGCTCTCGGTCGTTCACGACTTCGGCGTCGGATCCATCTCCGAGCTGGATGTGACCAGCCTGGGATTCGGAACCGGACTGCGCTTCTGAGCGCGCTCAGCCGCCCGAGTCGGGCGCACCGCTGCCGTCGCCCTCCGGGCTCGGCCGCTGGCCCTGCCCGCGCCGCGCGCGACCGCGCCGACGGCTACGATTGCCGCGCCGTCGGCGCGCGCGCTTCTTGGCCCCTCCGCCCTCGCTCGCCGCCCCGTTTCCGCCCTGGGTGGCTGCGGGCTCGCCGCCGTTGCTGCCGGCCGTCGAGGCGCCGCGCGCGCGAGCGCCCGATTTCCGGCCCCTGCCTCGCCTGCGATTCCGACTGCGCGCGGGCCGCGCCTCGCCGGCGGCGGCCACACCCTCCGCGGCCTCCTCCCCCTCGCCGGGGCCACGGCGCCGGCGCGTCGGTCGCCCCCGGCCCCGCGTGCGCTTCGCGGCGCGCCGCTTCTTGGCCGCCTTCTTCTTGCGCGCGCCCTTGCCCTTGCGCTGGCGCAGCGGCTCGAAGAAGCTGCCGGGCCGCTCGATGGCCTCGCGACAGATGTCGCAGATGCCGCAGGCCTCACCGGTATCGACATCGAAGTACTCGCGCAGCAGCTGTGCGCGGCATCGATCGCTGTCCGCATAGTCCTGGATGGCGTCGAGCCGCTCCTTGTCCTGCTTGCGAAGTCGATCGAACTGCTCGGTCAAGCGACGGGCGCGCTGCGTGAGCTCGTCCTTGTCCACCAACGCCACGACGGTCTTCTCGTCGGTGAACTCGACCAGCCCCGCGGACTCGAGCACCGCGACCACGGCCGCCGTCACGCGCTGTGCCAGCTGGGCCGAAGCGGCGAGGTTGTTGATGTCGGGCTGTCTGTCCTCGTCCATCCACGCGGTGAGCGCGCGCACCAGCTGGTAGAGCTGCGTCGGCCGCACGCGGCTCTGGCCGGCCAGGAACTCGTGGATGTCCCGATCATCGAAGTGGTTGAGCAGGATGCAGTGCGAGGGCCGCCCGTCTCGTCCGGCGCGCCCCGCCTCCTGGACGTACTGCTCGAGCGACGCTGGCGTCTGGAAGTGCACCACGTAGCGGATGTCGGGCTTGTCGATGCCGAGGCCGAAGGCGCTGGTGGCCACCATGACGAGGCGACGGCCCCGCTTCATGAAGACCTCCTGCTCAGCCTTGCGCTCGCTGCCCTTGAGCCCGCCGTGGTAGCGATGCGAGGGGATCCCCATCGCCTTGAGCGCGCCGTGCACCGCGTCGACGTCCTTGGTGGTCGAGCAGTAGACGATGCCCGGACGCCTCAGCCTCAGCACCAGACGCGTGAGCGCGCGCAAGCGGGCAGTGCTCCCGCACTCGATCACCTCGAAGCCGAGATTCGGTCGATGAGGGGAGGCCACGATGATCTGCGGATCCTTCATGTCGAGGATTCGCACGAGATCCTGCCGGACGTTCTCGGTCGCCGTCGCCGTGACCGCGAGGACCGGCGGGCGGCCATAGCGCTCGAGCATCTCCGCCAGCCTGAGGTAGGCCGGGCGGAAGTCGTGCCCCCACTCTGAGGCACAGTGGGCCTCGTCCACGGCGAAGAGCGAGATCCCCGTGCGGGCCAGCGCGCCCAGCAGCTCCATGCCCGCGAGCGTCTCGGGCGTGGTCATCACCAGCAGCGGCCCGCCGGCGATGATCCGCTCGATGGCCGCCGCACGAGCCTTGCCGCGAACCGTACCATCGAGGCGGACTACGGGAACGCCTCGACGCTGGAGGTTGCGGACCTGATCCTCGAGCAGCGCCAGGAGCGGTGAGACGACCACCACGGGCGTGGGCAGGAGCAGCGAGGGAATCTGGTAGCAGGCCGACTTGCCGTAGCCGGTGGGCAGCACCACCAGACCGTCGCCGCCGGAGAGCGCGTGCCGGATCGCCGTGCGCTGCTCATCGTGCAGGGACCGGATGCCCAGACGCTGGGCCGCCGCGTCGAGCTGCGCATCCGTGAAGCTCCCGTCGGGCCCCTCCGGCTCGGGGGCCGGCACGGGCCCGGGATCGTCGGGCTCCACGCGCTTGAACACCGTCCGCGTGGCGGGCGGGGGCGACTCGGGCTCCTCTTCCGCCTCCTCGTCCAGGACGAGCTCATCGTCCTCGTCGTCGTCGTCGGTTTCGTCGGTGGTATCTCCGATGGCGGCCATGCGATCGAGCAGCGCGTTGACCGCCTCGTCGGTCTCCGCCTCCTCGTCGAAGTCATCCTCTTCGTCGTCGTCATCGTCGGCCTCGTCGAAGTCGTCGGATGCTTCGCCTTCCACGTCGTCATCGAGCGGATCGTCATCGTCGGCGACGAACTCATCCAGGTCACGGGCGCCTGCGCTGCTCGTGCCCGCGTCCTCACCCGCTTGCGCGGCCGGGTCCACGCTCAGCGAGACCCCTGCAGCCAGCGGGGCAAATCCCTCATCGAAGTCGTCATCGTCGTCGAGTCCGTCTTCCCAGTCATCGCCCTTCAGCACGGCCTCCGGCTCCGGAGCCGGCTGCGGTTCGACGTCCCCGTTCGATTCCTCGATGGCGATCTGTTCGACTTCTTCCTGGACCTGCTCGACGACCTGATCGACGACCTGATCGGACTCGGCTCTGGCGCGGGCCGCGACCTTCTTCGCGGCGGAACGCTTCTTTGCGGCAGCCTTCTTCGCGGCCGTCTTCTTCCGGGCAGCCTTCTTCTTGCCTCCGATCGTGGAGGCCGCCTTCTTCTTGGCCGACGCCCGCGCCGCCTTCTTCGCGGCCTTCTTGCCCGCTTTTCGGACGGCCTTCTTCGCCGTCTTGCTCGCAGACTTCTTCGAGGCCTTGGCACTCGCCTTGGCGGTGCCCTTCTTGGCGGCTGTCGTCACCGCGTCGCTCCCAGTCGCTGCAGATCAGTCGAAGGCCAGACCTCGGTCCGCGAGCGCGCCCGTTCACCGCACCTGCGGCGAGGGCGCTCCACGCGTCCGGCTGGACGTCCACCTCTCCAGTTCGTCGAGCACTCGTCGAGCATCGACAGGATCGCCGGCTCGATGGTCCGGCCCCGTCGCTCGCTGGATCACCCGATGGGTCGGGTATCACACAATCTCGAAACCGCTCGAGCATGGGCGGAACGACGGATTGGCGTCGATCAGCCCGGTCAGACGCGCCTGGCGCCCCACCCCATCGCGACGCCACGGGCCGCGGCCATCCGATCGTCCGATCGGATCGCGCGGCTCGGCGCGATCGAGCGCGGGGGAAGGCTTGTCCCCGAGCGGTCGCCGGAATGGATGCCCGCGTCGACACTCGGCGCGAATCCCGGATCGGCCCCGGCGCGGTGTCCACACCGCTCGTGCCGGCTGCCTCACCTCCTCCCAGCGTGCAGATCATACCCCCGATTCCGCATTCGCCACACCCGAATTCGCCAAACCGACCCGCCCGACCGGCTGGATCTCGACAGCGCGTCAGTCTCCAGACGATCGCGACAATCCACGCGACGGCGCTTGAATCCATCTCCCGGCTCTGCAAGACAGACCTGGAGAGGTCGGTGAACCTCCAATCCGCCCGAGCAACCAGATGGCGGGCGACCGCCCGCTCGGACGGGCGTGGTCGCCCATCCCGACCGCTGACACAGTCCCTCGCCCCCTCGGACGTTTCTCTTACCGTGGAAGGAAACACGCGAGCAACGGCATCTGCTGCGCATCTCATCCCAAGTCGGTGCAAGCCTCACCGGAGACGTCATCTATCGCCCGACCCCGGGCCCACGGCTAGACTGCGCGCACGCGCCAGGCCAAGGGACCCGGCTCCGGGCATCGTCTCCAGAGCGCACGATCCGCCCGAGATCTCCCGCACACGATTGGAGAACAACGACATGCACAGCGAACTCTGCGACATGTTCGGCATCGAGGTGCCCATCTTCGCCTTCACACACTGCCGCGACGTGGTGGTCGAGGTGAGCAAGGCGGGCGGCATGGGCGTGCTCGGCGCCGTGGGCTTCGACGTCGAGCAGCTCGAGACCGAGCTGAATTGGATCGACGAGCGCATCGGTGACAAGCCCTACGCGGTCGATACGGTGATTCCCGGAAAGTACGAGGGCATGGGCGAGATGGACCCCGAGAAGCTCGAGGCCCAGCTCCGCGCGTCGATCCCGCAGGCGCATCGTGATTTCGCCGCCAAGCTCCTCGCGGACGCCGGCGTCCCGGAGCTTGCGGAGGAGGAGAAGAGCGATCATCTGCTCGGCTGGACGCTCGCCACCGCCCTGCCCCAGATCGAGTGCGCCCTCTCGCATCCCAACGTCAAGCTGATCGCCAACGCCCTGGGCACGCCCCCGGCGGACGTGATCCAGCTGATCCACGGCGCGGGCCGCAAGGTGGCCGCGCTCTGCGGCAGCGCCTATCAGGCGAGCAAGCACAAGGAGGCGGGCGTCGACATCATCATCGCCCAGGGCCACGAGGGCGGCGGCCATACGGGCGAAGTCGGCAGCATCGTGCTCTGGCCCGAGGTGATCGATGCCGTGGCGCCCACCCCGGTGCTCGCCGCCGGCGGCATCGGCTCGGGTCGCCAGGCCGCCGCCGCCATGGCGCTGGGCGCGGCCGGTGTGTGGACGGGATCGATCTGGCTGGCGGTCAAGGAGGCTGCTGGCGCCCCGGCCCAGAAGGAGTCCTACATCAAGGCCAGCAGCCGCGATACGGTGCGCTCGCGCTCGGTGACGGGGAAGCCCGCGCGCATGCTTCGCAACGAGTGGACCGAGGCCTGGGAGCGCGCCGATACCCCCGACCCGCTCCCGATGCCTCTGCAGGGCATGGTGACCATCGACATGATCCGTCGCACGCATCAATACGCGGACAAGGCCCAGCCCGTGGCCTTCAACCCGGTGGGTCAGATCGTCGGCTCGATGAACCAGGTGAAGCCTGCGAAGGAAGTGGTCTCCGAGCTCATCGACGGCTACTACGACGCGGTGGATCGGCTGAACGAGACCCAGGTCGAAGGCTGATCGGAGCCGATCATCGGCGCGCGAGCCCCGAGGCAGACCGGCTGGGATGGACGGTCTGCGCTACGAGACCGCCCGACGGAGCGCTCCCGGCACTGCCTACGGCTCCGCATCGATGAAGCCGTCGGCGACGGCGCCCACGGCGCCAGGCCACCACGCCGGCGCCTCGGCGAGCGGATGGCTCGGCGGACACCTCGGATCAGCCGCGGCTGGAGAAGCGGGAGAAGCGCAGGGGGCCCTGGCCGCGCGCGATCTCGACCGTCCGCTGGTACGCCGCCTGGAGAGGGGCTGCCGATCGCTCGTGGGCTCGGGGATTGCCCCCATCTCCGGGCCTTCCTACCTTCGACGCCTCAAAACAGAATCGGGCTTCGGTTTCTCGATCGCCCGACCCGGGGGCGGGTCCGCCCGCCCTCGTCTCCCCGAGGAGCCAGGCCATGAGCACGAACTGGGAAACCGCCGACGTCCTGAAGAGCCCCATGGAGATCTGCTGGCAGTTCGACTACGCGATCGACCAGGAGAAGCTCAAGAACCTCTACGACAAGTCCAAACGGCTGCAATGGAATGCCACCGACGACCTCGCCTGGAGCGTCGAGCTCGATCCGAGCAAGCCCATCGTCGATCAGGCGCGAAACGGCATGGACCGACTCGGGATCATCCAGCGGCTCTCCGACAGCCAGCGCGAGACCTTCATGGCCCACTCCACCGCGCACCTGCTCTCGCAATTCCTCCACGGCGAGCAGGGCGCACTGATGACCGCAGCGGCGCTGACCCACGCCGTGCCCGACTACGAGGGCAAGCTCTACGCCGCCACCCAGACCATGGACGAGGCGCGCCACGTCGAGGTCTACGACCTCTACATCAACAAGCTCGCCATGAGCTACCCGATCTCGCCCTGGCTGAAGAAGACCATCGACGACACGCTGATGGCGGATCATTGGGTGAAGATCGCCATCGGGATGAACATGGTCGTGGAGGGACTGGCGCTCGCAGCCTTCCACAACATGCGACGCACCACCACCTGCGATCTGCTGCGCCGGCTCACGGAGCTGGTGCTTCGCGACGAGTCGCGCCATGTCGCCTTCGGCAACCTCTACGTGCGCGAGACCATCGCGGACATGCATCCGGACGATCGCGAGGACATCGCGCAGTTCGCCTTCGAGGTGGTCAAGTCCATGAGCGACTCGATGGGCGGCGTCGACGGCCAGGGCAGGCGCGCGCCGGATCCGGGCTTCCTGCTGATGCTCGAGAACGTGGGCATCGACCCCGGCGACTTCCTCAAGAGCCTGATCGAGGCGGGCGCCTCCGGCATCAAGATGAAGCAGCCGCCCGGACAGATCCACTCCTTCAAGGATCTGATGATGCCCGCGCTCGTGCGCGTCGGCGCCATCACCGATCGGACCCGCGCTCTCTTCGAGGCCGAGGGCATTCCGGTGTGGGAGGATCTCTCGGTGCTGGAGGCCATGGAGGACGCGGAGACGGGCGACATCGACTTCGGGAAGGTCGAGACGGCCTAGGCGCGCTGGGGGCAGCGGGGTGCCAGGTTTCTTGTGCGGCCGGGTGCCCGGAGCGGTGGGGGGGCGAAGCGCAAGGAGAACTAGTAGACGACGGGCAGCGGGGGGGGGGCGCGGGGGAGGGGG
>CAZQMY010000002.1:0-54500 GCA_964594405.1 uncultured Spirochaetaceae bacterium | reverse complement strand
ACACGTCGACGGATTGCGAGCCCAATGTCTGATGGCCGGCTCGGCAGCACTCACAGTCGATCTCAACGCGAATGTGGGCGTGGCTCCGCAACTTCGAGGCGGCGAGCTACACCTCGTCGGTCAGAAGCCAGTCGAAGCGCTGAGCTGCGGAGGAGCAGTGAAGCATGTATCCGTCCCGGATTTGGTCATCAGCACGGGAGATGCCCTTCTCGACGCAGCCCTCGATTCAGTCTCCATGCATGCTGAGCAACGGCTTGCCTGCGCCCTTCCCTCGATCGAGCTACCCGCAGAGTTGGCGGCAGGATCGGTCACGCCAGTCGAGGTAGAGTGGAATCGAGAATCCCACTCGATTCGTCTCTTCACGCGAATCGACGCACCCAACCTCGCCTCGCCTTTCGCCGAGGCGCTCAATCGTGGTCTGGCTGGATGGATCGAGATCGCCGGGCAAGGTCCACTGGAGCTGCTCATGGCAGACTTCGTTCCGGTCGGGGAGTCTGGCTATACAGCCTACTGGCCGGGTCCTCCTCGCAGAGACCTGGTTTGGGACGACGCGACGCTCTTCCTCCCGAAGCTTAGTCTCTCCCATAGGCATCATCCGGGAGCCTGGGTCCGGATCGCGATCGTAGACGGGACGTCGTGGCATCAGATCGGCTACTTCGACGCGTACTTCCCGGAGGGCTCGCTCTCCCCGTCCAGGGTGCTCTCTCCCCATATCGGTGACCCCCACCTCGGTCGTCGGCTTCCCGGGTCACCTGATGTTCTGGAAGGGGCGTTCTGGCTGGGATACTCGAAGAAGGGATTCCTTCGGTCCAACCTCGGAAGGGCGGGATCCAACCCTGGCTCTACACGCGTGTACCTCCATCTCGATCCGTCCGCGAGCAACAAGCACGTCGTCAATGCGTTCGTGAACCATGAGGGCGAGACGGGGCACGAGGTTCACCGAGTCGACGATATCGTGAGGAGCTTGCTTGATTGGCTCAATGACATGATGCCGTAGCATCTCGGTGCGACGTGAGCCTTCCGCATCCCTCTTCGTACGTCCTTGGTTTGCCCAGTCTCGATCTCCACCCGGTCTGAGAGGAAGGTCTCAGTGCTCATCAGGCACGGAGTACCCTGCGGTGGTGACCGTCCAGTGGAACTGACCTGGACGCCCACAAGCAGGTCGGTTGTTCGCGAGACTTGCTTCCTCTCCAAGCCCTCATGGCCATGCTTCGCTAGGCTCCAGTGTGCACCCCCGAGCAGGCTGGAAGGAGGCATGATCTCGGCTTCCGTACGTGGTCTCGCTCTCCGTGCTGGAGGCTCATCCCGATGGCGCTTACCCGTGACCCCATCCCGTCCGCTCGCGACATCATGACCGAGCGGGTCATCACCCTATCACCCGACCAGCGCGTCGACGATGCCGTGCGTGGGCTCCTTGAACACGGGCTGTCGGCTGCGCCCGTCTGCGACAAGCAGGGGCGCCTGGTCGGCGTGCTGTCGGAGTTCGACTATATCGGCGTGCTTGCCGAGAGCGCATTCGAAGGCTGGCCCGCTGGCCATGTGCGGGACTGGATGACCTCGAACGTCGAGAGCGTATCGCCGGACGAGGACCTCTTCGCCCTGGCAGCGCGAATGCACCAGTCGAAGCATCGCCGGCTGATCGTCACCGAAGACGACCGGGTCGTCGGCATCATCTCGCGGCGGGACGTGGCGAAGTCACTCGCCAAGCGGATCAAGGACGAGCGGCCACCGACGACCTACCAGCTGCTCGAGCACCCGCCCAAGGGTCGCGATCGCATCTGAGCGGCGGTGCCGATGGATCGCTGGCGGGCTGCCTGCCGTCGAGCCCGACGACTTCACTGCCATGCTTCGAGGCCAATGCCTCCGCAGTGATCATCGCGCCTGCGTGTAGGGTTCTTTCGGAGCGAGCCGCTGCCGCCCCCCGCTGAGGCGTAAGCGGTCAGAATCCCGCGTCCTTGCCCCACGCCGAGCTCAGCCCGTGGCCCGCTCCAACGGCGACCGCATCGGCTCGGCCGCGAAGTGCTCCTTCCACAGTCGCGGCGCAAGCTCGGCGACGCGGGCCTGCGGATGGGTGGACCTGCCCCGTTTCCGTAGACACGCCCCCTCATGCCGCTCCTCAGTCCTGGCTCACCGTTTCTCCGAAGCCTCTTGACGCCCAGCGGATCCGACGGCGGAGCTGCGAGCGATCAGCGAATCTACCCAAGCTCGCCGAAGGCCGGCCTCCTCGGGCCCGCGCCACAGCCACGATTCGAATCGTGCCGGGCGCGCGAACCACGCCCCAGCCATGTCTCGCCAAGCACGAACGCTCTTCTCCTCCCCGATCGAGTCGGCGAAGCCATATGGCGTCGAGCCGCGGGAAGCCGCGCCGCGCGTCTTGTGGAGCCCTCGGACGGCCACGCGCGCCCGCGAGTTCGAAGCGTCGCGATCCTGAGCGTGAGCTCCGCCTCGACCGCCGGGTCGTGAGGATGCGAGCTTGACCGGGGGCTCGTCCCGAGACGGCGCGAACCGGCGCGCGGAGCCCGCTCCGAATCGGTGGTACGCTCTCCGGGCACGCACTCGCTGAGCCGCGGCGCACGACGGTCTCTGCCCCATCAGGAAGGACGCCCCCATGAAGTACGGAATCGCCTTTGCCAACGTCGGACCCTTCGGCCAGCCCGAGGGCCTCGCGCACCTCGCCCAGACCGCCGAGCGCGTCGGCGTCGAGTCGCTCTGGACCGTCGAGCACGTCGCTGTGCCGGTCGGATACGAGTCGGCCTACCCCTACAGCGATACGGGCAAGATGCCCGGCCCCGACAACGCGCCGATCCCCGATCCGCTGATCTGGCTCGCCCATGTCTCGGCCGTGACGAAGGAGATCCGGCTCTGCACGGGGATCCTCATCCTGCCCCAGCGCAATCCGATCTACGCGGCCAAGGAGCTCGCGACCCTCGACGTGCTCTCGAAGGGACGCGTGACCTGCGGCATCGGCATCGGTTGGCTCGAGGAGGAGTTCAGCTCGCTCGGCGTCCCGTTCGCGCGACGCGGCGCCCGCACCGAAGAGTGCGTGCGCGCGCTGCGGCAGCTGTGGGCAAGCGACGCAAAGCCCTTCCAGGGCGAGTTCTACGAGTGGAACGCCATCGAGTCGAACCCGAAGCCGGTGCAGGCAGGCGGCATCCCGATCGTGGTCGGGGGCCACTCCGACGGCGCGGCCCGGCGCGCGGGTCGCATCGGCGACGGCTTCTTCCCGATGGTTCAGGGTGGTCGGATCGACTTCGAGCGCCTGAAGGCGCTCTTCGACATCATGCGCGCCGAGGCCGGTGAGCACGGGCGTGACGCGAGCGAGATCGAGCTCACGACCGGCGCGCCGCTCCGCAGCATGGACGACGTCAAGCGCCTCGAGGACCTGGGCATCTCGCGCGTGGTCGGGCCGCCGCCCGGCTTCGCGCCCGAGCAGATCACAGCGGGGCTCGAGAAGCTCGGTGACGAGATCCTCTCGAAGCTCTAGGGCCCGCGCGTCCCGGACTCTGCCCGTCGGTCGCCCGGCACCTCCTCATCGACCACTCCATGGAAGCCCACGAGGAGGGGCTCGCCGGCGCGGATGCCGGCAGCCCGACTCCGGCACGCTGTCATCCTACACCCTGCGCCGCACCGCGACGCCACCCCCCACCAGAGCCACGGCGAGCCCCAGCTGGCCCAGCAGCCCCAGCGTCGGCAGCGGCGGCGCCTGGCCCTTGACCAGCACGATGTCGTCGACGGCGAAGTCATCCGCACCCGACGCCGCGCTCACGATGTTGATGCTCAGTGTCGTGAGTCCGGTGAGGTTCGGGGTCTCGGTGGTGAAGGTCGAAGAGCTGGGCGTGAAGACGAAGGTCTGCCCGTTGCCGATGACCTCGATCCGAGATCCGGCGCCCGGGATTCCGCCGCCGCCCGCCGGGTCGCCTGTGAGGTCTGCGACATCCAACGAGATCAGGTCGAAGGTCGCACCGGTGTCGGCAGTGATCCGTAGGGTCGAGCCCGCCCCGGAGAAGTTCAGGGGCTCGGAGTCGACGAGCACCTTGTTTCCGCCGGCGTCGACGATCTCCTGAGGATCGCCCGGCGGACCGAGCGCGGTGAAGGTGTAGCCGTCCTAGAGGGAGTCGGGCGGGATGGGGGTGCCGGGGGTCGCCGTCTCGAAGTCGATCACGTCCGGTCGCGGGAGGACCGCGACGAAGGACATGTCGTCTCCATTCTTCGAAGCGAGGCCGGCGATGGTCTGTCCATCGGCAGAGATCGACAAGGCCCACTCGGGTGCCCACCCGTCGAGGTCGACGCCCGCGGCGACGAGCAGGTCCTCGAGCTTGCGCATGCCGTTCCTCTCGTCCCATACGGTGGCCGCAAACGAACCGTCGTAGCCGCGGCCGACGATGATCTCTCCGTCGCCCGATGCATCCTCACCCCTACCCACGACGGTGGTGCCGTCGG
This sequence comes from uncultured Spirochaetaceae bacterium, assembly GCA_964594405.1. Classification (GTDB taxonomy): domain Bacteria; phylum Myxococcota_A; class UBA9160; order UBA9160; family UBA4427; genus CAZQMY01. Next base: position 50,060 of record CAZQMY010000002.1, on the reverse strand, counting down.
TGGAGATCGCATTGGCGATACTGCGGATGGCGCCGCCGGCGAGGTCGCCGAGGCTGACCATGGGACCCGGCTCGGTCCAGAGGAAGGCGACGTTCTGGAAGCTGCCCTGGCCCGAGAGCGGAAGGCTCGAGAAGCCCACGACCTTCGTGCCGTCCCCCGAGATGTCGAGCGCCGAGCTGTTGTCGGTGCCGCCCGGGACGAAGCCCAGGCCCACGAGACCCGATCCCGCATCCCAGCGATAGGCCTCGTCCTGATTCGGTGGCGGCAGTCGGCCCGAGCCCACCACGTAGGTTCCGTCCGCAGAGGCCGCACGGCCGTAGCTCACGTCCCCGCCACCGGGCAGGTCGCCCAGCCCCAGGAATCCCGTCCCCGCGTTCCATCGGAAGGCCTCGCAGCAAGGAGCGGTGGTCGTTCCGGCTACGACCTGACCATCCGCGGAGACGGCGACCGGGGTCGAGCCGTCGGAGAGCAGGGTGAAGCTGGCCTCGACACGGTCGCGGCCGAAGACGTCGCCCGACTGCACGGGCCAGGCCCACGCGAGCTGCGTCTGGATGTTCTTGACGCTGACCGTGCCGCTGGAGAACAAGAAGACGTAGTACGCGAAGCCGCTCTGCTGGTTTCCCGACCAGTAGTGGTCCTCGACGTTCGTGAAGGGGAAGGGGGCGCCGCTGGTGATCCCGTAGGCGCCGTAGAGGTATCCGGGCTCGTTGTCCGCGCAGGTGCCGCACACGCTGCCATCGCCGTCGACGTCCATGTTCGGCAGGCGCCAGCCGCTGACGCCGGCGATCTCGAGGCTCGCCAGGGTGCTCTGGGAGGGGACGAAGGAGTCGCGTCCACCCAGGCTGGCGTCCGCCGCCCACGTCAGGTCGGTCTCCGTATCGTAGAGGGCGGCGCCACCTGCCCGCAGGAGCAGCGCTGCCTCGGCGGCCGGCGCCATCCACGAGCCGATGAACAGGACCATGACCGCTGCGAAGGCCCCATGCGCCCGGCGGGGCCCCCCGGTGCCGAGCTCCGTCCCTCAGTCGACTCCTTGATCTCCACGATGACTCCCTTCGCCCAGGCTGCTTCAAGAGGAAATGCTCGAAGCCACACCAAGCGGCGGGCGACGGCGCCGCAGCGGCACCACGGAATCGGCGACCCGTTCGTGTGAACCAGTCCACTCAGCGGCGGTGGAGAGTGGGCTCGGCAGGGTCTGGCAGAGCCGGGCGTCGGAGATCGGAGCCCCGAGCCCGTCTGCCCGGACTGGCGGGACGTTCCCGCGGCAGAGTGTAATCTCCGCATCGACGGGACGGTGAAGGAGCACCTCGGCGGCGGACATCGTCGAGTCCCTCGTGGCATCCGCTGACCCGCAGCAATGGACAGGCGGAGTACTCGAGGACATCGAGACGCCCAGGAACGGATCGACGCGGGCACGGAGTCGATCCTCGAAAGGATTGAAGATGAGCGAGAAGATGAGCGAGAAGACGAGCGAGAAGGAAGAGGTGATCGATTCTCTGTCCGTTCTGCTGGCAGACAGCTACACGCTCTACCTGAAGACGCACAACTACCACTGGAACGTCACGGGGCCGATGTTCACCACGCTCCATACGCTCTTCGAGACGGAGTACACCGATCTGGCCCTGGCCATCGATGACATCGCTGAACGCCTCCGCTCCCTGGGAGCCCGGGCACCGGGTAGCTTCACCGAGTTTGCGAGGCTCGCGGCCGTCAAGGAGTCCATGGGCAGCCCCTCGGCGATCGAGATGATCGAGGATCTGGTCGCCGACCAGGCCACCGTCGTGGCTGGCGCCAAGCGCGTGGTCGAGGCCGCTGAGAAGGCGCACGATCAGGCAACCGCCGATCTGGGCACCCGGCGCATCGACGTGCACGAAAAGAACGCCTGGATGCTGCGAAGCCACCTGGAGTAGCCGCTCACGGCCACCGCCTCGGGACCCTGCGATGGCCCCCGGCGGAGGACACGCGAAGGCGCGAACGCGCCTGCGGCGTTACGGCTCGCGTGGATCCGGGGCGGCGCCCAGACGCGGGATGTCGGCATAGACCGAGGGCGTCTCATCCGGTGAAGAGGCCACTTCGTCGACCAGCTCGCGCAACCGGCCCACGGCGCCCGGGAGGCTGCCCAGGAAACCCAGGTGACTGCCGGGATACCAATGGATCCGCGGCTCTCCCCAGGCACGCCACATCGACTCGACGGTCTCGGGACGAAAGAAGTGGTCGTCGTCGGCCGCGAAGAGGAGGATGCGCTCGCGGGGGATGACCGGCCGCAGGTCGTTCCAGCACGTCCGGTCCATGAAGTTCGCGAAGTCCTCGGGCTCCCAGCCGAAGCGCCGCAGGTCGTCGCGCATGGCGGTCAGGACGGGTGCATCCGCGAGCAGCGCGCCGAGATCCATGTGCGCGATGAAGGGCGCCGAGAAGGCCAAGCCGGGCTCGACACATGTGAGCGTCGCGGCGAGTGCCCCGCCCAGCGAGAGGCCACAGACGCCCACCGGCGTCTCGTCCTGCGCGCGCATCCAGAGCAGGAGGGATCGGGCGTCGAGCAGCGACTGGCGCACGCTCTCGATGCTTCGCACCAGGTCCGCGGTCCAGTAGAGCTCGCCGTCGTAGCGAGATCGCCGCGGCTTGCGGCGTCCGTGGTAGGGGGGCTGGAGCTGGACGATCTCCACATCGAGGACGCCGGCCATGGTCGACAGCAGCGCAACCTCCTCGATCGGGGTCTCGGGCTGCATATAGCCGTGGATGTAGAGCAGCCGGGGGCGCCCAGCCGCAGCCTCTGGCCGGATTCGCCGCGCGAACACGGTCTTGATTCGGCGATTCCGGGCGCGGTAGTGGCTGGAGAAGCCCGGCTCGAGGGGCTCGTGCTGCGAGGGGAACCAGATGTCCTCGCTCTCGAATCCGGCAAGGCGCCAACGTCGCCGCCGCCGCGCGGTGGGCACGCGGGGCGGAGCCGGGAGCAGCACGTCGGGCGCAAGGCCCTCGTAGACGCCGAGCTGGTCGCACGTGTTGCGGACACGCGGCCTCAGGAGCTGTACGAGGCGGACCAGCCGACCGGCGAGATCGTCGAGATGCAGCGCGTCGTCACGCGTCACGACGCCTCGTCCGCAGGCACGTCAGGCTCACCGACACCGTACGGCCTCCACCCGCCCTCGGGCAGGGCCAGGCGGTCGGCGACGACGGCGAGGGATTCGGGATGGAAGCCCATGCCCGTGTGCGAGCAGTGCACCTCGACGTTCTCGGCGCCTTGAGCCTCGTCCTGAATGCAGCTCTGCCAGTGGACGATACCGTCGGTCTTGCTGTAGATGCTCGTGGTCGGGACCGGGATCGGCTGAGCGAGGAAGCTGCGAACCGCCTCCGCCTCGTGGATCGGCCGGCCTCCGGGGCGGATCGCGATCAGGCGCACCGCGTGCGTCGCGGAGATGTCGCGGAAGGGAGTACCCAGCGTGATGACGTTGCGGACCTTGTCGGGGTTGGAGCGCGCGAGCTCGCGCGCATAGATGCCGCCCAGGCTCCAGCCCACGAGCGAGAGCTTCCGCCCGTGGCGCTCGAAGAGGTGTCCGATGCGATCGCCGAGCTTCTGCATCACCTCGCCGTCCGGGCCGAGGTTGACCCCGAGCTTCCAGCCGCGGGCGTCGTAGCAGAGGTGGCGCAGGAAGCGTCGCAGCGGTGCGGTGGAGTAGTCGCCCGCGAGGAAGCCGGGCAGGACGAGGACGGGATGCCCATCGCCTCGTGGGGCCGAGCGATAGAGCTTCGCCCGCCCCCGAAACGCGGCCAACTCACCCATTGCCCGCCCCTGCTCCCGTACGAAGAGACTCATCGGCGGTGCCCCGATCGATTCCCAGCGCGGTTCGCTCGACATGCCCCCTCCTCCTCGCATTCTCCATGGAGCCTGATTGAAAGGGCCCGATCGAGCCCGACGACCACTGTCTAAGCACGTCCGGCCGAATGTCATCTCGGGAGGTCGAGGCGCCTGAGCCGGGCCCGCGCCCTCCCGGGTGCGGCCGGATTCGCCTCACGGACCGCTCGCTTCGCCGCGCACTGCATAGGGGCCATGGGCTTCGAGCTCACGAGTCAGCGGCTACGCGGACCGCTCCCCTGCACTCAGCCGACGTACAAGGGGGATCGGCAGTCGAGTAGAGGAGCGTGGGGCGTGGAGGCCCGGAACCTCATACCCCCGTGTCCGGACGTCGACCGAGTGCGGGACGCTCCTGCGGCTAGTCGTCGTCGCCAGCACTCTCGTCTGCGGCGGGCGCGTCGGCGCCGCCGATCTTGCTCTCGATGTCGGCAACGGCCGCGGTCGCCATCTCGAGGTCGGCCTCGGCGTTGGCGAGCTCGGCCTGCTTGGCGGCCGCATCCTTCTTCTTGGTCACGTCCTCGGTGACCGCCGTAGTCAGCGCCTCGTTGGCCGAGCTGGCCGCGTTGCTGCAGTTCTGGACGTTGCCTTCGGCGACCGCGAGGTCGGCCTCGGCCTTGGCCACGTCCGCCTTGGCCTTGGCCACGGCCATGACGGCGTCGGCACGCTCCTTCTCCGCCGCCTTCAGGGCCTCGGTGGCTGCCTTCTTCTTCTCCTCCTCGGCGGCCACGGTCTCGCCGGAGATCTGCGCGAGCTTCGACGCCGCCTCGGCGTCGATCCTGGCCTGATCGCGTTCGACCGTCTTCTGGCTCACGACGACCCTGGCCGCTTTGAGTTCTTCCTGATCCGCCATCTCGGATGACCTTTCTCAGCGGAGATCCTCGAAGGAGAAGCTCCATCCAGCGCGCTGCGCGACCTGCGGAAGTGCAGCCGAGCCGATCGGCCACGAGGTCATGCGTCGCCTGTGTGTGGGGGGGACGAGCTGTGGGTACGCGGCAGATCCTGGCTCCACCGTGTGAGGACTATCCGCGACGAGCGGACCGGGCGTTCGAAGCGCAAAACGGACGATCACCGGAAGATCCTAGCGACTCCGGGAGCCTGCCACCAAAGGGCGTGGAGGAAGGGGGAGCTACAGCACCGACAGTGCCCCCGGCCCTGTTCGCGCGGCCCGTCGGCCAGATGGCCCGGTCTTGGGTGGAGGACCTACAGATCGATCGAGAGGCCGAAGGTGACGTTGAAGTCGTTGGGCTGGATGACGATTCCGTCGCCCGGCTGTACGGGCCGCTCGATGCGATCGAAGAGGAAGGTGGCTTCGAACTCCAGCGGTCCCCAGACGTCGAAGGAGAGGATCGACTCGAGGTGGGTGCTGGTCCGGTCCATGTTGGTCACCGTGATCTGGCCGTCGTATCGATTGTCCCACTCGATGCCCCGTGGCAGGTCGAAGTCGAAGGTGAAGTTGATCGTCACGGCGGCGTTGTCTTCGTCCGCCGGGTCGCCGGTGCGGAAGTCTGTGTTCTGATACGCCGCGCCGCCACCGATCTCGAGGTCGACCCAGGAGCTCGAGTAGAGCTCGTAGCCGAGGCCGCCACCGATCGTGTAGCGGTTGTCGACGTTCTTGAACTCGGCGGTGTAGTACTCGAAGCCGACGGGCTGGATGAAGAGCCTGTCGGTGAGGAAGAGGTCGAAGCTCGCCGGCACGCGGTGGTTGTTCGCCGTGCCCACCGACTCGGACGCTGGATCGCCAGGGTTGGGGTTCGACGAGCTGAGGTTGCCCGTGTAGCTCAGCTGGGTACGCGTCAGGCTCGTCTGGCGCTTGATGTTGCCCCGCACGTTCAGATCGCTTTGCTCGGTGTTGCCCTGCCGGATCGAGAAGCCGATCGAGGCGCTCGCGGACCAGTAGTTGATCTCTCTCTGTTCACCGACCTCGATCCCGACGATCTCCGAGCTGTCGACGCGCACGACCTGCGTCCCGGTGTCGATCTCGACGACCTTGTCCTGCATCCGCATCGTGCCCTGGACGATGCGGCGCTCGGGCAGCCGCACGCGCACGGTCCGGGGTGTGACCAGGCTGTTCACGTCCGCGAAGTCGGGAGAGACGTCGTCGAATTCGTCGCTGTCGAAGTAGAGCGTGTCGTCGTAGACCTGCTTGAACTCGCCCTTCAGCCACTCGCCCGAGCTCATCTGGATCCAATCGAAGCTTGGATCCTGCTGGCTCGCTTCGAAGGGCGGAAACGGGGGCCCCTCGGCCCGGGCAATCCACGTCCACGCGATCACTCCGAGCGCGCTCAACGTCAGGAGCCGCACCCCACCGCTCATGAGCCGGACCTTCACCGAAGCCTCCCCTGATTCGATTCGGGCCGGACGGTAGAAGCTCTCTCGGGCGCAGGTCAAGGGAGTCTCGGGCGCCGGGGAAGGCGGGGCGATGGGCGCGGAGCGTGTCCGGATCCCGCTCGCGCAGCCGTCGATCAGCTGCCTCCGATCAGGACGAAGGCGCTCCAGAAGGAGGGATCGAGCGTCTTCGCCGACCGCGCCTGCGGCACGCCGATGCGCAGGCCGCGTGACTCGCCGGCCCGCTGGGCCTCCCAATCGGCGATCAGGGCGCGCTTGGCGTCGCGGATCGCTTCGCCGGGCCCTTTGCCGCCCCGCAGCTCGCGGTAGAAGCGCACCATGAGCGCCTCCGTCGCCAGCGAATCGACCGCCCAGAGCGAGACCAGGACGGCGCGGCTTCCGGCCGCGAGGAAGGCGCGGCTCATGCCCATCGTGCCCTCGCCCTGCACGTACTCGCCGCTGCCCGTCTTGCACGCGCTCAGCACCGCGAGATCGGCGTCGAGCTCGAGCTCGATCGCCTCGCTGGCGAGCAGGAGCCCGTCCTCGCCCGGCTCTCCGCCCAGCACCAGCGCGGGCTCGGTGATGCCCGGCACCTCGTGGCCGATGATGCCGTGGGTGGCGAAGTGCAGGTATCGATCGCGATCGAGCGGGGCGCTCTCGACCCGCGACTCGAGGGCGTCGGTGCCGACGAGCGAGGCCACGCCCTCGCCACCGAAGAGCGAGGCGATCGCCGCGATCTCGCGTCGGGTCTCGGGCAGCGGTGCGAAGAGCGCGCCGTCGTCGAGCCCCGCCGCGCTGCGTGTGCTCGCCAGGGCGTCCCGGGCGACGTAGACCGAGACGCAGGACTTCGCGTAGACGGGATCGGCGACCGCGAAGAGCTCCTCGCGCGTCGCGCGGCGGTCGCTGCCCGGGGTGAGGGCGAAGCGCAGCGAGGGCAGGCTGCGCACGACGACGTCGTCTTCGAAGGCGGCGCGTGCCTCGCCGAGCCGCCCTTGCGCCTCGAGCGCCTCGGCCCGCAGGCGCGGGATCACGGAGCCGACGGTGAGCCCCCGCGCCTCGAAGCCACCGACACAGGATTGCGTCGACACCTCGACCTCCGTCCAGTCGCGCGCGAGGACGTCGACCTGAGCCTTCGCGCAGCGCTTGTCGAGCGCGAAGGTCGGGACGGACTCTCGCTCCCCGATCTCCCGGGCGCGAACGAGCAGCTCGCGCGCCCGATCGATGTTGCCGTTGACGGCGAAGTCCTTGGCCGTCCCCGTGTGCGAAATGAACTTGGGATCGAGCCGCTTCTCGGCGATCGGCTCGATCTCCGACCAGAGCGCCTCGATCTCGGCCCGACTCACTCGTCCCGAGAGATCGCTGGAGCGTTTGTCGAGGATGCGCTCGTACTGCAGCCACTCCTCAGAATCCTTGGGAGAGACGCCCACCTCGATGAAGCCGTCTCCCGCCCGCAGCAACGCCCGCCGTCGATATCGATCGGCGAGGGCGACCTGGCCCACGTCCACGTAGGCCGGCGCGATCGCGGCGAGCGCGAGGATCTCCTGGTAGACGAGGCCCTGCTTCCTGGCGAACTCGAGCCGGGCATCGAAGAAAGGGAAGGCCGCGGCCGTTGCGATCCGTCTTCGAGAAGTACCAGCCGTACCACCAGCTCATCGTCTCACGATGCTGGTCGGTCGTCGCGACTTCGACACCGCTCTCGTGCGACCACCGCGCGGCTTCATCCATCCAGGGCTCGAGCCCGAACTCGTCGGCACACCAGCCGATGGATCGCATGAAGCGCGTGCGCTGGGCGATCAGGTACGCGGGATCGTCGGCCCGGATCTCGGGGGCGCGCAGCTCCTCGAGCAGGAGTCGGGCGGAGCGGCGGTAGTCGCCGGATCGGTACAGCTCATCACCCCGTTGCCAGCGGGGCTTCGTCGCACAGCCGGCGGTGGCGACGGCGAGCAGGGCGACGAGTCCGAGCGCGACCAGGCACCCTTCGGTCTGCTGCGCGCGAATCGCATCCCCCGCCCCTCCCACGTCTCGAAGGCATGCCGGTGAGGGCCCGATCCTGGATCCGCGTTCCGCTCCGCGGGCCTCGGGCCGAAGCCGACCGCCTCGGACACGCCCACCGAGCGATGCGACGCGAGCCGACCGCCTCCGACGGAGCGTCTCCCCGGAACACCTGGGCCGATCCGATCACGCAGCCCGACGTTCGCGCCACGCGCGCATCACGTCTTCGAGCTGCTCGCGGCTCTCGAGGATGGCGTCCCATGTCGGCGCGCAGCCGGCGCGTTCGGCGGCGGCCATGCGCGCGGATGCGACGGCCTCCTCGAGGTCGGCGCAGCGCTCCGAGGCGAGTCCGAGGTCGTGGACGAGGAAGGTCCGGAAGCGCGATGGGATCGTCTTGAGCTCGGGCAACGCCTTCATCAGCGCGCCCGTGTGCCTGAGCGCCTCGCCGAGCTCGACGTCACCCCGCGCGTCGATGATCTCGCCGAGCAGGCCGACGGCGCGCGGGCTCACGCCGAGCTCCTCGAAGAGCGCGTGCATGGCGTCGCGCGGGCAAGCGAACGGCTCGTCCATGCAGAGCTCGATGAAGCGATGGACCCGTTCGGGGCAGAGCCCGTCGGGCAGGCAGAGCCGACCTCTCTCGTCGATGGTGACCCCGGATCCGACCAGAGCGCTCATCGCCTTGTTCACCGTACGCCGAAGGATGCGATTCATGGTGATCGACACTAGCGGCAGACGAACCGCCGCTGGATGGATCCGTCGGACCGAAGCGGCACAACGGACGGACGATCGTCGGAGATCCGCGTCGCCGAAGCGCTTTCGCAGTCCGAGGGCGATCCGTCACGAGGCGGCTGACCGTCAGTCTCTGCCTCTGCGGACGCGGCTGCGAGGCGGGTGCGCGGTCCAGTGAAGCTGCGCATGTCGGGGTATCGGTCTGCCCATCGCCTGCGAGTGTCCTGCTCCTTTCGCAGAAATGGAGACAACAACCCTCTTCCGGATGGATGGAATTGTCGATGTACGGGGAAGCCAACCGAGCCTGCGCCCGGGATTCACCCGGGCCGTCGATTCAGGCTCGAGAAAGAAGTCCCCCATGAGCAATCGAAGACCGAGATCCCCCCTCGCTCTCTCCCGTCCGTGCCTCTCGACCGCCAGGCGTGCGATCGGCCGCCGTACATCGCTCCTGCTGGCGCCGATCCTCTGTCTGGCACTCGTCACCGAAGCCGCGGCGCTCAACATGTCCGTCGGTGAGCTTCGCATCCGCAACCTCGGCAGCTACGGATTCACTTCGACCAACAGCCAGTTCCGCTCGGAGTCGCCCGGTGGCAACGACCATCTCTACCAGATGTACGGCTATCTCGGGAACGAGAGCGGCATGGTCGTGATCGACGGCTCGTCGTTCGACGTGGTCTCCGCGATCTCGGCCTCGGGCGCCACGGCGACCTCTTCGCTCGTCCTGAACGCCAACGGGGCCGCGGCGCTCGGCCTGAACGCCGGGGATCTCGAGATCGACTACGAGTTCGTCTTCGTCGACGACACCTCGCCTGCTGACCACGACGGCATCGCCTGGAACATCGACGTCCGCAACACCACCACCGCGGCGCTCGCGGTCTCCGTCTACAGCTACCTCGACCTCGATCTCGAACGCACCCACTCCGACGACATCGCGACCGCCTCGCTGGACGAGATGCTGATCGAAGACGCCGTTACGGGCGAGACCTTCTCGTGGCTGACGGGGAGCGGTGGAGCGACCCACTTCCAGGTGGGCGGCTATCCGAGCGTGCGCGACCAGCTCGATGGATGGACCACGGCGGGCAATCTCAACGACACCGCTGCGTCCTTCACGGGTGACTTCACCGGCGCCTTCCAGTTCGATCTGAACGTCGCGGCGAGCTCGAGCTCCGGGATCGACGTGGTGCTCGCCCCCGAGCCGAGCACCGCCGTCCTGCTGGGCCTCGGCCTGGCGGGGCTCGGCCATGTCTCGCGCCGCGACCGCGCACGGAGCCATCGGGCCGCCTGATCGTTCGATCCGAGGCGCCGCCACCCGGATCCCCGGGCGCTGCCCGGGGCGCCGGCTGGGCTGACGCAGTGAAAGCGCCACGATCGGGGTGCGTCGGCCGCTTCCGGCACACACGAGATGATCTCGCGCGGATGCGCTGCGCCCAGGGGGTGCACGGTCCCTGGCGGACGTCCCGGCGGTGGCGGTCGGACCGATCTCGAAGGCCAGTGCGAGAGCGCGCTTGAAAGCGGGGCTGCGAAGGTGGACGCTGGGGCATCCCCGCGTTCCGATCCCGAGCCGAGGAGCCCCGACATGGCCAGCCAGCGTCTCCCCCGCCAGATGGACTTCGACGACTACATGAGCGCAGCCGACGCACTCATGTGGCACATCGAGGCCGATCCGATCCTCCGCTCCACCATCCTCTCGATCTGGCTGCTCGATCGCAGGCCCTCCCTCGAGCGCTTCGACGCCAAGGCCGAGCGCGCCGCGCAGCTCATCCCGCGACTGCGACAGCGCGTGGTGGATGACCCGATCGGCCTCTCGCCGCCGAGGTGGGAGGATGATCCCTACTTCGACCTCCGCTTCCACGTGCGGCGGCATACCCTGGCGCCGGGCAGCGGCGAACGCGCGCTCCTCGATCTCGCCGAGCCCATCGCCATGCAGGCCTTCGACAAGGACCGTCCGCTCTGGGAGCTGCACCTGGTGGAGGGCCTCGAGGGCGGCGCGTGCGCGGGCATGATGAAGCTCCATCACGCGATCTCCGACGGCGTCGGGCTCGTGAAGATGACCGAGTGCCTCATCGAGCACGGGCCGGACGACGACTTTGCCTCCGAGCCCATCGCGACCGTCTCGCAGAGCCCGCCGTCGCCGCCGTGTCTGATCGACGCCGTGCGCCGCTCGCTGGCTCATCGGGCGCATACGGCAGTCGAGCAGTTCTCGCGCCTGTCCGGAGCGGTGGCGCGTGAGGCTGGGGCGGCGCTCCTGCATCCGCTCGAGACGGCTCGCGAGGCGGCGGGCGTGCTCGACTCGGCGGGGCGTCTGCTCAGCGCCGCCTCCGAGCCGATGTCGCCGATCATGCGCAGGCGTTCGCCGGGCGTGCGCCTTCATGCGCTGAGCGTGCCGCTCGACGGGTTGAAGCGCGCGGGCCGATCAGTCGACGGCACGATCAACGACGCCTTCGTCGCGAGCGTCTCCGGCGGACTCGCGCGCTACCACGCACAGTTGGGGCATCCCGTGGAGACGCTTCGCATGCTCATGCCGGTGAACGTGCGGGAGGGCGAAGGGGCCGATCGCGCGGGCAACCAGTTCGCGCCCGTGCGCTTCGAGCTGCCCGTGGGCATCGAGTCCGCGGCCGATCGCGTCCGCGCCGTCGGCCGCCTGTGTCGGGCGCAGCGCGACGAGCCCGCTCTGCCCTGGCTCGACGAGATCGCGGGCGTGCTGGGCACGCTTCCGCCTTCGCTCACCATGGACCTGCTCGGCGCCATGCAGAAGACCACGGACTTCACGACGAGCAACGTGCCCGGTCCTCGGCGCCCGGTCTGGATGAGCGGCGCGAAGATCGTGCGGTTCCTCCCCTTCGGACCCCTGGCGGGTGCGGCGCTGAACGTGACGGCCTTCAGCTACGACGGTCGGATGCAGGTCGGCCTCAACGCCGACCCGGCTGCCGTGAGTGACCCCGATCGCCTTGTCGCCTGCGTGACACAGAGCTTCGACGAGGTGCTCGCCCTCGGTCATCCCGAAGGCCGCGCCGCCTGAGATACGAGGCGCGATCGGAGTCCAGTCGTCCCGCCCGGCGTTGTAGAATCGTGCGGGGAGAGGGAGGTCCCGGAAATGGCGTACGCACACTTCGAGCGTCTCTCGGCGATGGACTTGAGCTTCCTCGAGATGGAGGACGGCCGCGCCCACATGCACATCGGCTCGGTGACGATCTTCGACGCGAAGCCGCTTCGGGACGACAGCGGCGCCACCGACTTCGAGCGCATCCTCGGCTTCATCGAGGCGCAGCTGCACAAGGTGCCGCGACTCCGGCAGCGTCTCGAGTGGATTCCGGGCTTCGCCCAGCCCGTCTGGATCGACGACGACCGATTCAATCTGCGCTTCCACGTGCGGCACACGGCGCTGCCCCAGCCGGGTGATGAGCGACAGCTGAAGCGGCTCGCCGGGCGCATCCTCTCGCAGGAGTTCGATCGGGGAAAGCCGCTCTGGGAGGACTGGATCGTCGATGGGCTCACGGGCGATCGTCTCGCCCTGATCACGAAGGCGCATCACTGCATGGCCGACGGACTGTCTGGCGTCAAGATGGGGACGCTGCTGGTCGGGGCCGATCCCGACTACGAGCCGCCTCCGCCCCGGCCCTGGATCCCCCGACCGGCGCCGGGCTCGGCCCAGCTCGTGATGGAGGAGATGCGCCATCGCGTGGGCGCCCCCTTCTCGCTGCTGCGCGCCCTTCGATCGGAGTCGTCCGAAGAGCCCGAATCGAAGGAGGAGTCTTCGTCCGGGCTCGGCGCGCTCCTCGATACCGCGAGGGAGGCCATCACGACGGCGTCGCCGACACCGCTCAATGTCGAAATCGGTCCGCATCGGCGCTTCGACTGGACGCGGATGCCCTTCGAGGACGTGCGCGAGCTCGGACGGCTCGCCGACGGGAAGCTGAACGACGCGGTGCTGGCGATCGCAAGCGGGGCGCTGCGCGCCTTCCTGAAGCGGCGAGGCGTCGCGGTGGACGAGATCGACTTCCACGCGGTGGTCCCGGTCAGCGTCCGACGCGCGTCGGAGAGCTCGACGCTCGGCAATCGCGTCTCGGGGCTCATCATTCGCCTGCCCCTGGACGAAGCGGACCCGTGGAAGCGACTGCTGCGGGTCGTCGAGCTCACGCAGGAGCTCAAGTCCTCCGGGCAGTCCGGGGCGGGGGATGCGATGAGTCGCGCGATCGATCTGCTCCCGAACCAGCTGCTCGGCCCGCTCTTCCGCCTGGCGTCGCGCAGCTCGGCCGCCAACCTCGTGATCACGAATGTCCCGGGCCCGCGCTTCCCGATCTACATGCTCGGCGCCCGCCAGCTCGAGACCTATCCGGTCGTCCCGCTCATCGCGACGCACGCGCTCGGCATCGCGCTGCTCAGCTACGACGAGTGGATCCACTGGGGCTTCAACGCGGACTGGGATGCGCTGCCGGATCTGCACGACTTCGTCGGCGACATCGAAGCCAGCTACCGCGAGCTCAGCGAGGTCGCTCCGCGCACTTCGGGCGAACAGGAGTCGGAGGCGCAGGACGGTGCCTGATCGGCCACCCCGCCCGCGCCGGGCCGCGAATGTGCTCTAGATCAGCCGTCGGCCGACGATCCCGGTGATCATCCGCGTCATCCATCGCGGCTGCAGGCGGGACCAGTCGCTGAGGGCCCGATTCGCGAGGCCTGGCACCTCGATCACGCGGCCCGACATGGCCGCCTGGTAGGCCGCCTCCGCAACGTTCGTGGCGTCGGCCATCAGGAAGTCGGGGAAGTGGGACACCACGGAGCTGTCCGACTTCGCCTTGTCGGTCATGTTGGTCGCGGTCAGGCCCGGGCAGACCGCCGTCACCGTCACGCCTGTGCCGGCGAGCTCTTCCGAGAGCGACTCGCTGAGGGAGAGGACGAAGGCCTTGCTCGCCGCATAGACGGCGAGTGACGGGATCGGCTGGAAGGCCGCGCTCGAAGCGATGTTCAGGATGCGCCCATGGCCCCGTTCCCGCATAGACGGCAGGAAGACACGGGTCATCGACGTCAGCACGCGAGCATTCAAGTCGACGATGCGCTCGAGGTCGGAGAGCTCGAGCGCGTCGAACGCGCCGAGCTCGAGGACGCCGGCGTTGTTGACGAGCTGGTCGACGACGACGCCCTGGTCCCGGAGCGCCTCGAAGATCTCGCCGGCGGCGCCTGGCTCCAGCAGGTCCCGCACCCGGACGTGCACCTGGCGACCGCGCTCCGCGCGGATCTCCTCGGCCAGCGCCTCGAGCTTGTCTGCGCTGCGCGCGACCAGGACGAGGTCGTGGCCGTGCGCGGCGAAGACGAGGGCGAGCTCGCGGCCGATGCCGGCCGAGGCGCCGGTGATCAGAGCAGTTCCGGGCGTGGTCATGGCGGCATCTTAGACCACGCCGCCGACCTTCCCCGGGCTTCGCCACCGCGGTTGGACGATGAGGTGCGAAGCGTCGCGCATCGCTGCCCGCGGCGGCGCGGATTCCGAGGCCGGCGCTACTGCCGGATCGCCTCGAAGCTGCCCTCTTCGAGGCGGCAGTGGATCGGGGAGCCGGAGGGGATCACCGTGGCCCTGTACGTTCCGATCAGTCGATCGCCGGTGAAGGTGAGGTCGCCGATCACCACGGTGTCGGGGCTGGGAAGGGCAGGGCCATTGGTGTCTGCGGTGAGCAGGCGTCCCTCGGCCATGAGCCCGGTCTCGAAGAAGACCGATAGGTCGCCCAGGTCCCAGCAGTCCGGATCCGGCGTCGTCTTCGTGAACTGAGCCGTCCCGGTCATGGCTCGGCCGTCCCGCTCGAGCACGAACTGAACGGTGCCCTCGCGCTCCACGAAGGTCGTGCCCGTGAGCTGAGAGGTCTTCACGAAGGTCCCCGCCCAGGTGGCGGTGACCTGGGTCGGCGTCAGAGGGATCAGTCCCGAAGACCCGCTGAGCCTGGAATCCTCGCAGCTGATCGTGCCGCCGGCGGCAATCAGAACGATGAGTGCGAGCCAGAATGGCCAGAATGAAATGACCGACGACCACCTTCGCATGATCCGATGACTCCTCCTCGGAGCGATACTAGCCCGCCCGGCATGGGGTGTGTAGAAGGTTGCTTCGATGTGACGGATCGGCGACCGGGGTCTGATCCCTGGCCTGGACGTCGCATGATCGATCGGCCTCTCGACGGTCTTTTGCTTGCACCGCGCAGTCAAGAATGACATCGTAGAGCTTCCGATGCTGAGGAGCGCGGGCGACATTCTGGGGGACGTGCGGACGTGAAACGGCTCACTGTGAGGGTGCTCGGCGGAACGGTCCTGACCGCTCTTGCACTCAACACCAATGCGGCCCGGGCGACGACCGATGGCCCCGTCGCGATCGCCGCCACCGCGGGCGCAGGCGCCGCGGCGAGTATCGCCTGTCTCGTGACCCGCATCCGCGCGAACGCCGATGAGGTGGAGGCGGAGGACGAGGACAGCGAGGTGGCCGCAACGGCCGATCAGGCGCGCGACGATCGCTTCAGCCGGCCTGGCTGGCGGGTGGGCATGAGCTACTCGCATGGTCAGCAACACGCGGACGAGAGCGAGCAGGCGTCCCAGCAGGCGGCTCACGAGCCCTTTCAGGTGACCCTCGTCATGGACGAGTGGAAGCCCGGATTGAGCGGCCGCGTGGGCTATCGATGTCACGCGCGATACTCCACAGAGGTCGAGGTGGAGTGGCTCGACAGCTTCAACGGCACCGTCAGCGAGACCGATCAGGGCCCCTTCTCCGCGATCGCCTTGAGCCCGATCCACACCAGCGTCAACGTGAAGGGCTACCTGCACACCGGTCGGGTGCAGCCCTTCGGTCTCTTCGGCATGGGCGCCCTCACCGTCGAAGGCAAGGCCACCGACCTCTCGGGGACAGCGGGCACGAGCCGAAGCCAGGACACGATGCTCACGCTGCGCTTCGGCGGCGGCCTGGACGTCTACATCACCCGCAGCATCGTGGCCCAGGCGAAGGCCAGCTACGTGCTGCCGATCACCGGCGTGGACACCTTCCGCTATGTCTCGGTCGGCATCGGCCTGGACTATCGCTTCTGAGCGCTTCTGAGCGCTTCTGAGCGCTTCGAGAGCACGATGCGCTGCCGATGATCCGAGCTGCGTTCGTGGGTTGGGCTGGATCGGGCGTCGCGGACTCCTGCTGAACGCGGCCCCGAAAAAGCTGAACGCGCCCGAGGCCGAGGCCCCGGGCGCGTCCTGATTTCGACCCTGCAGCTCGTGCCTAGCGGCTGCGGCGGCGGTGGAGCTGATGGCCACCCACGAGCGCCAGCAGGGCGAAGCCCGCGCTGGCGAGCTTGGCGGGCTCGGGCGTGATCGTGAGACTCACGACGTTGCGGGTCGCGGAGCTGCCCGTCAGGTTGGTGCGTGAGATCGATCCACTCACCAGAGTGATGTTGCCGATGCCCGACGCGTCACGGGTGTCGCTGCCGGTCAGCGTGAAGATGTCCGGGATCGGGCCCTGGTTGGCCGTGACCGAGATCTTCATCTGGCCGGTGGTGAGCGGGCCGCCCCACGCGGTCTGGGTCACGTCGCTGGCCGAGATGATGGTCGCGCCCGTCGCGGTGATGATGCCCGACGGCGTGTAGCCGAAGAGCTGCTTCACCACGAGCCCATCGAGCACGCCGACGTCCGGCGAGGCATCGATGGGCTCACCGGGACCGGAGGCATCGATCACATCGGCCGCGAAGGCCACCTGACCAGGTGCGCCGCCGGTCGTGGGCAGGGCGAGCCAGACGGCCAGCGAAGCGGTGCCCTGCGCGGCCAAGGCACCGAGCCCACCGAACTGGTTGGTGGTCTTGGAGTAGCGCATGACGCCATTGGCACTCCCGACACCCGTCGGTGCGCTCGAGGGCACGCTGCAGTTGGGGTTGAAGGCCCCAGTCCCGTTGAACACGGTCTGTCCGGGCTGCGTCCCGCCCGGACAGAAGCTCAGGACCGGCGGGCCCGATCGGCCGTTGGCCTTGAACGTCGCCAGGACGTTGCGCGGCGGCACCTGGACCGCCAGCGAGGTGCGCAGCTGCAGCGCATTGCCGCCGCCCAGGAAGAGCGGGTCGGTGGCCGGCGCGGCGGCGCGATCCAGCTGAGCATCGGAGATGCTCACCGTGAACGGCGCGGTGCCGGTCTGCTGGGCGAGAAAGCCGTTGCCGGCTGCGGGGCCCCCGATGGGAAGCGTCAGCTGGGAGCCCGTGAAGCGGCGGGCGGTCGCGGAGACCGAGTACAGCACCTTTGCTGCACTCGCGGCGCTCGCCGCCAGGAGAGCGAATAACACAGTAAGAACCAAGATGAGTCTGGAACACGAAAGGGTTGAGCGTTGCACGATCTGTCCTCCATGGGGTCGCGGCACTCGGGATCAGCGAGTGCATCGATGGACGGTGACAAACAATCTTCAGCACCCCGCACCCTATCACGACGCCCCATCGAAGAGTCGAAAACTTCAACGGTCTACGGTGATTTCGACGCGGGCGCGGGGGGCGGGATCTGGACGAGGCATTGCACACAGAGTGCAATCCGTGGCTGCGCGCGCAGCTTGCGCTCGGGACGTGGAGGCCGGGCGAGCATCGTGTTCCCCGACGATTATTCCTCCGCGAGCGCCTCGTCCGGCTTCGCGCTCGCCGGGGGCGGTGACGCAATGCGGCGCTGCGGCAGAGGGGGATCGAAGCGTGCGATCCGCTGCTCGAGGGGCTCCGTGACTTCCCTGGGGTGACCAAGCTGCACCTGGAGTGCAAGCAGCGCGCGCGCGACATCCGTATCGACCGGGTGCTCCCGAAGGAGCGTCGAGAGCTCCGCCTCGGCCCTGTCCAGGTCTCCCAGGGCAGCCCGCGCCCTCGATCGGCCGAGCGCCGCCGCGACGTTCTCGGGATCGCGCTCGAGCGCGCGCTGCTGCTCGGCGAGCGCCTCCGCGGGTCGCTCTGTGAGCAGGGCGTCTCCGAGGCCGATGCGCGCGAGCACGTGGTCGCCGTCGAGCTCGAGCGCCCGGCGGTATGCGGCCTTGCTCTCGGCGCTGTCTGGCGCCTCGAGGGCCAGCGCAAAGCCGAGTGCGGCGTGCAGGTCGGCGCTCTCGGGGTGGGCCTCGAGCGCGCGCCCGACGACTCCGCGCGCGCCCTGCTGTCGGCCGACCGCGTGCGCATGCTCGATCAGCGCGCGCAGGGCGTCCACGTGCTCCGGGTCGGTGAGCCGCAGACCGTCGGCGCCGATGATCGAGCGCACGGCGAAGTCGTGGCCCATGCGCCGGCTCAGACCGTGCGCGGCGCTCGCCACGGCGCGGCCCAGGAGCGCGGGGCGGGTCTCGTGGAAGCTCTCGAGGGACTTGCGCATGGGGCCCGCGTGGCCGACTTCGGCGAAGAGGCGAAGCGAGAGCAGCTCGCCCTCGAGATCGAGCGGCAGCGTCTCCACCTTGACGCGAAGCGCGTGGAGGGCGACGTAGGGCTTGCCCTCGGCCACGTGGATCCGCGCCAGGCGCTGCCGGGCATCCGTGCCGCCCGGATCGAGCCGGATCGCATACCGGTACTCTTCGATGGCACGATCGAAGTCGCCGATCTCCTCGGCCGCGATGGCCGCGTAGTAGCGGGCGAAGCCGTTGTCGGGCCAGAGCCGGAAGGCCTCGGAGAAGTGCGCCAGGGCGGTCTCGGCATCGCCTTGCATGAGCCGCGAGCGGCCGAGGATCAGCTCCTTGTGAGCGGCCACGGTCATCGTCTCGGCGAGCTCTTCGGCACGCTCGAACTGCTCGCTCATCACCAGCGCATCCGCGTAGTCGAAGATCAGCTGCGGCATGGCCTCGCCCGCCTCCTGTGCGACCTCGACCGCGCTGCCTCCGGCCTCGGCCGCCTCCGAGTAGAGGCCGAGCGCCTGGAAGTGGGTGACCAGGCCCAGCCAGGCCGCGACGCGCAGCGCCGGATCGTCGAATGCGGTGGCTTCGCGAAGCACCGCCTCCGCGCGCTCGTTGTCGCCGCCCATCCGGTAGCGCGCCGCCAGGCCCACGCGGAAGCCCATGGCCCTGGGCGCCGTCTCGACGGCGCGCTCCAGGATCTCGATCGCTCTCGCCCACCGCCGCTGGCCGTCGAAGAACGCGACCGACTTCTGGACCACCTCGGGCTTGCCGGGAAAGGCTTCGAGACACTCCTCCCAGCGCTCCGTGGCCAGCTCCAGCTCCTCGCTGTCCTCGGCGAAGATCGCCATGGTGGCGCAGTGCCAGGCGCGCGTATTGGCGTCGAGCCCGCTCTGCTCGATCATCTCGCCGAGCTGCGCCATGGCCTCGCCGGCCTCGTCGATGCGCTTCATGGCCAGCAGGGCCACGATCTTCGGCTCCATGGCCTGGACGCTCTCGGGGTCGAGCTCGAGCACGCGCTCGGCATCGGTGAGGGCCTGCTCGTTGTCGAGGCGGGAGTCCGCGTGCACCCGGGCGCGCAGGAGCAGTGCGTCCAGGTCGTCGGGGTGCGCCTCCAGCACGCGCTCGAGGGCCTCCAGGGCGACGGTGAAGTTGCGCATCTTGTGGGCACCGCTCGCGATCGCGAGGCCGGCGGGGGCCAGGAAGCGCGGGTCGTCCATCGCGACGCGGAGGGCCCAGAGCGACTCGGTGGGGGTGGCCGTGGCGTTCAGGGCGCGGCCGTAGAGGAAGAGCACCTCGGGGTCTTCCCTGCGCTCACGCAGCACCTCGCGCAGCGGCTCGATGGTCGCCTCGTACTCGCCGCGCGCGTGCTGCTCGCGGATCTCGACGAGCGGGTCCGGCTTCGAGCAGGCGACCCCGACCAGCGCGAGCGCGATCAGGGCGAGCCATCGGGCGGAAGGCCTGCGGCCGGCCGCGCACAGGCTCGCCGGAGCCGTGCGATGGCGGGCCTCGGCACGGGCGGGCACCACGCATTGCATGGCGCGCATTCTACTCGAATCACCCCCCGGTGCGAATCATGATTCGCGGGCTTTGGCCCGTGGGCCGATTCGTGTACGGTGGTCGGCATGACGCAGCGCGTACTCGATCAGCGTTGGCCATGGGTGCTCGGAGGCATCGTCGTGGTCCTGATGTTCCTCTCGGCCTTCATCGAGATCGATCCCGAGGCCGCCCGCCCCCCGCGCGAGGTGGGAACGGTCGACGACATCGCGCGGCGCAAGGATCGCGAGGATCTGAACGTCCTCTTCATCCTGATCGACACGCTGCGCGGAGATCGCCTGGGGAGCTATGGCTACGAGCGCGACACGACGCCCGAGCTCGACGCGTTGGCGGCCACCGGCATCCGATTCGACCGCCACCTCGCCCAGTCCTCCTGGACGAAGGCCTCCATGGCGTCCATGTGGACGGGCCTCTATCCGCTGGCGAACGGCGTCGTCAAGTTCGACGACATCGTCTCCGACCAGGCACGCATGCCCGCCGAGACGCTGAAGGCGGCGGGCTTCCGCACCGTGGCGATCTATCGCAATGGCTGGGTCTCGCCCAACTTCGGCTTCGACCAGGGCTTCGACGTCTATACCCGGCCCGCCCCGACTCGCATCCCGCCCTCGGTGCGCCGCGAGAATCCGACCATCGCGCAGCTGGGCACCGACGAGGACGTGGTGCGCAGCGCGCAGGAGTTCCTGCGCGTGCACGGGCACGAGCGGTGGTTCCTCTATCTGCACCTCATGGACGTCCACGAGTACCTCTACGACGAGGACACCGCGCTCTTCGGCGGCTCGTACTCCGACGTCTACGACAACTCGATCCGCTGGACCGATCGCGCGCTGGGGCACCTCTTCCGCACCCTCGACGCCGAGGGCTTCTCGCGCAACACCGTGGTGGTCGTGATCTCCGACCACGGCGAGGCCTTTCGTGAGCGCGGCTACGAGGGCCACGCGCGACTCGTCTACAAGGAGTCGACGGAGGTGCCCTTCCTGATCCGACTGCCCTTCGAGCTCGAGCCCGGGATCGTCGTGCCCGGTCGCACACGGAACGTGGACGTCTGGCCCACGCTCTACGACATGCTCGGATTCGAGACGCCGCCCGGCCTGGACGGTCGCTCGCGCCCGCCCGACATCCTCGCCGCCGGTCGCGGCAAGCCGGCACCGGAGGGCGAGCCGCGGGCCGTCGCCCACCTCGATCAGCGCTGGGGGCAGGGCGAGCCCGATCCGCTGCCCGCAGTGGCCGTGGCCGAGGGCCCCCTGCGCTACGTGCGCAGTGCCTCGCTGGTGGGCGGCCCGCCCATCGAAGAGCTCTTCGACACGCGCGTGGACGCGCGCGAGCTGCAGGACGTCTCGAAGACCGACCCCGAGACGTTCGCACGGCTGCGCGCCGAGGCGGATCGCTACCTCGACACCTCGCCCTCCTGGGGCGAGGCGCCGACGCGCGAGCTCGACGAGATGGAGCTCAACCAGCTCCGGGCCCTCGGGTACGCGCTGCCCTGAAGCGGGTCATGGCGCGCGCTGCGCGATCCGCGCGGCTGCTGCGGGCGGCTAGAAGCGATAGTTGATGTCGATTCCCCAGGTCCTCGGATCGCCCACGAACCAGACGACGAAGTTCGAGAAGGCGTCGCCGTTGAAGCCGCCAGCCTTGTACACCTCGTCGGTGAGGTTGCGGACCCAGCCCGAGACCTCGAGACCCTCCACGGGGGTGCGGTAGGTGAGGCGGATGTTGTGGAGCCAGAAGGGGCGCTGGCCGATCGTGTTCTCCGGGTAGATGGGGACGCCCTGTACGAGGTTCGGCGGTCCGACGCCCTCGCTCGGGTCGAAGTACTGGGCGCTCTTCCAGGCCACGTCGTAGCGGGGAACCAGCTCGCCGAAGCGCCCCAGGTCCTGGGTGTACTCGGCCATCAGGGTGATCTGGAACTGCGGCGAATTGATGAGGCGGTTGCCGGTGTTGTCGATCAGGATCGGGAACTCGACCGTCTGGCCGCCGCTGATCGCCGTGGCGACGGATTGCTGCGTGAAGTCGAGATACTGGCTCTCGAGCCAGCCGAAGCGGACGAGCGTGAAGATCTGGTCGATGGGGCGGAAGCTCAGATCCGCCTCGACGCCATAGTTCTCCGCCTGGTTGGCGTTGATGACGACGAGCTCGGGCTCGACGTTGAAGCCCTGGGCGAAGGTGAAGACCTGGTAGTCGTTGTACCGGTAGTAGAAGAACGAGGCCTCGAGTCCGAGCTTGTTGTCCCACCACAGGCCGCGAACGCCGGCCTCCCACGAATCCAGCGTCTCGGGCTCGGCGAAGTCGATCTCGCGCGTCACGAGGTTGCCGACGGCGTTGAAGTGCCCGCCCTTCCAGCCGCGGCCGTACTTGCCGTAGATGTCGATGGTGTCGCTGAGGTGGTAGGTGAGCCGGAAGTTCCAGGTCGGCGCGCTGCGGGTCTGCGAGTTGGTGGCCTGGCGGACCTCGTTGTTGAGGACCAGGCCATAGTCCATCTCCTTCAGCTCCCAGTTGTAACGGATACCGGCCTGGAAGGTGAGGTCGTCCCAGAAGTCGACGTCGAAGCCCCCGTAGATGGCCCAGCTGTGAAGACGCTGTGTATACCCGCGGTCGCTGACGCCGAGGTTCCCCTGGGCGGAATCGGAGGTGAAGGTCTGGATGTCGGCCTGAATCTCCTCCGTGACGTAGTAGGCGCCGACATCCCAGCGGAAGGCGCCCGTCTCGAAGCGGAGCCTGAGATCCTCGGTGAACTGGTATCCCTCGTCGTCGGTAATGATCTCGAAGAGCTCGTCCGGGGTGTTGTCGAGATCCTGCTCGTTGCGGCGATCGTAGTAGTCGAAGGACGTGATCGTGGTGAACTCGAAGCCGTCCCCGAAGATCATGTCGCCACGCAGGTTGACGCCAGCGGTGTCGTTGGTCGTCGATCCGACGCGGTTGTAGTCGCCCTCACGGGGGCGGATGTCGAGCTGGTTCGCGATCGTCTCGGATACTTCCTGGCGAGCGACGGCATTGGCCGGGCCGAGCAGGAGGCCCTCCGCCTGCAGCTCTTGCGATCGAGTGATCACCATCTCCGAGATATCGGGCTCCCGGTAGCCGGCCGAGGTGGGGAAGGTGAGACCGCCCGTGATCGTGGGCTGGTTGTTCTCGTCTCGCTGGGTTCCATTGGTGCCGGATACCTGCCCGAGCGGCGCCAGCTGGTCGAGCTGAGCGACGTGCACGTTGAGGAGCCAGTCCATGGCGGCCAGATCGGGCTGGAAGCGCAGCATCACGCGGGTCGCCCACGCGTTGCGGTCGTTGACGATGGAGGGGAGGTCCGCGGGCAGGTCGGAGACCTGATTGTTGCGAACGTTCTCGCCACAGAGGGAGCCGTCGATGCCCGGCGGCGGAAAGGGCTGGCTGATCGGGCGACCGTCCGCAGGAAAGCCGCCGCAGCGATTGAAGCCGGTCCCGTCCCGCCGGATCACCCGGAACGCGGCGCGGCTGGTCAGCAGATCCTCGACGAGCGGAACGTTCAGGCCGCCCTCGAACTCGACCATGTTGTAGTTGCCGAAGGTGCCGCGGAGGTTTCCGGACAACTCGTCCGTGGGTTTGCGCGAGTAGACCTTGATGGCGCCCGCCGAGGCGTTGCGATTGGGACCGAATCCCTGGGGGCCCTTGAGCACATTGATGCGCTCCGCGTCGAAGACCATCACGGACTGCAGGGCGGGGCTGTTCAGGGAGACGTCGTCGTGGAAGATGGCGACGGCGCCCGTCGAGTTGGCGTTGAAGTCAGAGAGGCCGACGCCTCGAATGAAGAAGGTGGGTGAGGTCGGATTGGCGTTGATGATCTCGAGGTTCGGCGTGAAGTTGCCGAGGTCCGCGACGCTCGTGACGCCGAGCGCCGTCAGGTCCTCGGCCGAGAAGGAGGTGATGGAGTCGGCGCTCTCGTAGTCGCTCAGGCCCGTGGTGGCGCTCCCGGTGACGACCAGCTCCTCGATCTGCATGGGCGGCTCCATGCCCTCGGAGAGGATGTCGTCGTCGTCGAAGTACTCGTCCTCGGCGTACTCGTCGTACTCGCCCTCGTCGTCATCGGCGTCCTCGTCGGATTCATCCGCCTCCGAGCCCCCGGCCTCCTCGTCATTCTCGTCGCCGTCGACGGCCTCTTCTGCCTCTTCCCGTCCGATCGGCTCGCTCTCGTTGGCGGCGGTCTCGTTCTGGGCGGAGGCCGGTGATGCGGTCATCATCGCGAGGGCGATCGCCATCGCGATCCCCAGGCGTGCGATGATGCCGGTGGGGCGCCGCCGCAGCTCGCTGGTCGCTGCGCCCCTGGCCTCGCCCGATACCCTCTCGAGCCTCTCGGCCCCTCGTCCCCCCATGCCGTGCAATCGATCGCCTTTCTTCATGCGTACGCGTCGGAAATCAAGTTACCGACCATCTCGATGTCATCCACCCACCGCATTCATTCGTGCCATGCGTCGGTGTCTCCGTTCATCGTCGATGATGGCCGAGCCACGTGCCGATGAGAATCGCGGCGACAGGAAATCCAAAGGGGGGTGCGCGGGTTCACCGCAGGTGCAATATTAATCACATGGCGCCCGCCCCGGTCAATGAATCTCTGCGCCCGCTTGCCGGGAAAGGAGCCCCTTTCCTCGCTCTCGTGGTCCTCCTGGCGCTGCTGGGCGCCCAAGCTGCTCTCGCGGACGAAGGGAGCGATCTCTCTCCGACACAGGCCGATTCGGCGTCGGACGACTCCTCGAGCCCGATCGAAGATCGCTGGCTACCCTCCGTCGCTGTCCAGATCGGCCTCTTGATCGGTGGGCAGAGCGCGACGGGTCGGTCCTTCCTGACGCCCCCGGACGCGCCCGAGGTGGACATCAGCGGGAGTGAGACGGCGCTCTCGCCGCAGATTCCGATCAGTATCGGCCTGGAGACGCCGGAGGTCCTGCGTGGCGTCCGCGTGTTCGCATCGGCTGGGATCGCGCCGACCATCGCCTTCAGCCGCGACCTGGCGAAGTTCGGTGATCCCACGGGCATCGAGTTCCCGCGGCAGGCGGAGAACGGGGATCCCTACCCGGAGGCGGCGATTCTCGGCACGGGCATGCGGGCGACTGCGCAGATCGATCCGCTCGCCTGGGAGGCGAACTTCGGGGTCTCCATCACACGCGAGATCGGCGATCGAAGCATCGTCTTCCGGCCCTCCTTCGGCTGGCACCACTTCGTGATGAACGTCGAGGGAGCGCGTCTGAACGCGATCAAGCCGGACTTCTTCGATCCCACCGTGCGCACCTTCGAGCTGATGGACTCCGAGAGTCGGCCCTATGACGCCATCGGTCCCCATCTCGAGGTCGGTGTGGACCTCGGGACCAAGGGCCAGTTCAAGCCGACGCTCTTCCTGGGCGCCGGCGCCTACTACGTGCTCGGGGATCGCACCATCGGGATGAGCGATCAGCAGAGCGATGGGCAGGGCACCGAGACCTCGCTCTGGGAGATCGGGATCGACGAGTGGGCCTTCCGGCTCGGGGTCGGCATACGCGTCGCGTGGATCGGCAAGTAGCCTCCGCCCTTGCGGCACACGGTCTCGCGATCGCCGGCGTCCTGCTCCTCCTGATCGCCGTTGGCCAACCGATCTTCACCGACGACGTCTGGTGGCATCTCGCCATGGGGCGCCGCTACGCGCAGGCCGGGCCCTGGCTCGACGCCGACGCGCTGCTCCATACGTCGCAGGGCCCGATCGCGCCCTCGGCGTGGCTGAGCGACGTCTGGCTGCACGCGGGGCTCGAGGCCTCGGGCTTCACCGGCCTGCGTACGCTCCACGTCGGGCTCGTGGTGGGCGTGCTCGCGATGGGCTGGGCCGTGGTGCGCCGCGCTGGGGGATCGCGGCCCGTGGCCAGCGCTGCGGTCCTCGTGTGGGCCTGCCTCTCCGCCTATCGGGTGGTGCAGCTCCGGCCGCATCTCTTCAGCATGCTGCTCGCCTTCGCCGTGGTCTGGCTCGTGATCATGGATCGGCGACGGGGGCCCGGTCCCGGCCCGATCGCGCTGCTCTGCCTGCTCGTCGCGCTCTGGGCCAATCTCCACGCGGCGTTCGTGCTGGGGCCCGCGCTGCTGGGTGCAGCGGCGGCGGGGTCGCTGGTCGCTTCGGCGGCGGTGCCCGATCCCGATGGTGCCGAGCGCAGGCGCGGACTCGCGCTGCTGCTCGCCTGCGGCGCAACGCTGCTCGCGAGCCTCCTCAATCCGATCGGTCCTGCTGCGCTCGCCCACTACTTCGTCGCCGGTCAGGCGACGCCCGCCCTCGAGCTGGTCGGGGACGAGTGGGCGAGCACTCGCCTCTTCGCCTGGCCACTCGCCAACCTCCCGCCGAGCCCCGTCAACTGGGCGCTCGCCTGGATGCTCACGATCAGCGTGCCGGTGTGCATCCTCACCGAGCTGCGACGTCGACGAGCGGCGCCGGACGGCGAGGCAACGATCGATCCCGCCCTGGCCGGCATGGCCGTGCTGGCGCTGATCGCCCTGATCTCGGCGGTGCGCTTCCTGTGGCTGGGCTTGATTCCGCTGGCACTGCTGGGGCAGTGGTTGTCCGGGCGCTCGGATCGCCAGCCCCTGGCCGCGCTCGCGCTTCCGCTGGGGATGCTCGCGCTGCTCGTGGCCAGCGGCCGCCATGGCGATTGGCCGATGGTCTCACGCAACGTCGCCCGTGCGACCTACGCCCAGCCCTACTCGGCTTCGAAGTACCACGCCCACGCGATCTGGCTGCTGGCGGATGCCGGGCTCGAGGGTCGCCTCTTCAACAACTACTTCATGGGCAACTTCGCCGGCTATTGGCTCAGTCCGCAGCTCCCGGCCTTCGTGAACGGCTCGCTCAACCTCCCGCCCGAGTCGCTGCGTGACAGCCGGGCCCTCCTCGAGCGGCGCGGTGGCGCGCCCGGAGAGCGCTATCTCGACACGCTGGATCGCCATGGGGTCGACGTCTTCATCGGCACCGGTGTGCCTCGGGTCTCGCGCGCCAACCGGCCCATCGAGTACACCGCCGACCACCTGCAGGGCGCTCCCGGCTGGATCCCCGTCTTCCGCAACATGCAGAGCGCCCTCTATCTTCGGGATCACGCGCGAAATCGCCAGAACCTGGCGCGCCTCGCAGAGCACTACGCCGAAGAGGGCGTGCCCTTCGATCCCGAGCGAGGCTTCGACGTCCGCGCGGTGATCGAGGAGGCGCCGCGCTGGGCCACGGCGCATGGCATGATCCCACCTTGGTATGCGAAGTGGCAGCGCGACTCGGTGGCGGGTGATCCGCCGAGCCGCGCGTTCGCCGCCGAGCAGCTGGCGACGCTCTTCGTCCTGCTGGGCGACTACGAGCGGGTGGTCCGGATCGATCGCCGCCTCGCGCGGCGCTCGGACCCCTCACCGCTCACCCTCCGGCGCCTGTGCTGGGCGTTGATGCGCCTCGGTGAGTACGCCGAGAGCCGCGAGGTGGCACGTCGTCTCGACGCCGCGCGCAGCGCGGGAGACCGCTTGAGCGCGCTCGTGGCGGATCGGGCGCTGGCCACCGAGGGGGCGGACGACGAGGCGATCCGCAGCCGCGACGCGAGCCTGCCGCTCTTCAGGCTCGCCGACCTCGACGCGGTCTTCGGCGGCTTCGTACCCCCGCAGGCCAGATCCGCCCGGCGCGTCAGCCCTCCGCGGGCGGGAGCTTCTGGAAGTAGGGGCGACTCGACCTCTTGACCGGCAGCGGCTTCAGGGTCTTCTCGCGAAGCTCGGGCGGGAGGCTCGAGCTGGCCACCCAGCGCTCCGCCGCCTCGGGATCCTTGCTGCGCCAGCGCCGGGCGATGGTGACCTGGGCGCCGCGCCGCTTGGTCGGATCCTCGATCAGCTCGGCCCAGCGCATCGCCTCGGGCGGGTCGAGGACGGCGCGCGCCATGGCGACCATCCCCACCGCCGGGCGGAACCAGGGCTCGACGCCCTCGACGCCCATCTCTGCGGCCCAGGCGAGGGCCCCCGCGCGATCGCGCTGCACCCAGATGCGGAACCCGTCCCTCAGCGCCAGCTCGCGCCGCTTGCCGGGCTCGGCCTTCGAGAGCCAGGCGAGCGCGGACGGGCCGTCCTGGAGGACCCAGCGGGAGACCACGAGGCCGAGGATGGAGTCGCCGTACTTGCCGTCCCCGAACTCGTCCTCCCAGGCCACACCCAGCTGCGGATCCTCCATCGTGAGCTCCGAGGCTGCCTGTCGGATTACCGTCCGCTTGAAGCGCTCGTCCTCCTCGGACAGCTCGCGCGCGAATCGCATAGCCGCCTCGGGCCCATCCTGCTGCACCATCGCGCGTAGATACGCGCTGACCGCGCGTTGGCGATCGAACCCGTAGCCGATGTCATAGATGTAATCGAGCAGGCCGGGCTCCTTCGATCGATACCAGCCTGCCACCAGCGTACGGATCGCGGCCTCGTAGGTGGGGCCCTGGCTCAGCTGGGAGAACTCCGCGGCGGCGGCCTGCGGGTCCATCTCGGCCCAGCGCTCGATGGCCGCCATCACGACGGAGTCGCGATAGCCACGCGGCGCCTTCTGGAGCGCCCACTGGTAGGCGGTGGCGGGATCGAAGTCGGCCCATCGGCGCACGAGGAGCTCGTCCTGCACGGGGCCCCGATCGATGCGGGTGCTCTGGAGCGCGTAGCGGATCTCGGTGACGATCTCGGGGCCGCCCCGCATGAGAGCGATCGAGAGGTCACGGGTGCGCTCGAGGCCGTTGGGATTGCCGAGGATCGCGATCAGATCGGCGGGCTCACCTGCGGCGGCCCGGGCGACCGGCGCCGATCCCGCGCCGGCTGGAGCGGACTCGATTTCAGGTGAGCCACATCCCGCGAGCGCCAGCGCGAAGCAGAGCATCACGCGCGGCAGGGTTTCGAGAGCGCTCGTCAACGAGCGGCGGTGCGGGAACGAAGGACGGGTCTTGGTGGACATCCGCCCATTCTACGATCGCCCCGGGGCGAAGTGAAGGGCGATGTCGATGGCTCAAGGCGGGGGCAGCCGGTCGCGGAAGTCGCCCGCGAAGGCGTCGAGAGCCTGCTTGGCACGGTCCTCCGCCAGGGGCCCCGCCCTCTCGATCGGCGCCGTGAGCCGCACGACCGCTCGGCGCGGCTCGCCGCCGCCCGAGCCCACATCGAGGCCCACGATCGCGAGCAGCGTCTCGCGCCAGAAGGGATCGCCCGCCGAGTTCCATTGGTAGACGAGCGCCCTCGCCGACCCGCTGCGCACGCGCGCCGCCACCACCTCGGCGCC
Source organism: uncultured Spirochaetaceae bacterium (assembly GCA_964594405.1). GTDB lineage: Bacteria > Myxococcota_A > UBA9160 > UBA9160 > UBA4427 > CAZQMY01. The sequence continues at coordinate 21,050 of CAZQMY010000002.1, read as the reverse complement.
CAGCGCCCAGACGCGCTCGCGGCCGATGCGCTCGATGGACCACTCGGCGCCGGGCAGGACGAGCTTGGAGGAGAAGGGGTGGCGCCCGAGGGCCGCGGGATCCTCGTGGCCGACGAAGACGTCGACGATCCGCCTCGGCCCGCGACCCCTGCGCTCTTCGTAGCGGCGGGCGACGATCGGATCGAGGGCGAGCTCTCCGATCAGGAGGCGGTCGGGACGCGCCTCCTCGCCATGCCAAGCGGCCTGGCGCATCGGGATGGTGCTGGCGGGCCGCGCCCCGGCATCCGGCTCCCTGCGCTGCGCCGCACCGACGGCGCCGACCAAGACCACCGCGAGGAGCAGGCCCGAGGCGGAGAGCAGCGCGCCGATCGACGGCCGCCGCAGAGGTGCTCGCGCGGCTTCCTGTGGGTGCGCCGATGCGTCCGTATGACGCGAGAGCCAGAGCCCCAGGCCGTAGAGGACGAACGTGCCGACGACCGTGACCACGATGCCCTGGGTGAAGTGGCCCTCCGCGATCGCCACCCGCGTGCCTCTGTCCTCGCCCAGCGGGATCGATGCGACGCGCAGCACGTTCATGAGGAGCGCCAGCGGTGGCGCGGCGCCGACCACCCACCACATCCGCCGGCCCCCATGCGCGAAGAGCTCGCGGACCGCGAGGCCGCAGAGCAGGAGCAGCTCGATCCCCCGCAGTCCGCTGCACGCCTCGACGACCACGAAGGCGCGATCGCCGATGCGCAGCAGCGCGTCGGCGCTCCTGACCTCGAAGCCCGCGAGCGAGAGCACCCCGCCGGCGCCCGCGCAGGTCCACTTCTGCAGCTGCCACACGACCTCGTTGTGGAGCGGACCGGGGATCGGGATGCCGAGCAGCAGCACCAGCGCGGGCAATCGCAGCGCCCGCACCGCCCGACGACCCCCGACCAGCGCAGCGAAGGCCAGGAGCTCCAGCGCCAGCGCGACGAGGAGCAGGGCCCATGCGCCGGAGATCTCCACCCAGGCATGGAGGGCGAGGGCGGGGACGAAGAAGGCGAGGGCGAGCCCGGTCGCGGGCGCCATGTCGGCTCCTCGCAGCCATTGGCGCCGATTCCAGACGAGCCAGCCACAGAGGGCGATCACGAGGAGGGGCGACGTCTGCTCCGGCGCATGGAAGAATCGCTCGGCGGCCCCGGGCGCCGGGAGCCCGGCGCCGGTGAGCCAGAGCGCGCGATGCGCCGCCAGCAGGACGATCGCGCAGAGGGCCGCGGCCGCACCTTGCATCGCGTCTCGGCTCACCGGGGCAGCGGGGCGAGGGCGCGGGGCGACTTGGGGCCCAGGGGATGACGGCCCGGCGCCTCGAGGGCAATGATCTCGTTCCCGCGGCGGATCGTGTAGGGAACGACAGTGCCTTCTTCGCCGGCGCGGATCAGCTTCTGCAGCTGGCTGAGATGGAAGATGCGCTCGCCGTCGTAGCTCTCGATCACGTCACCGGGCTGGAGCTGATCCGCGTACGCGTCGGGCCGGCCCTCCACCGACTCGATCCGGACCCGGTTCATCTGCCCCGTCGAGTAGAGCACCACGTCGAAGTCGTCGTCGTTCAGGTGCTCGCGAAGCAGCTGGTCGTAGAGGCGCGGGCCGGGCTTGGCGCGTCGCCCCTTCCCGAACCGGTCCTCGAACGTGAGCTCGGCGGCCATCTCGGCGGTCTCCCACTTCTCGTGCAGGGCCTCCACCTCTTCGGGGGTGAGCCCCGCGCGAAGGGCGGCCCGCACGTCGAAGTGCTTGCGCCGCTCGAAGGCGGGCATCCGGCGCAGCGCGGCCTCGCTCGGGAAGGTGCGGCGACTGCGTTCCAGGAAGGTCTCCTCGCGCATGTCGGGGGCAGCGGACGGCTCGGGGGCGGCTCTGGCACTCCCGGGCACGGGTGGTGCTTCGGCGGCGGGTGTCACCTTTGGCGCCGCGGGTGCCGGAGGCGGCCGACTGCTGGTCACGGGCGCGCGGAGAGCGAGGATCGCCAGCCCCGAAACGGCGGCGATCAGGACGATCGCCGCCGTGATGCTGGGGTGGAGGCCGCTTCCTCCCTGTCGATCCCGGCCGGGCTCCATCCGCCTAAGCTATCACAGCGAATCGGCCCGAATGGCGACGAAGATCGCTCTCGAGGCGCTCAGCTTCGCGAGAGCCCTGCTCCGTGACGAATCGCCTGCAATTCCGTGCACGACTGGCGCCGCGGGCCGGAGGTCGCTATCCACTGGCTCAATTCGCGGGAAACGTCCCGCCGGCGGCGAACAGCAGGACCGACTCCATCCCCTCCCACGGTCGCGCCGCCCAGCAATCTCCGCCGACGCCTCGTCTGTTGTTCAGCGTCGGAGTGCAGAGGCGCCCCCCATTCGCATGCGACATGCGACATGCGAGAGGTAGGCAAGAGGCCTGTCGGGCCTCGGGGATGTCCGTCTGCTTCCAATGGCCCGGATGCGTATGATGCGCCCGGAGCCCTGGAGTCCCAACGAAATGACAAGTGCACCCATTCAAGACGATCGCCATGACCAACGACGGGCCCCGGCTCGCGAAGGTGGGCTGGGCGTCGGCTTCGCCGAGCTCGAGCTGCACCGGGCGATCGAACGCGGCATCGTCGCCGCAGGCTGGGCCGAGCCCCGGCCGATCCAGCGCCAGGCCATTCCTCAGGCCCTCGACGGCATCGACATCCTGGGCCTGGCCCAGACGGGCACCGGCAAGACCGGCGCGTTCGCTCTTCCCCTCCTCGACATCCTGCTCGACGCCAACGAGCCCGGCCCACGCGCGCTGATCCTCGCACCGACACGCGAGCTGGCCACGCAGATCCAGGCGGAGATCGACCTGCTCGCCCGGTTCACGAAGCTGAAGACCGTCTCGGTCTTCGGCGGCGTCTCCGCTCGGAGCCAGATCTCGGCGCTCCGCAGGCGCCCCGAGATCGTGGTCGGATGTCCCGGCCGGGTCCTGGATCTGCTCGGTCAGGGCGTCCTGAAGCTCGACGCGGTCGAGAGGCTGGGCCTGGTCGAAGCGGACCACATGTTCGACATGGGCTTCCTGCCGGACATCCGCCGCATCCTCGCGGCGCTTCCCGCCGATCGCCAGAACCTCTTCTTCTCGGCCACCATGCCGAAGCCGATCCGCAAGCTCGCCGACGAGATCCTCGACGATCCCCACGTGGTCGAGCTCGCTGCATCCGCGCCCGCCCGGACCATCGAGCACGTGCTCTACCCGGTCAGCGAGCATCGCAAGCGGGACCTGCTCGATCGGGTGTTGTCCGAGGATGGCTTCGGGTCGGCGATCGTCTTCACGCGCACCAAGCACCGGGCGCGCCGGCTGGCTCAGCAGCTCTCGAAGGAGGGTCGGCGGGCCGTCGGACTCCAGGGCAACATGAGCCAGGGGCAGCGCGATCGCGCCATGAAGGGCTTCCGAAGCGGGCAGTTCGAGATCATGGTCGCCACCGACATCGCCGCCCGGGGCATCGACGTGAGCGGCGTCTCCCACGTGATCAACTACGACGTGCCGAATACGCCCGAGGCCTACACGCATCGCATCGGTCGCACGGGCCGTTCCGAACGCGAGGGCAAGGCCTTCACCTTCGTGACCGGCGACGACGCGGCCTGGGTGCGCGCCACCGAGCGCATGATCGGCTCGAGGATCCCGCGCAGTCGCGTGGAAGGCTTCGACGCCGATGACGGCGCCTCCAGGCGCTCTGCGCCGCGGGGCCAGAAGGCCCAGCGCGGGGAGAGCGGACGCGACGCGCGCCCCGCCCGCCGCGGCTCGGCGCGCAAGAGTGCGCCGCGCCGCTCGGGCGGCTCGCGGCGCCGAGGCGCGCGAAGGGAGACGCCGGCGGCGCGCTGAGGTGCGCCGAGGTCTGCGTAGCAGCGCGCCAGCTCGACCTCGGGCGGCCGGCTAGCGGTTGCTCGGCGTCCGGGCCACTTCGTGGCCCCGGACGACCACCGCTCGGATTCGTTCGAGCGCGCCGAGATCGGCGAGCGGATCGCCGTCCACCAGCAAGAGGTCGGCCCGCTTGCCCACGGCGATCAGGCCGAAGGCGGGGTCGTCGCTCGCTTCGAGGAAGCGGGCGGAATGGAGCGTCGCTGCGCGGATCACCTCGATCGGGCTGAGCCCCGCGCTCTCGAGGTGACGCAGCTCACGATGCAGCCCCGCCCCCGGAAAGACGCCGGCCTGCATGTCGCTGCCGGCGAGGATCACGACACCGGCTGCGTGCAGGCGTCGGGCGTTCTCGTACCAGTCTTCGCGATGTGAGCGCATGAATCTCGTCGACTCGACGAAGAAGGGGTCGTCGGGCGCGGGCGGCGGCTCGAGCATGCGTGTCGTGGCGATCTCCCGCTCGAGCTTCGTGGGCGGAGACTCCTCGCCCCGCATGGCCATGGAGTGGAAGAGCACGATGGTGGGGATGATCGGGATGTCGAAGGCGGCCAGCGCGTCGATCTGTGCGTCGGTCAGGCGCTCGCGGTAGATGATGTGTCCCCACGCGGCGACGCCGGCTTGCGCGGCATCCAGGGCGTCCTGCGTCGTACCGATGTGCGCGATCGAGCGGAGCCCACGCGCACGGGCCCTTGCCACCGCGGCGTCGAGGACGCGCTCGTCGAGCCGCGGTGCGTCGTTGGGGATGCGGTCGACGATCACCTTCACGAAGTCGGATCCCGCGTCGATGATGCCGTCGACGGCTTCGACCGCCTCCTCCTCCGTCCCGACCTCGCGGACATAGCGGGGCAACACATACCACCGGATCCATCCGGGCAGGACGAGGTCGAACACCGGGACGGGGTGTCCGCCGGGTGCGGTCACCGCGGGCCCGGCGACGTAGAGCGTGGGGCCGGGCAGCTCGCCCGATGCAGTCTGCGATCTCCGCTTCAGACTGCGCGAGGGCAGCCCGCCGAGATCGGCGACCGTCGTCACGCCGCAGTAGAGATAGGCGCGCAGGTTGTAGGCGGGGTCCGGGCCGAAGCGGTCGAGGTGGGGCACCGCGCTGGTCCCCGGGTGGGCGTGCATGTCGATCAGGCCGGGCAGCAGCGTCGCACCGGCGCCATCGATCTCCTTGAATTCGACTGCCCCATGGCTACCGATCGCCGCCCGGGCCTCGTCGCTCCCGTGCGGTGCGATGCCGACGATCTCGCCGTCCACGACCGCCACGTCCTGTCCCTGGATTCGCCGACCCGAGACCACGTCGAGGATCGCCGTATCGCTCACGACCAGCGCGGAAGGCGCCTCGGCAAGCTCGACCAGCTTCGGGCCGCTGCCGCAGGCCAGCAGCGCAGCGATGATCGCGAGCCCGACCACGCGTGCGCCGGATGCGATCCGGGAACGCGTTGCAGAAGGCCTGGCGGGCAGGTCCTGCCCTTTCGTGGTCCAGGTCACGGTCCAGGTCACGGTCCAGGACGGACCCACCCGACTCGGCCGCCGGAGATGACCAGGTGTCGCGACGCCCATGCTCCCTCTCTCGCCTCCGAATCACGGCTGGTTAGCACAGTCGTACAGCGGGTGTGAGCCGGCTTCGACGGATCGTGAGTCCCGATCCACGATCATCGTGGTCCTGATCTTCCGCAAATCAGCCCGGACCCCCTGTCGACCTCGGCTACCATCGGCGATCCGAGATCAGTCGGAGGGGGCTCAGGATGGCCACGATTCAGGAACACCTCGAAGCCGCTCGCATCAGCGACGCCCGAAGTCGCGGAGCCACCCCGGGCGACATCCAGCTCGCCCAGCTCACGGGCATCGACCCCTGTGACGTGCTCACCCTGGGCCGGTTCACGTGCTCGGAGAGTCTGCTGATCGTGATCCGCTGCCCCAGTGCTGCTGCGATGGGGTGGCACGGCATCTTCCCGGCGAAGACCGCGGCGACCGCCGCCAAGACCGGTGAGTCGGGAACGGTCGTCCGGCCCCGCACCTTCATCGTGAAGCCCGATGGTGAGACCCACATTCGGCGCGCCACGGTCATGGTGTCCGACTACGATCTGATGAGTGTGTGGCGGAGCAGGGCCTCGGACTTCGAGAAGATCTACGTCAGCGCAATCAAGCCCGGAGCCAAGAAGGGCGCCTGGCCCGAAGAGGCTCGGGCGCTGATCAAGAGGCTCAATGGGCAGCTGATCACGAAGATCCAGCATGGCGCGCAGGACGACTGGCACTCGAAGGGCAATCCCGATGTCAAGGACGAGCACCGCTTCGTTGCCTTCTGTCTTGGAAAGGCGACCTTCCTGCCGAGCCATCGCGAGTGTGCGCTCTACTACGGCGAACGTGGGCTCTTCTGGCCCTACGACGCCGCGGGCCACTACGTGGGCCCGGTCGTCGACGCGAACGTCGCCGGCTCGCAGGCGGGATCCAAGCCGGCTTCGGAGTAGGGCGAGGCAGGAGGCCGGTTCGTTCCCGACGCGCGCATGCGGTCCGGGCGCGGTGCTCTAGCCGACGTCCGGCGCCGCCGGGTCGGCGATGGCCCCCGGCCTCTCGCGCATCACGAAGGGCAGCGGCGTGGTCGGCCACGCCGTCGTGCCCGATCCGTTCGCTCGCTGCGCGGTTCCCGCTTCGGATCGCAGGGGATTGGCGGCCACCCGGCCGAAGCGCTCGAGCGCGTCCTCGAGCGCAAGGTACGCGGCCGGCACGATGAGCAGGGAGATCACGGTGGCGGCGGCGACGCCGAAGGCGATCGAGACGGCCATCGGGATCAGGAACTGGGCCTGGACGCTGCGCTCGAGGAGCAGGGGCGTGAGGCCCAGGCAGGTGGTCAGCGAGGTGAGGAAGATCGGCCGGAAGCGCGATCGGCCGGCTTCGCGCACCGCGTCGAGGGGCGAGCAGCCATCCTCCCGACGGCGGCGGTTCGCCCAGTCGACGAGCACGAGGCTGTCGTTGACCACGACGCCCGCCAGCGCCACGGTGCCGATCACCGACGAGAAGCTCACCGGAAGATCGAGCAGCGCGTGGCCCGCCAGCGCCCCGACGGCGCCCAGCGGGATGGTCGACATGACGATCAGCGGCTGCAGGTAGGAGCGGAGCGGCACGGCGAGCAGGGCGAAGATCGCAAACGAGGCGAGGGCGAAGTTGCGCCCCAGCCCCTCGAAGCTCTCGCGCTGAGAGCGCTGCTCGCCCTCGAGTCCGTAGCTGACACCCGGGTGGTCGGCGAGCAGATCGGGCAGGACGTCGGCGCGCAGGGCGGACAGGACTTCGGCCGCGCTGGTGGCGGTGATGTCGATCCCGGCCACCACGTTCACCACACGTGCCCCACCGGCGCGGCGGATCTCGCTGGGTCCCTGCACGCTGCGGACGTCGGCCACTGTCGAGAGCGGAACCTCGAACCCGTCGGCCGTGCGGATGCGCAGACTGTCCAGATTGGCGAGGGAGCGACGCTCCTCGGCGGGGTAGCGGACCATGACCTTGACGTCCTCGCCATCGCGGACGACACGCTGGACCTCCTGACCGTAGAAGGCCTGCCGGACCTGGCGACCGAGATCCGCCGCAGAGAGGCCGAGGCCCGCGGCGCCCTCTCGCAGCCTCAGCTCCAGCTCCTGCTTGCCGCCGCGGAAGGAGTCGCGCACGTCGCGCACACCGGGGTAGGCCGCGAGGCGTTCGCGCAGCGCCGCAGAGACCGCCTTCAAGGCGGCGACGTCGGTTCCGCGCAGCTCGATGTCGATCGGATCGCCCGCCTGCAGGATCGAAGAGCTGAAGGACAGCTCGACGGCGTCGGGAATCGGGCCCACGGCCTCCCTCCATCGACGCGCGAACTCCGTGGCGCTCATCGCGCGCTGCTCGGGTGGCACCAGGGCGACGGTCACCGATCCCACGTTGGAGGCGGCACCGGAGGAGGTCAACGCGGCCATGCCGCTGCTGGCCGCGTTCGCGCCCGCCGAGGCGAGCACGTGCTCGACCACGGGCGCGCCCTCAGCGCCGGCCGCGGCCTCACTCAGACGCTCGGCACTGCGCTCCAAGCGCTCGACCGCGAGGCGGGTGCTGCTGAACGGGGTGCCCGGCCGGACCGCGACGGTTGCGACGACTCGATCGGCTTCGACCGGCGGGAAGAAGGTGGAGCGCACCCAGCCGCCGCCCAGCGCGCCGATGGCGATCAGGACGGCGGCCGCGGCGAGCGCCAGCGTGACGTAGCGCGCGCGGAGCGCGCGCTCGAGGAAGGGCGCATAGACGGCGCGCACGAAGCCTTCGAGCGCAGCGCCCACGCGATCCGGCAGCTGCAGGATCCGCCTGGCCCAGCGCCCCCGCGGCTCGAAGCGAAGCCAGCCCTCGTGGCCGAGGTGCGATGGGAGGACCAGGAAGCACTTGATCAGGGAGAAGAGCAGGGCGGCGATCACCACCACCGGAATCTGTCGCCAGATCCGCCCCCCTGCGCCCGGCACGAAGAGCAGGGGCGCGAAGGCCACCACCGTGGTCAGCACTCCGAAGATCACCGGCGCGGCGACCTCCTTCGTTGCGGCGATGGCGGCCTGCAGCCGGCCTTCACCGCCCCCCTCCTGACGGGCGTGGACGTTCTCGCCGACGATGATCGAGTCGTCGACCAGGATTCCGAGCACGAGGATGAAGGCGAAGAGGGAAACCACGTTCAGCGACACATCCGACGCCGGCATCACCCAGAGCGCGCCGAAGAAGGCCACCGGAATCCCGGCACCGACCCAGAAGGCCAGCCGCGGGCGAAGGAAGAGGGCGAGGGCGAGCACCACCAGCAGCAGGCCGCTGCGCGCATTACGCACCAGCGTGTCGATGCGCCCGCGCAGCACGCGTGCATCGTCGTCCCAGGTCTGGAGCTGCACTCCGGCCGGCAGCCAGGCGCGGGCCTCGCCCACATAGCGCTGCACGGCCTCCGAGATCTCGAGCGCGCTCTGATCGCCGACACGGAAGACGCGGATCAGAGCCGCCGGGACCCCGTCGAAGCGCGTCTCGCGATCGAGCTCCTCGAGCCCGTCCCGGACCGTCGCGACGTCGCCGACCAGCAGTCGTGACCCATCGGTGCGAGAGCGCAGCACCACCTGCTCGAACTCGGCCGCACTCCGGGCCTGGCCCAGCGTGCGAAGTCGGATCTCGCCGGCGCCGGTCTTGAGCGTGCCCCCGGACAGGTCGATGGAGAATCGACGCACGGCCTCGGTCACCTCGTCGAAGGTGATCTGGTAGCGGCGGAGCGCCGCCTCCGAGACCTCGATCGAGATCTCGTCCGCGCGCACGTTGGCGACGTCGACCTGCGTGACGCCCTCGATGGCCGCCAGCTCGTCGCGGACGCGCTCGGCGGTCTTCTTGAGGGTGCGCGGCTCGACCTGGCCGGACACGGCGACATTGATCACCTGCTTGCGCAGCAGCGGGCGTTCGACGAGGGGGCGCTCGGCTTCCGCGGGGAAGCTGGGGATGGCGGCCACCCGGCTGTCCACCTCGTCCATCACGCGCCTGGGATCCGCGTCGGTGAAGAGCTCCGCGATCACCAGCGCCTGCCCCTCGGCGGCCGAGGCCGTGATTCGCCGGATCCCGACGACGCCTTCGATCCGCTCCTCGATGCGCGCGACGATGGCATCCTCGACCTCGGCAGGAGAGGCGCCGGGGTAGGCGACCCGGACCGTCACCAGGTCGGGCGTGATGTCGGGAAAGACCTCGCGCGTGATGGTCGGAAGCGTGAGCAGTCCGCCCGCCATGATTGCGAGCATCAGCAGATTGGCGGCGACGCGGTGGCGAGCGAACCATTCGATCACGACGCAGACTCCTCTTCGATCGCGCGCCGGGCGAGCACGTCGTCGTCGACCGGTCGCACGTTCAGGCCCTCGCGGATCTCCTCCGGGCGCGAGAGTGTGATGCGCTCGTCGGAGATCTCCCCGCTCGCCAGCCAGACGACCCCGGCGCCCTGGTCGAGCACCTCCACCTGGCGACGCTGCAGTCGATCCTGCGCGTCGACGATCCAGACGCTCGAGGGGCCGTCGAGCGCCGCCCGCGGCACCGCCAGGGCGCGCTCCACCTGGCGTCCGAGGATCTCGGCTTCGACGAAGAGGCCGGGTGCCAGTGGGGGACGTCGATCGTCCGCGGCGGCCGCGTAGGGATCGGGCACCCGGGCGATCAGCTGGACCATGCGTGTGCGCGGATCGATCTTCGCGTCGGTTCGGACGATCTCGCCTCGCCACTCGTGGCGGTCGCCGGCGAAGGGGGTGCGCAACACCACCGAGGGCCGCTGACGGGGCTCGATGTCCCTGCCGAGCGGAAGGTCGAGCTTGGCGAGATCGAGGTCGCGCACGGGAAGGCGGACCTCGGCGTAGTCCACGGCGTAGATGCGTGCGATCGGTGTCCCGATGGTGACGAACTGGCCGACGTCGACGTTCTTGCGCTCGACCCGCCCGGCATAGGGGGCCCGCAGCGTCGTCCGCGTGAGGTCGAGCCTGGCCCGCTCGAGCAGCGTGGCGGCCTCTCGCATCCGAGCTTCGGCGATCCGCTCGGCGCGCTGGGCCTCGTCCAGGAGCGCCGCGCTCGCGATGCCGTTGCCCGAGAGCACCGTGCGGCGCGCCAGCGTGGCGCGGGCGAACTCGAGCTCGGCGGTGGCCAGATCGAGGGCGGCCCCGGCGCGCGCCACGGCGAGCTCGAAGTCGCGAGGCTCGAGCCGGGCGAGCACCTCGCCCTCGCGAAAGAAGCTGCCGTTCTCCAGCGCCGGCGAGACCTCGACGACCCGGGCCTGGATCTCCGAGACGAGATCGGTGGTGGTCCGCGGCGTGATGGTGCCTTGAGAGCGCACGCTGAGGGTGATCCGCTCGAGTGTCGGACGTACGACCCGAACGGCGGGTGGCGTCGCGACGGAGGTCTCCGCGCGTGGCGTCGGGCCATGGGTCAGCAGCGCCGCCGTCGCTCCGGCGCCAGCAGCGAGGACGAGCAGGGGGGCCAGGATTCGGATGAACATCAGGGTCTCCGTTGGGCGCCGCGTTGGCGGGCTTCTTCTTCTGAGGGATCTGCGTCGATCCAGTCTCGCAGTGTCGGGCCGAGCAGGCGGGGGGACTCCCGAAGCGCGGCGATGTCACGCGATCCGGTGAGGAGCAGCACGGCGCGCAGCGCCTCGACCAGCTCGCTGGTCCTCACGTCCAGGCCCCACGCGCCTCCTTCTTCGAGGCCGCGGAGGAAGGGCAGCGCCATCGCCACGGCGTCGGCACCGAGTGCCAGCGCGCGGGCGGCATCGAGCGCGTCGCGAACGCCGCCCGAGGCGATGGTCGCCAGACCCCGGCGCCGCGCGTAGACGAGACACGCCGCCGTGGGCGTGCCCCAGTCGGCCAGCACCTCTCCCAGCGCACGCTGGCTTCGCGGACCGCGCTGCGCTTCGACGCGCGTCCAGCTCGTGCCACCGGCGCCGGAGACGTCCACCCACCGCAGCCCGGCGCAGACGAGACGGTCGAGGGTTCCGGGGGCCATGCCGCAGCCCGTTTCCTTCACGACGACCTCGAAGGGCAGCGTCCAGGCCAGCTCCTCGAGGCGTGCGAGCGCCCCGCGGAAGTCGCGATCGCCGTCGTGCTGGACCAGCTCCTGGGCGGCGTTCAGGTGGACGCAGAGGGCATCGGCTCCGACGGCGTCGACCAGGCGCCAGAGCTCGGCCGGATGCATGCGGGTCGCCTGCACGAAGCCGATGTTGGCCAGCAGCGGGATGTCGGGCGCCACCGCGCGAACCGCGTAGCTCTCGACCTGGGTCGGATCGACGAGCATCGCGCGCTGGGAGCCGAGCCCCATGGCGAGGCCGCGCTTCTGCGCCAGCTCGGCGAGGGCGCGGTTGACGCGGCCCGCTTCGGCGGTCCCGCCGGTCATGCCAGCGATGACGATGGGCGCGGCGACTGCGCGCCCGAAGAGCTGACCGCTCAGATCGACCTGCTCCAACGCAAGTTCCGGAAGGGCCTCGTGGATGAGGGTGACCTCCTCGAGGAGGGTCGATCCCCCATGCTCGACGGCGCCGCGGCGGCAGATCTCGAGGTGCTCATCTTTTCTCGTCCCAATCGCCATGTTCGGAGAATAATCCCTTGTCACAGTTCTGTCCATGTTTTAAATAGACAAATATTGGTCAAGCGCAGGGCCGCCTCGGGGCGAGCGCCGCGCCTGACCAACCGACGGCAGGAGGAGCGCCATGGATGCCCGAACCCGCTTCACGCAGTTGCTCCGAGGAAGGCGAGCTCACTTCCTGGGGCGGACGGCCCTGATGCTCGGCCTCTTGGCCTTCGCGGCCGCCTGCAGCCGGCCTGTGGGGCTGGCGCCTCACCCTTCCTACACACCCGAGCAGGTCGTGCGCATCCAGGTCGAGTCCCTCGCCGGGCCGGGCGGCAGCGAGGAGGGCATCGCCCGCGTCTTCCAGTTCGCCTCGCCTTCCAACAAGGCGGCGACGGGGCCTTTCGAGCGCTTCTCGAGGCTCGTTCGCGCACCCGAGTACGCCCCGATGCTTCGCCACACGCACGCCGAGTACGGCCCCGTCCTCGTGGAGGGCTCGCTCGCCTTCCAGGCGGTCCTCATCACCGCGTGGGAGGGTTCGCGACATCTCTATCTCTTCCAGCTCTCGCGTCAGAAGACAGGCTCGATGAAGGGTTGCTGGATGACGGACACCGTACTGCCCATCCGTAGCGAGCGGGTGCCTTCCTTCGAGGTCTAGACGGCGGCGACACCTCGCGCTCGCCGCGCCAGGAGAGAGACGAAACCATGACCATCCATTCCCACACCGTTCCGACGCGCTGGACGAGGTCCGAGGCGCGCACCATCGATGGCGCGCCCGACTGCGACAGGATCGAAGGAGTGCGCGCAGACCTCCTCGCGACCGCGCCGGACGGACCGCTCGGCCACGCCGCTCGCCATCATCTGTCGACCCCGGGAAAGATGGCACGCGCGCGACTCTGCCTGGCGGCGTGTGAGGTGCTCGACGTGGAGGACCGCGTGGCCCGCGACCTCGCGCTCGCTTGCGAGCTGCTTCACAACGCCTCGCTGGTGCACGACGATGTGCAGGATCGCGATCTGATGCGCCGCGGGCAGCCGACGGTCTGGCGCGTCTTCGGTGAGGCGGCCGCGATCAACCTGGGCGACTACCTGCTGACCTCGGCGATCGACGTCGTCCTGGGCTGCGACCTGCCCGCCGGTGCGCAGCGCGAGATCGCCCAGGCCTTCACCCGCAGCACGCTGACCCTGATTCGCGGGCAGGCGGGGGATACGTCGGGCTCCGTCGCGACGCTCAAGCACCATGAAGAGGTGGCCCAGGCGAAGACCGGCCCCTTGCTCGCACTTCCGGTCGAGTCTGCCCTGGTCGCTGCGGGCGCGGCGGCCTCGGGCCGTGCCCGTGTGCGACACGCGTTCGGATTGATCGGCGTGGCCTACCAGATCAAGGACGACCTGCTCGATCTGCGCGGAGGCAAGGGGCGCCGACCGGGCACGGATCTGCGCGAGGGACGTCCCAACGCCCCGCTTCTGTACTACGCGACCGCAAACCCCGATGATCGGCTCGCGGCGACCGCGATCACCCGGCCCCTCGACGACGACGAGGTCGCGGCGCTCAGGCAGCGGATCCTCGAGTCGGCCGCACCTGGGGCGTGTGAGCAGCGGATCCAGGAGCTCCGCGGTCAAGCGGCGCGCGTGCTGGACGAGCTCCCGCCCCGGATCGGTGCCGTCACGCGTCAGGCGATGGCCCGCCTCATCCCGCTTTCCACCGCGGACACACCCGCGGCCCTACCCGCGACACTGTCACATACCGATCGGGCCGGCGACGCGCCCGCGCTGGGAGGTGCACGATGATCAGCCTACTCGCCGACGCGAGGCCCCATGCCTCGCGGAACGAAGCGGGGAGCGGCCGCGCCATCGTGGTCGGCGCCGGATTCGGAGGGATCGCGGCCGCCCTGCGTATGCGCGCCCGCGGCTACGCAGTGACGCTCGTCGATCGCATGCCGACGCTCGGCGGACGAGCGCGCGTCTTCGAGCGGGACGGCTTCGTATACGACGCCGGGCCGACCGTGATCACGGCGCCCTTCCTCTTCCGCGAGCTCTTCGAGCTCTTCGGCCGGCGGCTCGACGACTACGTGGAGCTCCGCCCCGTCGAGCCGTGGTACCGCTTCGTCTTCGACGATGGACGTCGGTTCGACTACGGGGGCACCGTCGAGGACACGCTCCGCGAGATCGCTCGCTTCGAGCCGCGCGATCAGGCGGGCTACCTGGGGCTCGTCGAGCAGTCGCGAAAGATCTTCGACAAGGGCTTCACCGAGCTCGCCGACCGGCCTTTCCATCGCTTCCGCGACATGCTCCGCGTGCTGCCCTCACTCATCCGCCTGCGCAGCGATCGCTCGGTCCACGCCCTGGTGTCGAAACATCTGCAGAGCCCACAGCTGCGCCAGGCGTTCAGCATCCAGCCGCTCCTGGTCGGCGGCAACCCCTTCGACACCACCAGCATCTACTCGCTGATCCACTATCTGGAGCGCGAGTGGGGCATCCACTTCCCGATCGGGGGGACGGGTGCCCTGGTCGGCGCGCTGGGGCGCTTGATGGAGGAGGTCGGCGTCGAGGTCGTGCTCGGCGAGTCAGTGGATCGGATCGAGGTCGAGGGTGGTCGTGCCACGGGGGTCCGCCTGGCTTCGGGCGAGCAACTCCCCGCGGAGGTGGTGGTCTTCAACGGCGACCCGCCCCACCTCTACGGAAAGCTGCTCCCGGGCGTCCGCAAGCGACGTTGGACGCCGCGACGGATGGAACGACTGCGCTACTCGATGGGGCTCTTCGTTCTCTACTTCGGCACTTCGAAGACCTACGAGGAGGTCGCGCATCACACGATCGTGATGGGGCCGCGCTATCGCGGACTGCTCGATGACATCTTCCACCGCAAGGTCCTCGCGGATGACTTCAGCCTCTATCTGCACCGCCCCACGGCGACCGACCCATCCATGGCGCCCGAGGGGTGTGACGCCTTCTACGTGCTCGCGCCCGTTCCGAACCTGCAGGGCGACGTCGACTGGCAGAGCGAAGCGAAGCGCTATCGCGACCGGATCCTCGCATCCCTCGAGCAACGGATGCTGCCCGGACTCTCGGAGCACCTGGTCCACGACTTCCATATGACGCCCGAGGACTTCGGCTCGGACTACCTCAGCGTCCACGGCGCCGGCTTCTCGGTGCAGCCCCTGCTCACGCAGTCGGCCTGGTTCCGGTTCCACAACCGCTCCGAGGAGGTCGATGGGCTCTACCTCGTCGGGGCCGGCACTCATCCCGGCGCGGGGCTGCCGGGTGTGGTCTCTTCCGCGAAGGTCCTCGACCGCCTGGTTCCCACCGTTGCGCACGAGGAGGCATCCGCATGAGCATCGCCATCGATCCGACGCCCGTCGCCGAGGCGCGTGCGGTGCTCGCGCACCATGGGCGCAGCTTTCACTGGGCCAGCCGCCTGCTCGGGCAGAGTCATGCCGAGCGGTGTGCGCTCCTCTACGCCTTCTGCCGGCACGTGGACGACCTCGTAGATGAAGGCGATCCAGGCCAGGCGGCACACGCCCTGTCCGCGCTGCGCTGGAGCCTCGCGCGGACCGAGGATCCTTCGGGCATGCCAGACGCCGTCCGGCGGCTTGGCATCGAACCCGACGTGGCGCGGGCCTTCGTGGACGGGGTGGCTTCCGATCTCGGTCCGGTGCGGGTCGCCGACGTGGAGGGGCTCGTCCGCTACGCGTACGGCGTCGCCGGAACGGTCGGCCTGATGATGTGCTCGGCCCTGGAGGTGAGCGAGCCCCAGGCGCTTCCCTTCGCGGTGGATCTCGGGATCGGCATGCAGCTCACCAACATCGCACGCGACGTCCTCGAAGACGCCGAACGGGGCCGCGTCTACCTCCCCGCCACATGGGTCGGCCAGCGCTGTACGGCCGCCGCCATCGCCGGCGGCGATCCGGACGCGCGCCTCGCCGCGTGGGCCGCCGTCGACCGGCTGATCGCGCTGGCAGAGTGCTACTACCGCAGCGCCGACCGGGGCATGCGCTACCTGCCCACCCGGGCTCGCGCCGGCATCCTCACGGCCTCGCGCGTCTACGAGTCGATCGGAACCGAGATCCGTCGCCGCGGGCCGGAGCGCTACTGGGCCCGGCGCACGGTGGTCTCGAATGCCGGCAAGCTCTGGCAGACCTTCCGCGCGCTGGTCTACTTCGCGGGTACGCTGCCGACCTCGCGTGCGCAGGTCCGGCCTGCACACGACCAGCGCCTCCACTTCGCCCTGGGCAGCGCTCCGGGCGCGGATCGTGCCGCATGAGCGTCGGGTACGACTACGACCGCGTGATCGTGGGGGGAGGGTGTGCGGGCCTCAGCCTCGCGGTCGAGTTGGCGGCCCGCGCACTCCCGGGTCGCACACTCGTGATAGAGCCCCGGACGGACTTCGAGCGGGATCGCACCTTCTGCCATTGGGACGTCGAGCCTCACCGGTTCGAGGCGGGCGTGGCACACAGCTGGTCGCGGTGGGCGGTTCGGTTCGAAGGACGGCGGACGGAGCACGAGACCAGGCGGTACCGATACCGTGAGCTGCCTTCGGACCACTTCTACGGCCTGGCCCTCGATCTGCTGCGTGGCTCCGATCAGGTGGAGGTCGCGCTCGGGACCTCGGCGAGCAAGCTCGTGCCCGATGGCGATGGGGTCGAGATCGCGACGAGCCGCGGCACCGTTCGCGCCGGCCTCGTCTTCGACGGCCGACCTCCGCGAATGGCGGCGCCGCCTCCGCTGCTCCAGCACTTCGTCGGACTGCGCGTGCGCACCGATGCGCCTGTCTTCGACCCGGACACTGTCACGCTCATGGACTTCGACGTGCCTCAGGAGCCCGCCATCCACTTCGGCTACGTGCTTCCCTACGGGCCATGCGAGGCGCTCGTCGAATCGACGTTCTTCTCGCCGACACCGCTGCCGCCCGCCCACTACCGGCGTCAGGTCGATCGCTACCTGCGCGAGCGCCATGGCGTCGTCGACTACGAGGTCGTCGGAGGAGAGTCCGGGGTGATTCCGATGGGCGGGCGGCCGGCGGTCGACGTCGACGACCCGAGCGTGATTCCGATCGGAACGGCAGGGGGGCTGGTGAAGCCGAGCACGGGCTACGCCTTCGGTGCGATCCAGCGCTGGAGCAGAGCGATGGTGGCGCACCTTCGCGCGGGCGGGCGGCCCGCGCCGCCGCCACCCAGGGATCGCCTGTCGAGCGCTCTCGACGCGCTCTTCCTCTCGGTGCTTCGCCGCCATCCCGAGCGAGGGCCGGCGCTGCTGGAGGGGCTCTTCCGCCGCGTGTCGCCAGACCCCCTGGTGCGCTTCCTCACCGACACCGCACGCCCGAGCGATCGTCTCGCCGTGGTGAGCGCGCTGCCGGCGCCCCTCTTCCTGCGCGAAGCCTGGCGTGCGCGGGGCGACTGGATCGGGGCATGAGGGCATGGTGGACGCGCGCCCGGCGCGCCTACGACATCGCGCTCTGCGCCGCCTACGGGTTCGGCGCAGGGTTGGGACTCCTCCTCCCCGCGCCCTCCCTCGGCGCACAGATGGCGATCCTCTGCCTCGGACTGTGCCTGACCGGGCTGCCCCACGGTGCGATGGACTGGCGCGTGGGCCGTGCGCTCCTCGCGCCCAGGATCGGCGCGAGGTGGTGGGCGGGGTTCACCTTCGTCTACGTCGCGACAGCGGCGCTGGTCGTCGCCGTCTGGATGGCCGCGCCGGAGATCGCGCTGATCGGCTTCCTCATCGCATCAGCGCTCCACTTCGGCGCGGGGGACGCGGCGCCCGGATCGAATCCTCCCTGGCCAACGCAAATCCTTCGGGGGACGCTCCCGATCGCGCTGCCCCTCGCGTTCCGCACAGAGGAAGTGTTGGCTCTCTTCGGCTGGCTGGCTCCGTTCTCAGATGTCGTCGCCGACGGCGTCATGGCAGCGCGACCCGTCCTCGGGCTGGCAGCGATCGTCGCCATGTCCATGATGACGCGCAGCGTGGCGGTACGATCCGATCGACTCCGATCACTCGCGGAGTTCGTCTCGATGACACTCGCGGCGGTCGCGCTCCCGCCGCTCCTCTTCTTCGCCGTCTACTTCTGCGCTGGACACGCTCCTCGACACATCATCGACCTCGCGTCCCGCACGGGTGATCGGCCGGTCCAGGCGATCAGGCAGCTCCTGCTCGAGTCGGGACCAGTGACCGCTGTCACCGTTCTCACTGCGCTGATCCTCTGGCAAACCACAGTCGATCCGTCGATGCTCACGCCCCGCGCCGTCCAGACCGTTTTCATCGGGCTGGCCGCGTTGACGGCCCCTCACATGCTGCTCCTCGGCATCGATCCGGGGACGGCCGACCGCGCATTGGGTGCGCGGCCGGCCAGCGGTGAGGCGCTCAGCTAGATCTCGATCCCCTCATACTCGCACAGACCCTCGAGGAGCTGCTCGAGCACGACGCGGGCACGCCCCGTGCCGGAGGCGAGCCCGGCGTGCATCTCCGCGTCCTCGGCGTCCCGACTCTCGCAATTCCGTGAGTAGGTCTCGAAGGCGACCAGCGCGGAGACGAGTGCGGAGAGGTGATTGGGGCACTCGCAGTCGATGGAGGTCGAGGTCTCGGCGAGCTGGGCGAGCTGGGCATCGTCGAAGCGTCGGGCCGGAGACTCGGTCGATGCGCGCGGCACGCGTGCCGTGGGTAGCTTGCGGCGCCGGGCGTCCGAGCTGGCCACCAGGTCCATGATGGCGCGGCGCAGCGACTCGACGCGCAGCGGCCCCCGAATGAGCTTGGCCGAGCGCCGGGACAGGCGGGCAAGCTCACTGGCGCGCGCAAAGGAGTAGACCACGATGGCCATCTGCGCGCCGCACGCGGCCAGACACTCGTCCATGACGCGGCCGGGCTCGGATCCGAGGGCGTCGAGCTCGAGCACCAGCACGTCGCAGCTCTTCGGCGTGCATTGCCCCATGAAGCCGTCGAGGTCGTCGGCAACCACGCTGAGGTCCACGCCAGCGAGCTTCGAGGCCCCGAGTCGGATCTGCGCAGCCGCGACGGGCGCGAGGAGCCCGAGCCGGATCGGGCCCTTCTTGCGCATCGGGGCCGACTCTCGCGGATCCGACTCCGCCAGGCCGGCGAGCTTGTGCAGCCGCTTTCGGAGCGTCTCGTCGCTCTTCGCGGCGAGCGAGCCGATGGAGTCCCCGCAGTCGATGAGGGCCTTGAGGAGCTGCAGCCGCTCCACGGCCTCGTCGTCGTAGACGCGCCGGCCCGATGCCGTCCGATTGGGCTTGACTGCGCCATAGCGTCGCTCCCACGCGCGGATCGTGTGGGGGTCGAGGCCAGTCAGTGTCGCCACCGTGGCGATCTGGAATTCACCGTCCGTCTTCTTCTCATTCTTTCGTGTGCGCGCTGCCGCCACGAGATCTTCCTCCGACATGGCGGAGGCGCTCTCGTCGCGAGCCCTCCGCGCCCTTCGCGCCGCTGACCACGCTCGTCGAAGCGAGCATGTGATCAACCTGCGCTTGCACATGAACTAGACACAGCCCTTCGCAGTGTCGTCCATTGCACAGTCCGTCACAACCGTCCCGTACAAACTCGGACACGAGAGGGGTGAGTGGTCACGGAGGGCGTCCATCTCCCTCCACCACGAAAAAGGCGGCCGAGCCCGGTGTGGGCATCGACCGCCTCCTCGCGATCCCCGGGGCGAGAGAGGCTCCGGGGATCGCGGACCGCTCGTGCGGCGGCCTACGCGGCCGCGCGCACCGGCTCCTCCTCGCTGTAGCCCTCGGCGTCCGACTTGGCCCGCGCGATGGCGAAGATGAAGAAGCCGAGACCCACCTTGGCGACCAGATCGGCGATGGTGTAGCCGAGCTGCAGGAAGGTCTCACCGAAAGCGCCCGTGCCCAGGCCCGCCAGATAGGCCAGCGGGTAGAACGACCAGCTCGCCACCACGAGCAGGCGGGCCTGCCCGACGAGCGGCTGCACCGAGGCGTGCTGCGTGCTGATCGCGTCCGAGAACTCCGTGTAGAGCGAGCGAACGATGTAGGCGAAGGGCAGCATGGCGGCCATCCACCAGAAGATGGCGGAGCCCACGCCTTCGGCGACCTCGCCCGGGTATCCGAGCGCGATCATGAGCAGGGCCGCGCCGCCGAGGCGCACCATCAGCGAGCGAGCCTGCAGCTTGGCGAGATTCATGACGGCCACGAGCTCGATGATGAGCAGCGGGACGGTCAGGAGCCAATCCGCGTATCGGAAGGCATCGTTGAAGCCGAGCCCCGTCGGCGTGTAGACGCCTCCCGTCGGCTCGTACGCGCCCGTGAAGCTCGAGTAGATGCGCACGTAGTGGTAGCAGGCGATCGCGACCACGAGGCCCGAGATCAGGAGTGCGGGTCGGTAGGCGCGAGCGACCTGCTCGCGCGCCATGAAGAGGAAGAGTGCAGCCGCCCCCATGGCGGCCACGGTGAAGGACATGAAATTGGTGATCAGTCCGTACTGGAAGGCGGTGAGTTCCACAGCTTCATCCTTTCAATGGAGGGGACGTTCGATACGTTGTCTATTATAAATCCCGTTTTTACTTTGACAAACTTTAGACATCGATTTCCGACCGAAATCGGATCGCGGGCCGGGTCGCGGCGGGTCCCTGGAGGCGCTGAAGGCGCCTCTCCGATCGACGGCTCTCTTGTCCGGATGTGAAGGGTCCGGATGTGAAGGGTCCGGACGTGAAGGGACCGGAGCGAAGGGCCTGGATGCGGGGGGCTCTGGAGGAGGCGCCTGGGTCCGCGGGGCGCGCCGTCCCGATGGGACGCGACCCGGCTCCGGTCTCCGGTCGCGCCCTCCGGAATCGAGCACGTCCGGCTTGCGCGAGCGGCTCGTGTCGCGATCGTCTGGAGGCGGGCGGAGTGTGGCTCAGAGCGCCGAGCGGGCAGGAGGTGGACGCCGTCGTGTCGACAGCGGAGAAGTCGCACCCGATCGAGCGCGCGCCGACCCTCCGGGCCGCGGGTTTGACGAAGGTGTACCGCACCGGGGATGTCGAGGTGCGCGCCCTCTCGGACGTGGACGTCGAGCTCTACCTCGGGGAGCTGGTGGTGCTGCTCGGTGCGTCCGGCAGCGGCAAGTCGACGTTGCTCAACATCCTCGGCGGGCTCGATACGCCGAGCTCCGGTCGCGTCTACTTCGACGGGCAGGAC
>CAZQMY010000001.1:0-63800 GCA_964594405.1 uncultured Spirochaetaceae bacterium | reverse complement strand
GCCCAGGCGCGGATGCCGGCGTCCACGCGGTCGTGGGCGGCGCGGCGTCCCTCGAGTGAGGCGAGGTCGGTGTCGTCCCGCCACGCGGCCCGACCGAGCACGCCGCAGAGGGCGACCCACTGCGCGTCAGTGGCGACGCTGAGCGCGAGCCAGTGCTCGGCGCCCGGCGTGCTGCCGGCGCACGGATACAGGCCCTGCGGCGCGGCCTCGGGGCAGCGATTGCCCTGGCGCCCGAGCAGGCGGCCGAGCGCCGCCCACTCGATCACCTGCTCGGACGCGGCGTTGAGCGCGCCCTCGATCATCGTCACCTCGACGAGCCGCCCCTCGCCCGTGCGTCGACGCTCCTCGAGCGCCACCAGCAGCGCCCACGCCGCATGCATGCCCGCGAGCGGATCGCAGGGCCCACGCTGCACCCGAGGCTGGTCTGCCTCGTGCCCGGTCACCCAGGCCATGCCCGACATCTGCTCCATGGTCGAGGCGAAGCCCACGTGCTCGCGCCACGGCCCGTCGAGCCCGAAGGCAGGCATACGCACGTAGTGGCAGCGCGGGTTGATGGCCTGAACGCGCCCCCAGCTGATCCCGAAGCCGTCCATCACGCGCGGGCTGAAGTTCTCCACCAGGGCATCGGCGCCTTCGATCAGCTTCTCCAAGACCTCGATGCCCTCCGGCCGGGAGAGGTCGAGGGTGATGCCACGCTTGTTCGCGTTCGCGGAGAGGATGACGATGCTCGCCTCCCACCTGTCTTCGTGGAGCATGCTCAACGTGCCGCCGACGCTCCGCGCGCCGTCGTAGTGCTGGACGGACTCGACGTGGATGACGTCCGCGCCCAGCAGCGAGAGCATCTGCGTCGCGATGGGCCCGGCCCACCAGCTCGTGACGTCGACGATCTTCATGCCTTCCAGGGGGCGCCGCGCGGCGCCATCGCCCTCGCCGCGCGGCGGCACCCTCGGCTCGATGCGTCCCTGATCGGCTCCGAGGGCGGGCGCCGGCCTGGGGAAGCGCGGGCCCTCTCCATCGATGCGATAGGGCGGCCGCGGCTGCCTGGCTCCGCCTGCGGGATCTTCGACGAAGGTGTCGCGGGCCAGCAGCTGCTCGTGCTCCAGGACCTTCCGTCCGTCGTTCACCGGCGCCACCGGGATCCGCAGGAGCTGCGCACGCTCGATGATCTCCGCCGTGTCGTGCCGAGTCGTATAGGCGTGGACGATGGCCTGCCACTCGTCGAGTCGGGCCATGCGCTGCGAGATCTGATCGAACTCACCCGACTCGCGCAGGTCGGGACGCTCGATCAGCAGGAGGAAGTCCGAGAACTGCTGTGCGCTGTAGGTCGTGAAGCCCACGTAGCCATCACGGGTGGGCTCCACGGAAGGCATCTCGATGGAGGGGAAGGCCCCTTCTGCGGGAGGACGGCCGAGGATGCCCCACATCAGATCGATGTAGCAGTTGGTGATGAGCGCGGTCACCGCCTGCATGGAGAAGTCGATGTGCTCGCCCTGCCCCGTCCGTCGCGCGCGCCTCACCGCGGCGAGTGCGGGCACGGCCCCGAAGCTGCCCGCCGCCCACTCGCTGAGGCGACCGCCGGCCTGATAGGGCTCCCCGCCCGGAAGGCCACGAGCGCCCGTGGACGCACCCTCCGCCTGGATCGTGAAGTCGGTGGCAGCACGACCGGCGAGCGGGCCCGTCACCCCGAAGGGCGTGATGCTGAGGATGACGAGCCCGGGGAACCGGGCGCGCAACGCGTCACGCTCGAGGGCGGCGGGCGCCTCCATCTCGATCAGGAGATCGGCGCCGGCGAGCAGCGGCCCGACCTCTTCGTCGCTCGCCCACGCGCCGATCTCACCCACGACGCTGCGCTTGCCGCCATTCAGGTAGCGGAAGAACGGGCCGTCGCGCCCACCGGGATCGCGCCCACTCGCCGACCAGCGGCGCATGGGATCCCCGCCCGGCCCCTCGAGCTTGATCACCTCCGCGCCCGCGTCCGCGAAGAGCTTGCCGCAGTAGGGGCCGGCGATCTGAGTGCAGGCCTCCACCACGCGCAGATCCTCGAGTCCGTGCATGGCGCTCTCCTCTCGCTTCGACGCTCCCGCGTCGCCGGCCCGCGGTGCGATGAGCGGGCGCGCCGTGCCGGACACGCCCCCTCGCCCTCAGTCGAAGACGATGACCTGCCGGGCGGCCTCGCCCTTGCGCATCATCTCGAAGGCGTTGTTGACGTCGTCCAGCGGCAGGCGCGAAGAGATCATCTCGTCCAGGCGCAATCGACCATCGAGATAGAAGTCGATGTACTTGGGCATGTCGAAGCGAAAGCGGTTGGAGCCCATGTACGAGCCTGTGATCTTCTTCTCCTGAAGCGTCAGATCGGCCGGTGAGATCTCGACGGTCTTCGTCACCGGCACCACGCCCACCAGCACGGTGGTGCCCCCACGCCCCGTCATCGTCACCGCCTGCTGCACGGTCGGCACCAGTCCGATGCACTCGAAGACGAAGTCGGCACCGCCACCGGTCAGCGCCTGCACGGCCGCGACCGGGTCGCCAGCGGTCGCATCCACGCACTCGTTGGCGCCGAGATCGCGTGCCAGATCGAACTTCCACGCCTGGGCGTCGACGGCGATGATCTTGCCGGCGCCGCGGATCCGCGCGCCCTGGAGCGCCGCGAGCCCGACGCCACCGCAGCCGATGATCACCACCGTCGCGCCCGCCGGGATGTCGACGGTATTGAGGGCAGCGCCCAGCCCGGTG
The DNA here is from genome assembly GCA_964594405.1 of uncultured Spirochaetaceae bacterium. Taxonomy (GTDB): domain Bacteria; phylum Myxococcota_A; class UBA9160; order UBA9160; family UBA4427; genus CAZQMY01. The sequence continues at coordinate 61,067 of CAZQMY010000001.1, read as the reverse complement.
GTCACGCCGCATCCGATCAGGCAGGCGCGATCGAGGGGCATGTCGTCGCGGATCTTCACCAACGATCGCTGGGGCGAGAGCATCTTCTCGGCGAAGGACGAGAGGTTCGCGAACTGGAAGATCGGATCGCCCCCCGCCGCCTTCAGGCGCGGCGCCGCGCCGGCGGGCCGGCCCTCGTACTGCGAGAGGCAGAGGTAGGGTCGGCCGCCCGTGCAGAACCTGCATACGCCACACCACTGCGTGATGCAGCCGATCACGTGGTCTCCGGGCACGAAGTCGGTGACGCCTTCGCCCACCGCTTCGACGACGCCGGCGGGCTCGTGTCCGAGCACCGAGGGTGGCGGAACCGGAAGACCGCCCTCCAGCACCGTCAGGTCGCTGTGGCAGATGCCCGAGGCGGCGGTCTTCAGCAGGACTTCGCCCGGGCCCGGGACATCGATCTCGACGTCCTCGATCTCGAGCGGCGCGTTGTAGGAGCGCATCACGGCGGCCTTCATATTCGTCCTTCCTTTCTGCTCTTCTCTGCTCTTCTTCCCGTCTTCTCTCCCCGGCATGGCTCGGGTCGTCGTTCGGGCTGGGTTTCTGGACCGTCAAAGTCTGCGCTCTCGGACGCGTCCTGGAGGAGCGTCGAGATCGACCGTCGAGGCCTCGGCCATGGGGGGCGCTGCTCAGCTCGCCAGCACGAGGCGTTCGTAGTCATCGAGGCGGGGGTGTGTCATCTCCTCGCGGAAGCGATCGAAGGTGAAGGGCCAGGCCGTGGGCATGCCGTCCTTGTCGAGGTACCAGCTCTGACAGCCCGTCGCCCAGATGGTCTTCTGCGCCGCCTCGAGTCGCTCGGCATCGAAGCGCGCCATCGCCTCGGGGCCGACTTCGAGATGGCTGCAGGCCCCCGAGCGGATCTGCCCGATCAGCTGCTCGACATAGTCGAATTGAAGCTCCGCCACGTCGATCAGCGAGAAGTTTCCCACCGGGCTGTTCGGTCCATTGAGGAGGAAGAAGTTCGGGAAGCCCGGCACGGCCATCGACATGTAGGCGAAGGGGCCGTCGCGCCACACGTCGTCGAGCCGAAGGCCGTCGCGCCCGATCACCTCCATGGGCCGCACGAAGCGGTCCACCCTGAAGCCCGTCGCCAGGACGAGGACGTCGAGGGCGTGCAGCACGCCATCCTCCGTCCGCACGCCTTCGGGCTCGATGCGCTCGATTCGGCTGGTGACGAGGTGGGCGTTGGGCTTCTGGATCGCTTCGTAGAAGTCGTCCGACATGACGAGCCGCTTGCAGGCCGCGCGGTAGCTCGGGCGGAGCCGCTCACGCAGCGCGGGGTCCACCACGCTCTGTTCGAGGTTCGCCACGCAGGCCTCGTGAGTGGCTGCGAGCAGGGGCGAATCCTGATCCCCGAGGATGTTCGCGAAGCCGTCGGTGAAGCTCCTGCTCACCTGCTCACGCAGCGAGGCGATGCGCTCGGGGTGACTCCGGAATCCGGCCTTCTCCTCTTCGCTGTAGGCGGGGTTCTGGACCGGCATGATCCATTGCGCCGTGCGCTGGAAGAGGGAGAGTGATGCCACGCGATCGGCCAGCGCCCCGACCATCTGCACTGCCGTCGATCCAGTGCCGATGATGCCGACGCGCCGGCCATCCAGCACGACCTGGTCCTTCCAGCGCGCGCTGTGGAAGCAATCCCCTGCGAAGGTGTCGAGGCCCACGAGATCCGGGACGAGGGGATGGTGGAGTACGCCGGTCGCCGCGATCACGACGTCACCCTCGTCGCGCCCGCCGGCCTTCGTCTCGAGCTTCCAGCGACCTCCCTCGAATGCGCAGCGGGACACCTCCGCACCGAAGATCGTGCGCTCGGTGACGCCGTAGCGCTCGGCCACGTCCTCGAAGTAGGCCTGGATCTCCGGCCCGGGCGCGAAGCGATGGCTCCAGTCGGGGTTGAAGGCGAAGGAGTAGCTGTACATGTGTGAAGGCACGTCGCACGAGAGGCCGGGGTAGCGATTCTCGCGCCAGGTCCCGCCGACGCGATCCGCCTTCTCGTAGATCACCCAATCGTCCAGCCCGGCCTTCGAGAGCCGGATCGCGCTGAGGATGCCTGCCATGCCGGCGCCGATGATGACGAAGCGAAGCGGGCTGCCCTCGTTCGCGCGGCCGCGCTCGGTCGTGGCCATGGCCCGATCTCCCTCTCGCGGTCGTGTCCGCCACGGACCCGCACACAAACCACGAAAACACCACCTGAGGGCGGGCGGGCATGGAAGACGACTTCTGGATGACATGCCCCGGTCTGCCTTACTGGCTCAGAGAAGACGATCCAGCCGCGATGCGCCACGGCCGGGCGCTTCGGCGGGCGAAGCCGGAGCGGAGAGGCCCAGGGCCGCGTCCACGCGCTCGAAGCGCGCCGCCCACTCGCGCTTGTACTCGCGCCCCACCTGCTTGCCGCTGACCGGGATCTCGGACAGCGTCGAGAGGCTGGTCGCCACGGCGCTCCAGAGGGCGAGAATGGCCATGCCCCACACCGCCCCTCTGCAGCGCCGGGGATTCCAGGGCGGGCGAAGCCCGAGGTCGCTGAGCAGATAGGCGAACGCGAAGAGTGGGAACATCAGCGCATCGAGCAGGTAGCGCTGCTCCATGATCATGAAGCCCATCACCAGCAGGAGCTGTGCGAGCAGGCCGAGCGCCACGAGCGAGCGCCAGGGATCGAGGCCGCGCTGCCACGCCAGATGCGCCCCCGCCGCTGAACCCAGGAGGAGCCAGGGCGAGACCAGGAGCAGCGAGATCACGTGCGAGTTGAACATCTGTGGATAGAGGCCGGTGCCGGGATAGGCGGGTCTGGCCACCTGGACGAAGGGGAAGCCCGCCCGGAAGTATTCGCTGCGAACCCCGAAGAGGTTGCGGGCCGCCGTAGGCCATCGTGCCGGAGAGACGGCGCCATGCTCGAGGTAGGCGGAGAAGGACTCGCGATCGTTCTCGAAATATCGAAGCAGATGATAGTCCGCGGTCTCGAAGACCGAGCCGAAGCGATCCGCGTTGTACCAGAGCTGCAGGCCGAGTGCGAAGACGAGCGGGAGGCTGCAGGCCGCCAGGCGCAGCAGCCGCCGGCCCCGAACACCGCTCGGATCCGCGCCGCCGCGCACGGCGCGCAGCAGCGCCCGCAACGAGACGACGGCGAAGGAGCCCACGAGGGGCACGCCGAAGGTGAGGCGCGCCAACAGCGCTGCGCCGGCGAAGAATCCAAAGGCCGTGAGCGTGAAGGCGCCCGTGTCCTGCTCGTCGAGACAACGCAGGCCGTGATGCAGCGCATGGACGGCGAGGGAGAAGGCCCAGATCACCGCCTCGTTGTAGAGCGTCGCCGCGAAGACCACGAAGGCCAGGGGCGTGCCCAGGCCGAAGCCCAGCCAGCACGCGTCGAGCAGGCGACCGCGCCACACGTCGTCCAGCGCGGCGTTGGCGGCGAGTCGGCGCATGGCGAGCAGACCGAAACCATGGACCGCGAAGGCCGACGCAAGGAAGCAGGACAGCCGCGGCCAGAGGCCGAGGAGCTCCGGCGCGATGGGGCTCGAGGCCATCCTCAGCAGCGCGGGCCAGAGGCCGAAGTACATCACCGTCCGCTCGCCGACGCGCATCCCCTCCCAGCGGATGGCTCGCGGATCGACGCCGCTCTCCCCCCGCCAGAGCGATTCGGCGAGCGAATCGAAGGCCCAGCCGTGCAGCTCCACCTCGAAGAGTCCGCCTCCGAAGTGGGTGAGCAGGCACGCATGCCAGAGCAGCGTGACGAAGACGATGCTCGCCGAGCGCGGGCTCCACAGCCGCGCACCCGAAGCACCCGGATCGCCGACCCACAGGCCAAGTCGGAAGCAGGCGTGCATGAGGAGCACAGCCGCCGCGGCGAGCTCGCCGTGGGGCACCCACCAGGCGACGAGGACGATCGTCGCGGCGACGGCGCCCCAGCGCGCCCCTTCTATCCATCGCCGATCCCGCGTGAGATCCATCTGCAGACTGTCGCACCTGCCTCGCTCGCTGAGTAGGGAGGCCTGGAGCCCCCGGCGTATTGGCGGGATGCCGGCTGCGCCCATATGCTCGCCGCGGGGAGGATCCATCGTGCTTCACCACACAGCCCATCGGGCGGCGCAGCTCGCGGCGCTCGCCCTGCTCGTGCTCGTCTCCGGCTGCAGTGGCCCCTGCTTCCTCATGCCCGGCGGCGAGCTGGAGGGCGAGGCGGTGCCGCCGCCGCTGAACTGGGGCTTCGCCGGGGAGTACGGGATGGCCCAGCTCGAGACCCGACCGGACGAGCCCTACTCGGTGAACCTCGCCTACACGATCGTCGACGAGGTGCTGTACATCAACGCGGGCGATACCGAGACCCAGTGGGCGAAGAACATGAGCGTCGATCCGCACGTGCGCCTCGGTATCGACGGTCAGCTCTTCGCGCTGCGGGCCGAGCGCGTCACAGACCCCGGCGAGATCGCGCGCTTCGGGGAGGCCTGGACGAGTCAGTCGCTGTTCAGACGCGACCCCACCGAGCTCGAAGAGGTCTGGCTCTACCGCCTGGTCCCTCGCTAGCCCGCCACTCGTGGTGGAGGGCGAAGCGATGGGGACCGTCGCGCGATCTTCGGGCAGGAAGGCGGGGGGCGAGCGATGGATCCGGTGAGCCAGGGTGCCCTGGGCGCGGCGGCTGCGGCGGCCGTCGCGGCGCCCGAGCGTCTGCGCTGGGCGCTGCCGCTCGGCGCGCTGGCCGGCATGGCCCCGGATCTCGATGTGCTGATCCGCTCGGACACCGATCCCCTGCTCTTCCTCGAGTACCACAGGCAGTTCACCCACTCGCTCCTCTTCATGCCGGTGGGTGCGCTGCTCTGCGCCCTGGCCTTCCTGCCCCTCACGCGAGGGAGGATCGAGACGAGCCAGAGCTACCTGTACTGCCTGCTCGGCTACGCCTCGCACGCCCCGCTCGACGCCTGCACCTCCTACGGCGCCCAGCTCTTGTGGCCCTTCAGCGATCTGCGCGTGGCCTGGAATCTCATCGCCGTGGTGGACCCGCTCTTCACACTCGCGCTCGGGCTCGCCATCGGCGCCGCGCTGCTCCGGCATCGCCGCGCCTTCGTCCGCTGGGGTCTGTGCTTCGCCCTGGCCTACCTCGTGGTCGGCGGCGCCCAGCGCCTGCGCGCAGAGCGCGCCGCCCTGGACCTCGCCCAGGCGCGGGGCCACTCGCCCGAGCGGATCGAGGCCAAGCCCTCGTTCGGGAACCTGCTGCTCTGGAAATCGTGGTACGTGAGCGAGGGGCGGATCTTCGTGGACGCGATCCGCCTCGGCACCACCGCTCTGCCCTATCCGGGCGAAGAGGTCGCGCTCCTCGACCGGGATCGCGACCTGCCCTGGCTCGAGTCGGCCTCGCAGCAGGCCCGCGACCTCGAGCGCTTTCGCTGGTTCTCTGCCGGCATGATCGCGCTGCACCCCCGCGATGCGCAGCGCGTGATCGACGTGCGCTACAGCCTCGTGCCCAATCGGATCGAGCCGCTCTGGGGCATCGCGCTGGATCCGTCCGCCGACCCGGCGAAACATGCCCGATTCTTCACACGCCGGACTCCCGCGGATGAAGAGCGGCGCGCCATGGCCGCCATGCTGCGGGGCTCGCCTTCACAGCCCGGCGCTGCCGCGGCGGCCCCCTGAGACCGCCGCCCCCGATCCCGGAGGGGCCACCGAGAATTCTTGTCACCGCCCCCTGTGCCATGGCAACCTACCCCATTCGAAGGGCCGGCTGGCCGATGAGCGACCCAGCGGCCCGCAGCCCTCGGATGCGCAGGCAGCTGGCAGGAAGGTGGATCGAGGATGAATCTCAGACAGGTGCTCCAGACCACCTGGCGCAGACGTGCCTGGCTCTTCGGCCAGGTCAGTCCCGGCCAGCTCGCCAACCTCGCGACCGCGACCAAGGACTTCGTCCTGAAGCGGGAGACCACGAAGGCGCTGCCCGCCGTCGTCAAGATCGACATCACGCCGACGTGCAATCTCGCGTGCACCATGTGCGTCCACGCGGCCCCCACCGGCGACGAGCGTATGGACGACCAGGTCTTCAAGTCCAGCCATCGCATGGACATCGATCGCTATCGCGAGATCATCGATCAGGTTCGCGGCAAGGCGCTGGCCGTCTCGCTCTATACGTGGGGCGACCCGATGACCCATCCTCAGCTGAACGAGATGGCCCGGATCGCCGCCGATGCCAATCTCGAGTGCCACATCAGCACCAACTTCAGCTTCAAGCTCAGCGACCAGCAGATCCGCGACCTCGTCACCAGCGGCCTCACCCACCTCACCGCCTGCGTCGACGGCCTCACCCAGGAGGAGTACGAGAAGACGCGCGTGGGCGGCAGGATCGACTGGGTGCTGGACAACGTCCGACGCGTCATGGAGGTCCGCAGGGAGCTCGGCCGCAAGCACCCGATCCTCGAGGTGCAGTACATCAAGTTCCAGCACAACGTCCACGAGGTGGAGAAGGCCCGTGAGCTCCTGGAGGGCTGGGGGATCGATCAGTTCTCGACCTTCTGGGGCGCGCTGCACAACCTCGGCGACATCATGCCCGATCGCTACGAGACCTACGGCCCGAAGAAGAACGGCACGCTGCCCACCTGCTACTGGCCTCACTTCTCCACCGTGATCAAGTACAACGGCGATGTGATCCCGTGCTGCGAGCATCGCGCCGCCGCGCAGCACGTGGGCCAGGACAGCCGGCTCGACGCCGAGGCCCGCACACTGGGCAACATCTTCGAGTCGAGCCTCGAGGAGATCTGGAACTCCGAGGACTACCAGCAGGTCCGCCGGCTCGTCAACGATCCCGAGCGCTGCGAGACCGAGCCCGAGCTCAAGAAGACCTTCTGCGACGGATGCTTCGTCTGCTTCGAGACGTCCATCAACGAGGACTCTCGCATCTGGGGCAACGACACGGCCTTCGAGGAGGTCTACCAGCTCGACGAGAAGGGCAAGCCCCACCGCAAGGCCGGCACCCTCCCCAAGCGCGTCGCCTGATCCGGAGACGACCGCCTAGTCTTCCGCCGCGCCGCGCGCGAGCGCCTCGAGGTCGAACTCCCAGAAGTCGTGGAGGAAGCGCGCCGGCGGGACCTCGCCCCGTCGAACCTCGCTGCGCCCGCGGTAGAGGACCTCCACCTCGAAGGGCACGGCCTTGCGCGTACGCGCGCAGCGATCGATGTAGTCGACCCCGACCCGATATCCGCCCGGGCGCGGCTCGGGGAAGCGCACCACCTCGATGCGCGGAGCATCGTCTTCGCAGCGTCGGTCCGCCTCGAGCACACCGCCGCCGAGCGATGGATTGTTCCCGAAGTAGACGGTCTCTTTCATCGGATCCGTCACGTGGAGGTCGAGATCGGCCTCCGCACCGAAGCGGAGTCGCACGACCAGCGCCTCGCCGGGGTCGATCCGCACGGCCTCGGCCTCGGCCTCGGGCAGCGATCGCGGCGATCGGGCGAGACAGCCGCCGGCGGTGACAACGATCAGGATCAGGGACGCGACGATGCGTCGGCCTGCCGCGCGAGCAGGGGTGGTAGACTGGACCACGCGCCGACCCGAAACGACCTTCTCCGAGAGATCCTCCATGTCGATTCTTCGCCTGCTCCTCCCGAGCCTCAGTCTAACCTGCGGGCTCTCGCTCGCCGCCCTCGCGGGCCCCGGGTTGGAGGGGGATGCGCGCTTCCATGGCTACGTCCGATCCGAGGGCCGGCCCGTCCCCGGCGCGATGGTGAGCTTCATCCACGGTGATCCCCGCCACTCGCTGACCGTCTTCGCCGACGACCAGGGTCGCTATCTCGCGCCACCTCTCGAGGACGCCGATCGCTACCGCGTCCGCGTCAGACGCGTGGGCTGGCGGGACGCGACGGTGAAGGATCGATCCCCCGGAAGACTGGACTTCACTCTCGAGCGGCTCCGCGATCCGAAGGCGATCGCCGAGCAGCTGCCCGCCAATCGTTGGTACGACCTCGTCCTGGAGCGGCTCGACGATCCGAGCGAGCGCAGGGAGCTGAAGCAGCAGTGCACCTACTGCCACCAGCAGGGCAACTGGGCGACCCATCGCCAGCGCACCGAGGAGGAGTGGCGGAAGCTCATCCTCCTGATGGGACGCCGCGGCGCGATGATCACCCGCGAGCTGCGCGAGAAGCTCCCCGCCGTCTACATCGCCGCCTACGATCCGGAGAACGCCTACCCCCGGCTGCTCGCAAACGATGGGCCGGACGGTCCCCTCCCGCCGCCGCAGCCGCGCGCCCGCCTCGCCGTCATCGAAGAGTGGGACCTCGGGACCCGGGCGAGCAACCAGCACGACCTCATGGTCCACCCGGACGGCCGCATCTACTCGGTGGATGGTCCGCAGGACCTGCTGCACCGCCTCGATCCTTCGGTGCCCGGCGGCCAGCGAGAGTCCTGGAAGGTGCCCCACGGCGACCTCGAGCCCGGCGGCGTCTTCGCCGGGAGCAACCGACAGGACTCGCCCGGCAACTCCTACGTCTCGCCCCACTCCCTCCAGACGGCGCCCGACGGCTCCATCTGGATCACGCTCTCTTCGGGCAACCAGCTCGCGCGCTTCGATCCCGGGACGGAGACCTTCGAGATCCACGAGGTGGAGGCGGGCATCTATCCCCACACGCTTCGATTCGATGCGCGCGGGCGCATCTGGTACACGATGGCCGCGACCAATCACGTGGGCATGTTCGATCCGGCCACCGGAGAGCAGGAGCACATCCGTCTGCCCTCGAGCACTTGGCAGCAGGCGATCATCGTGCGGATGATGCCCATGCTGCTCGAGGTCATGCGCCACGTTGATCTGCGTGGCGGTGCCGCGGACGGCGACGGAATCAAGATGCCCGTCCCCTACGGCATCGACATCGCGCCCGATGGAGGCGTCTGGTTCAGTCAGCTCAACGAGCACCGCATCGGGCGCATCGACCCCGACACCCTCGACTACGAGATGATCGACACGCCCTTCGAGACGCCGCGGCGGCTCCGCTTCGACAGCAAGGGGCAGCTCTGGATCCCGAGCTTCTCCGAGTCGCTGATCGCGAGATTCGATCCCGAGACGCGCGCCTTCGAGACCTGGCCGCTGCCCATCGAGCCCCTCGGAACCGAGACCCCCTACGCGCTGCACGTCGAGCCGAGCAGCGACGAGGTCTGGATCTGCGGGACCAACAGTGACACGATGATCCGCTTCGAGCCCGAGCGCGAGCGCTTCACCGTCTACCCCTTGCCCACGCGCGTCACCTACACCCGCGAGGTCGACTTCGACGCTCGTGGACGCGTATGGACTTCGAACTCGAACGGGCCCTCGTGGCAGATCGAGGGCGGGCGACCGCAGGTCACGCGAATCGATGCGAAGGGCGCGCCCGTTCCCGCGGAGAGCGGGCTCTTCGAGGAAGCAGGGGGCGAGTCGCCCGGCGACGCGCTCGCACAGGGCGCCGGCCTCGCGACGCCATCTCTGCCCCAGCTCGCCCCGTAGGCGGCGAGCACCCGCCTGCGCGCCGGCGGAGCGACCTCGAGTCCGCCTCGCCGCGGGTCGGCTGCTCATGATGGCCGCCACGGATCGCGCCGATCACCGTGCGGGCGGCCTGCTCGGAGCGCTCGCAGCCCAGAGCGCCCAGGGCCTCGAAGAGCTCGGCCGGGACATGGAGATGGAGGGCGTGGAGATCGGCCAGGGCGATACGCTCGACGTCTCGCTGATCGCGGCCAACCTCTGCTTACGCGGCTTCGCACGCGTCTCCGCATCCGTGGAGCGACGCGCGCATCGGGCGCGAGCTGATCTCTAGCCGACGGCCTCGTCGTCGAGGGGCTCCACCTCGACTGGGATCGCGGACAAGCGCGCCATCCCCGAGAGCCGCTCCAGCGACTGGGGGCCGCTCTCGGCGAGCACGTTGAAGTTGACGCCCACCGTGCGCCGGGCGATCTGCAGGCCATCGGCTCCCGCATGCCCCCAGCCGTGGGGCAGGCAGACCGTGCCCGGCATCAGGTCTGCGTCGAGCTCGACACCGGTCTCGACGGAACCGGCCTCGCTGAGGACGCGGCACCGACCACCCTCCTGGATGCCGCGCGCCCGCGCATCGTCGGGATGCATCCTGAGTCGACTCCGACCCCGGCGAGGATTCGAGAAGGCCGGCACGTTGTGCATCCACGAGTTGTGCGAGAGGCGCTCACGCCGCGAGATCAGGCGGAGCCCCGCGTCCGACTGGCGCTCCGCCTCGAAGGCTGCCTCGAGCCCGCTGGCCTCCGAGCGCAGTGCTTCGGGGCAGAGATCCACGGCGCCGCCGGGCATGAAGACGCCGCCCCGAGCCTCGCGCTCGGGTACGACCGCGGGCAGACGCACGCCGTGCGGCCGTCTGCGCACCCAGCCCGGCCATCGTCCGTTCAAGAGACAGATGGCACCATAGACCGTCCGGGCGACGCGCTCTCGCCACGCGAGTGAACGCGAGTCGGGTCCACCCACCACGAGCTCGATGAGCACCCGCAAGGGCCACGCCGCGAGGGAAGGAGCGCTGCACACCCTGGCCAGCTGAGCGAGGATCCACCAATCGTCCCGGGCTTCACCGAGCGGACGCACCACGGGCTCGACGAGCTGGAGATAGGGCTCGGGCTGGTAGCCCGTGACGCCGAGCGGCAGGTCGCTCCGTTCCAGGAAGGAGGTCGACGGAAGGACGTAGTCGGCGTGTCTGGCGGTCTCGTTCCGAAACAGGTCGACACAGACGAGCAGGTCCAGCTCGGAGAGCGCTTCGTCCATGCGTCGGGCATCCGGCGCCGCGAGGGCGAGGTTGCCCGCATTGACGAAGAGGCCGCGAAGTCTGCCTGGTCCGCTGGTGCGGACCTGATCGGGGATCAGTCCCACGGGCTCGCAATCGAAGATGCGATCGAAGCCGCCGACGGCCGTCGGTCCGTAGGATCTGCGCGAAGCGAGGACGTGGCTGATCCGCGCATTGCGCTTCATCTGGGGCGTCACAATCATGCCGCCCCTCCGGTAGAGATTGCCGGTGATCACGTTCAGCGCCATCACGAGCCATGCACAGAGCGAGCCGTGCGGCCCCTGATTGACGCCCACCGAGTGGTAGACGGCGGCGCCATTCGCGGCCATCAGCCGATCGGCCAGCTCCTCGACCACCCCGGGCTCGATGCCGGTCACCGGCGCCACGCGCTCGGCGGACCAGGGCTCGACCACGTCCCTGAGCGCCGAGAGGCCCCGGGTCGGCGTTGCGCTGGTGCGGGCGTCCGCACCGCGCGCCAGCAGGGCCCGTGTCAGAGCGAGCAGGAAGAAGACGTCGGTCCCTGCGCGGATGAAGTGATGCTCGCCGATCTGCCTGGCGGTCTCGTTCCTGCGCGGATCGATGGTGACCACACGCCCTCCACGCGTTTCGATCGCGCGAAGGCGCTCACCGATTCGCGGGGCGTGCATGAAGGTCATGTTGGAGATCAGGGGATTGGCCCCGATCAGGACGAGCAGCTCGGTGTGGTCGAGGTCGGGAATCGGATTCAGCATCGGCGAGCCGAGCATGGACTCCGCGGCCACGAACTTGTTGTTGCAGTCCAGGGAAGCCGCCGTGTAGACGTGGGGGGTTCGGAGCGACATCGCGAAGGCCTTGGCGAAGATCAGTCCGATCGGAGAGAAGGGAGTCGGGTTGCCGCAGTACACGCCCAGCGAATCGGCGCCGCCTGCTCGCTGGATCGCGCGCGCTCGCTCGCCGATCTCCTTCATCGCCTGCGTCCAGCCGATCTCGACGTAGCGCTCCCCATCGCGCTTGAGGGGGCGGCGCAGTCGATCCGGCGAGTGGTGCACGTCCGTATAGCGGGTGCCCTTGGCGCAGGCGAAGCCACGACTCGACACGTGGTCGGGATCGGGCTTGAGCCCCCGAACGAGATCGCCCTCCACCTCCGCGATGAGGCCACAGCTGGCTTCACAGATGCGACAGAACGTGATGCGCGATTCGCGCATGCGAATCTCCTCCCGACCGACCGTTCGTCCGCCGAATCCGAACAGTAGCCCCGCCTGCGCTGATCGAAAGCGAGAGTGAGATCGCCCGGCGTTCGGGTTGCCCGGCGCACCTGGCCGGGCGACACTCGTATCGAGGACGCGCAGCCCTCACGCGTCCGTCACGCCCCTGCGATGGAGATCCTGCCGCTATGCGCGCCCTTGCCCTCTGCCTGCTCGTCTCGCTGATGGCGATCTCCCTCGGCTGCGCGTCGGGGAAGCGGGGCGAGGCCCCCTCCGCGGAGTCGTTCGACGCCCGGGCGGCCCTCGACAAGGAGGCGGAGACGCTCCCCGATACGCCCTTCGTCACCTCTGACGGCCAGCTTCGGGTCATGGTGCCCGGGCGCGCCACGGAGATCGAGGAGATCGAGGGCTACTACGGCCTCGAGATCGACGCGGGCTCGCAGTCGCGGATCGCCTGCTTCCTCTACCCCAAGGGCCTCCACCTGGCCACCGCCATCAGTGCCATGGCAGAGCAGATGATCAGCAAGGAGGCCGAGCCCGGGCTGGATACGCGCCAGGTGGCCGACGTCGACGCGGGCTCGGTGGACGGCTATCCCTTCGTCGGCGTGCAGTGGCTCTATCGCGTGAATCAAGATGGTGTCAAGGCGCTGGGACAGCTCACCATCTACTCGGCGCTCAAGCACGGCATCGGCATCGCATGCATCCAGAATGAGCTCGGATACGAGCGCACCTTCTTCCGCGCCTTCGAAGCGGTGGTCGGAAGCCTCGAGGTGCCGGGCATGATGCCGCCGATGCCCTACTACAGCGAGGTCGCCCTGCTCTCGATCGGCGACCGCAAGGTGGGCGTGACGCGGCTCTCCCTGCAGCGCGACAGCGACGGCGATACTGCCATCGCCACCTCCACCGCGATGCTCCTGCAGACCGGCCCGGGGCAGGTGAGCTCGCTCGACACCTACGAGATGGAGTTCTCGACGGAGTCGGGCCGCCTCATCAATCAGTGGTCGCAGTCCATCGACGACGGTGCGCTCACCACCGAGCTCTCCCTCCGCAGGGCGGCCGAGGCCGAATGGTCGGTGGAGGGCACCTTCCAGGGCAACCCCTTCGAAGCGCGGCTCGAGCACGGCGAGCTGCCGTCCTCTCTGCGGCAGATGCGCGAGCTTCGATCGGCCATCGAGAGCGGCGGCGCCGGCGTCGAGGTGAGCCACGTCGTCTGGTCGAGCGAGTCCGATCCGTCCGCGGTCCAGACTTCGAACGTCCAGGTCCTCGGAACCCTCGGTCGCAACGAGTACGATGCGCTCATCACCCTGGGAGATGCGACCATGAAGGGCGTGATGGACGAGACCGGGTCACTCAAGCAGGCCTCGATGAGTCTCGACGGCATCACGGTGGACATGGAGCGCATCTACCGCAGCGGGGTCTTCTAGCCCGGCGCTCGAGAGGGCCGGGGGCTGGCCTGAGCGCGCTTCGCCGCGTCGAGCGCGCGTGCGGCCCCGACCACCTCGTCGGGGACGGCGTCGCCGCGACGGGCTCGGAGGAGGGCCCGAAGGAGGTGGACCTCGCGCGGCTCGACACCCGGCCGCCCTTCTGCGCGCGCGAGCAGGCGCGCGGCCTCATCCACGGAGGCCCGGAGTGCGTGAAAGCGGGCCCCCTCGAGCAGATGATCGGTCCGGGCATCGTCGCCGCCCAGCGCCCGCTCGAAGAATGCGCTGGCCTCGAAGATCGCGCCGAGCTCGGCGAGGATCAGTGCGCGCGCGACGAGGACTTCGGCCGCCTCTTGCGCGCCGGTCGGCGGTAGCGCGCGCCAGCGGCGCTCCGCCTCGCCGATGAGCGCGGCGAGCTCGGCGGTCTTCGCGGCGGCCCCGGGCAGATCGCGCAGCGAAGCCAGCGCACGACCGGCCTCCTCGAATCGAAGCCCGCGCGCCAGCAGATGAACGTGCAGGAGCCGATGCGATGGCAGCTGCGGCTCGATGCGGATCGCCTCCTCGATGCGTCGCAGCGCTTCGTCCGAGCGACCCAGCGCGGCGAGCGCGAGGCTCGCGTTGGAGAGCGTGCTGGCGATGCGGACCGGGGATCTCCGGTCGCGTGGGCGCCCCTGCTCCAGGCTCAGCACGCGACCGTAGTGCGCGAGCGCCGCGGCAGGCTCGCCGCGCTCGAGGAGCGTGTTGCCCAGCCAGACGTGCGGGACTGGATCCTGCGGGTGGGCACGGGCGGCGGCGCGATGCCAGAGGAGCGCTTCGTCGGCCCACACCTCGGCGTGCGCGGAAACGGCGAACGCGAAGGCGACCGCCGCGACGCCTCCGACCAGGGCTCCAAGACGACGCCTGGGCGCCGCTGCGCGCGCGAGGACGCTCGCACCGGCGATCACCACGCCCAGCCAGGGGAGATAGAGGAATCGATCCGCGGCCACGGTATCCGATCCGAAGGGCAGGACGTGGAGCACCGGCAGGAGCGAAGCGAGCCCGAGGCCAAGCCCGAGCCGGGTGCCTGCATCCGCATCGGGCCGCAGACCGCGATCCGTCAGCAGCCCGACGAGCATCAGCACACCAGACCCGACGCCGACCCGCCAGGGCTCACGCGCAGCCTCCACGAAGCCGATCCGCAGCGCGGGACGCAGCGGATCCAGGAGCATCGACGCGTAGCTTCCGAGGGCTTCCAGCGCCAGGACGAGTCGCCCCCCGACACCCATCGGTGACTCGACCTTGACCAGTCCGTCGAGCACCATCCCCCTCGCCACGAAGAAGGCGATGAGCACCCAGAGCAGCGGAGCGCAGCGACGCGCGAGCGACGATGCTGCGGCCAGCGGCGCCTCACGGCGTGTCAGGCGCCCCATCTCGACGAACGCGATGGCCGCCGCTCCCGCGACGGCCACCTCCTTCGCCATCAGCCCCAGACCGATGCAAGCCGCGGAGAGCCAGCGCCGCGACGAGGTCGGCGCGCCGCCGAGCCAGACGATGAGCGCCAGGAGCACGAAGACCCCGGCCATCGGATCCGTCCGGCCGGAGATCCAGAAGACCGACTCGGTGAGTCGGGGCATCAGCCCGAAGACCGCCGTCGCCGCCGCGGCGAGGCCGGCCTCGACGTCGAGCCGAAGGAGCAGCAGGAAGAGCAGGCCGCAGACCAGCAGGTGGAGGCCGAGGTTGACGAGCCCCTCGGCCGAAGGGGCCGATCCCCAGAGCGCTGCGCCGAGCACGTACGAGAGCGTCACCATGGGGCGATAGTAGTGACCGACCATCTCGCGCGTGGAAGGCGCAAAGAGGTCCCGGCCGAAGATCGCGGCGAGGCTCGCCTCGGGGTCGACGCCCTCTACCAGGACCCAGTCGTCCCAGAAGAGCCGGCCATGCAGGCCCTGAGCCATCACCCCGCCGATCAGGAGGAGGGTCGCGGCCGGAGCGAGCAGCGTGACCAGGCCCCTACACGTCGGTGTCGGCGCGCACCGATCCCCTTCGACCTCCACATCCATGAGATGCGTTTCGGCTGCGAATCCCGAAGCCTTGAACCGGGGCGTCGCAGCGCGGATGCGCTGCCATCGGGCTCGCCGTCTTCGCAGCCCAACGGAACCTCGGGGTCACGCGGCGCAGTCGATGCACTCCGTCGCGAAAGGCAGGGCCTGGAGGCGCCTCGGAGCGATGAGCCCACCGCAGGCCGCACAGGTGCCGTAGCTCCCGGCATCGATGGCGGCGATGGCCCGCTCGATGCGGGCGATCTCGCCACGGTCGTGTGCCTCGAGGTCGGTGAGCACCTCGTCGTTCTCGGCTTCCTGCGCCTGCTCTTCGAAGTCGGGATGCTGAGAACGTCGCAGGTCACCTTCCACCTTCGCCTGGCGTTTGCGAAGATCTTCGAGCTGCGCGAGCAGCTGCCCGCGAATCTGATCGAAATCGCCCATGATGACGGATCTCCTCCTTCACCGGCACGCTGGCAAGCGCACGTCGGCTCGTGAAAGAGTATGCACGTGTGGGGGCCTTCAAGCTCGGAGAGGCGGCGCGGGTCGCCGTGGGGATTCTCAGAACCCGGTCAACCGAGCGAAGCGATCGCGGTGATAGGCTGCGTCGCCCAGGGTCAGCTCGGCCGCCTTGGCGCGCTTGAGGAAGAGGCCGATCTCCTCCTCGTCGGTCATCCCGATGCCTCCGTGCATCTGGAGCCCCTCGCAGCCGATCAGACTGGCCGCATCCGAGCAGCGGGCCTTCGCGGCGCTGACGATGCGAGCCGCATGGGGCCTTGCCTCGTCCAGGGCGCGCAGGGCGTCGATCACGACCGACTGGGCCAGCTCCACCTCGCAGAACATGTGCGCGGCCCGGTGCTTGAGCGCCTGGAAGGTGCCGATCTTCACGCCGAACTGCTCACGCGTCTTGAGGTATTCCACGGTGCGGTCGAAGACCTCGCTGATCAGCCCCACCATCTCCGCGGAGAGCGCCGCTGCGGCGCGATCGAAGACCGCGTCGAGGATCTCGGCGCCGCGACCCGGCTGGCCGATCAGCGCGCCTGCCGGGACCCGCAGCGCGGAGAGGGTGACGTTCGCGGCATTGCGGCTGTCGATCATGAGAGTGCGCTCGATCGAGCAGCCCTCGCTGGCGGGATCCACCAGGAAGAGGCTGATACCGTCGCGGTCGCGAGCATCACCGGAGGTCCGTGCCGCTACGATCAGGTGGTCTGCCACGTGACCGTCCAGCACGAAGAGCTTGCAGCCGTCGAGCACGAATCCGTCGCCTTCCTCCTTCGCGCGGGTCTCGATCGCATAGGGCGCGAACCGCCCCCGCTCCTGGAAGGCCAGGGCGAGCAGGCATTCGCCGCTGCACACGCCCGGCAGGATCGCCTGACGCTGCGCGTCGCTCCCGCCGAGGTCGATGGCACCCCCGCCGAGGACGACCGTCGAGAGGAAGGGGTAGGGGGCGAGCGAACGCCCGCACTCCTCGAGCACTACGCCCAGCTCGGCCAGGCCCAGCCCCGCACCGCCCACCGACTCGTCGAAGGGGATCCCCGCCCAGCCGAGACTGGCCATCTCCTTCCAGAGCGTGCGCGAGAAGCCCACCGCATCCCGGCTGTCGCGAAGCTCCCGCAGGTGCGTGACGGGCGCGTGCTCCCTCAGGAACTCCGCAGCGTTCTCCTTGATGAGCTCCTGCTCTTCGGGCAGGACGAGGTCCATTTTCACTTCCCCTGTGGATGGATGGCCGCTTCGGACTCTCTCGCGTGCGCTCGGGCGCAGGCGATCAGTCGGGGAGCCCGAGCACGCGCTTGGCGATGACGTTGAGCTGGACCTCCGATGTCCCGCCCTCGATGGAGTTGCCCTTCGAGCGCAGCCATCCCCGCGTCTCCATCAGATCAGCGGGCGAGAACGCATCGCCCTCCCAGCCGAGCCCGGAGGCGCCCCGCACGTTCATCATGATCTCCCCACGGCGCTTGTTCATCTCACTCGCGTAGAGCTTGAACATCGACGTAGCCGGGCCCGGCCCCTGCCCCGACCTGGCCTGCTCTCCGCTGCGTCGAAGGCTCAGCCCGAAGCAGAGCGCATCCATCTCGTACTGCGCGATGCGATCCCGCAACGCGGGGTCGGCCAGCCTCCCGTCCTCGTCGCCCAGGTGCGGACGCGCCGCCTCGGCAAGCGCGCTGGAGGGCGGCGGCGGCGGCCCATCTGCCTTGCGTCGCGGCGCAACGTTGCCGCCGCCGCCCGAGAGCATCGCCCGCTCGTGCTGCAGGAGTCGTTTGGCGATGGTCCAGCCACCGCCGAGCTCGCCCACCAGGTTTCGCGCCTCGGCCTTCACGTTCTCGAAGAAGACCTGACAGAACTCGGAGGCCCCGCTGATCAGCTGGATGGGCGAGATGGTCACGCCAGGCTGATGAAGGTCGAAGAGGATGAAGCTGATCCCGTCGTGTTTGGGAGCATCGGGATCCGTGCGCGTGAGGCAGAACATCCAGTCTGCTCGATGCGCACCAGTCGTCCAGATCTTCGAGCCGTTGATGATGAAGTGATCGCCCTCGCGCACGGCGCGCGTCTGCAGGCTCGCGAGATCGGAGCCTGCGCCGGGCTCGCTGTAGCCCTGACACCATTGCACCTCGCAGCTGGTGATCCTGGGCAGGTGCTCCTTCTTCTGTTGCTCGTTGCCGAACTCGAGGAGCACCGGGCCGAGCATCGTCGTACCGAAGAAGCTCGCCACGGGCACCCAGCTGGCCAGGCGCGTCACCTCTTGATTCATGATCTGCGCCTCGGCCTTGGAGAGCCCGCCGCCGCCATACTCCCTGGGCCAGGTGGGCGTCGTGAATCCGCGCTCGCAGTAGGCGCGCTGCCAGGCGTCGCGCTCATCGGGATCGATGGTCGCGCCGCGCCTGAGCGTGGGCGGGCAGCTGGCCTCGAGCCAGCTGACGATCTCGCTACGGAACGCATCGAGGGCTTCCTCGGACATGATCGGACCTCCATGGCGACGGCTGGATGCCGCCGACCCCTGCCTGGGCGTCGCCGGGAGTGGGAAGCGGACGAGACCTTCGCGCCGGGCCTCAGGACGGAAGAGCAGATTGCAGTTGCAGCGAAAACTCGTCAAGGGCTAGGGTGGCGAGGCACGCTTCGCCGACATCACGGAGCCCGAATGAACCGACCCGCCCGCCCTCGGATCATCCTGCCGGTCGTCCTCTCGATGCTCGCCATAGGGCTCTGCGCGTGCTCCGACGAGGTGGGGCAGGGCCCCGATACCGAGCGGGCGCTTCCCTCGGCCGCATCGACGCCGCTCTTCGAGACCCGGCTCGATCTGGTCGAGCGCGCGCGCCCCGAGCGTCTGGCCACGCGCCGCGCGTTCTTCGGCGACCTGCACGTCCACACCCGATACTCCTTCGACGCCTATACGTTCGGCACGCTCGCAGCGCCCGCGGATGCCTATCGATATGCCCGGGGCGAGGTGCTGAAGCACCCCTCCGGCTTCGACATGCAGCTCCGGGCGCCCCTCGACTTCTATGCGGTCACCGACCATGCGATGTTCATGGGTGTGGCCGCGGCGGCCGGCGACCCGAGCACGAAGCTCTCCCGCTACGAGGCCGCGCGGCCCTACAACGACCTGAACGAGCCTGAGAACATGGGCCTCCTGAGTCTCCTGGGTCGGCTGCAGAACTTCTCGACGATCCTGCCCAACCTCGCCCGGTCGATCCGCGAGGGCATCATCCCGCGCGAGACGGTGCTGGAGGTCACGCGTGCAGCCTGGCTGGATACCATCGACGCCGCGCGGCGCTTCGACGATCCCGGCCACTTCACCACCTTCGTCGCCTACGAGTACACGAGCTCGGCGGACGACCGCGGCAACCTCCACCGCAACGTGATCTTCCGCGGCGCCGAGCGGCTCCCGGACGTGCCCTTCTCGCGCTTCCACTCGCGCGATCCCGAGGATCTCTGGACCTGGATGGACGGGCTGCGCGAGGTCGGAATCGAGAGCCTCGCCATCCCGCACAACTCCAACGGCTCGAACGGACAGATGTTCAAGCTCGTCGACTGGGCCGGCGATCCGCTCGACGACGACTACACGCGGCGGCGTATCCGCAACGAGCCCCTCGCGGAGATCACTCAGGTCAAGGGCACCTCCGAGACCCATCCGGCACTCTCGACGCGGGATGAGTGGGCGGACTTCGAGATCATGCCCTACCGCATCGCCTCCATGGAGCTGAGCACACCGGAGGGCAGCTACCTCCGCGAGGCCCTGCTGCGCGGACTGGCCCTGGAGGCGAAGGGGTTGACCAACCCCTGGGCCTTCGGCTTCGTCGGTGCGAGCGATACCCATACTGGCGCGACGTCGGACGACGAGTCCGACTTCCACTCGAAGCTCGGACTCCTCGACGCCGAGCCCGAGATGCGGGGCTCGGTACCGCTCGGCGCGATCGAAGCGCTCGGCCTGCGGCTCGCCGCGCCGCGCCTCTATACGGAGGTCGAGGGCGAGGCCTATGTCATGAGCGCCACGCCCACCTACGGCGCCTCGGGGCTGACCGGCGTATGGGCTGAGGAGAATACGCGCGAATCCATCTACGAGGCCTTTCGTCGCAAGGAGACCTTCGCCACCAGCGGCCCGCGCATCCGCCTGCGCTTCTTCGCGGGGCAGGCGCTCGAGGCGTCGATGCTGGACGACCACGAAGGCATCGCGCGCGCCTACGCGGCAGGCGTTCCAATGGGAGGCGACCTCGAGCCCTCTGCCGGGGAGACGCCCGGCTTCCTCGTCTGGGCGCTCGCAGACCCCCAGAGCGCGCCCCTGCAGCGCATCCAGATCGTGAAGGGCTGGATCGACGCCGCGGGCGAGCCCCGCGAAGAGGTCTACGACGTGGCCTGCTCGGACGGCGGGCGCGTCGACGCCTCGACCCATCGCTGCCCCGAGAACGGCGCGAGCGTCGATCTCTCGGACTGCTCCATCTCCGAAGGCGTCGGCGCCGGCGAGCTTCGAACCCTCTGGCGCGATCCGGACTTCGACGTACACCACCGAGCGTTCTACTACGCGCGCGTGCTCGAGAACCCCACCTGCCGATGGTCGACCTGGGACGCCCTCCGCGCCGGCACGGCACCGAGACCCGACCTGCACGCCACGATTCAAGAGCGTGCGTGGTCATCGCCGATCCACCTGCACCCCGCAAGACGTTCGGCGGGCAGCTGATCGGTGCGCCGCTAGATCCGCTCGCGCTCGCTCTGGGTGATGTTCTCGGTCAGGAAGAAGGTGCCCGACGAACGGGCGAGCTCGTTGCCCGCCTCGTCGATGAGCACGCCCTCGGCGTAGGCGGTGCGGCGGGTGAGCCGAAGGGCCTCGCCTCGGGCGATGATGCGGCCGGACTGCACCGGTCGGAAGTAGTTGATCTTCGCCTCGATGGTCGCGCAGCCGCGACCCGCCGGAAGCCTCGAAATCACCGCGCGCCCCATGGCGGTATCGAGCATCGTGAAGAGCACGCCGCCGTGTGCGCGATTCGCGCGGGATTGGTGGAGCTCGCCCACCGTCAACGCCATCTCGCAGATGCCGTCTTCGAGCCGCTGGGTCGAGATGCCGAGCTTCTCGGTGAAATCACCGCTCGGGAGGTTCGAGATCGATTCGGACATGCTTCACTCCGTGGAACTGGGTGGCCCTGGGCGCGTCGGGGTCGGAGAGTACCGGCCCACCCGGCCGCCGTCGGCCCCCTACTTGCCGGCGGGCTGCTCACCGCTGGACGCGGAGCACTCGCAGAGTCGGCGCTTGACCGGCGCAGGTTGCAGGGCGGATACTGGCCCGCCAGAGATCCTCCATGTCCACCGCCCACGACGACTCCTCCGCCCCGACCTTCAGGCTCGAGATCTTCCTCGTCTCCCTGGCGGCGATCCTCTTCGAGATCGCCATGACGCGAGTCTTCTCGTTCAAGCTCTACCACTACTTCACCTACTTCATCCTCGGCGTGGCCATGCTCGGCATCGGGACCGGCGGAGTCTTCGTGGCCATCTTTCCCCGGCTCAAGGACGCCGATCCCGCCAGGCAGATCCCCGGACTCTGCCTGGCGGCGAGCGCGTGCATCCCCATCAGCTATCTCACCGTATCGCTGCTACAGATCAGCGTGAAGACCTTCACGAGCAGCCCCTTCGAGTTCGTGAAGCTGCTGGTGGTCTGCTCCTTCCTCTTCCTGCCCTTCCTGCTCGTGGGCATCCTGCTGGCCACGATCTTCGGCCATCGCGCCCATGACATGAACCGCCTCTACTTCGCCGACCTCGTGGGCGCCGGGCTCGGCTGCGCGCTGGCGATCCCGCTCTTCACCCTCGTCACGCCCCCGGGCGCGGCGCTCTTCGCCGGGCTCGTCCTCGCGGTCTGCGCCCTGCTGGGCAAGGACGCACTGCCGCTGCCCGGCCGCGCCCTCGCAGGCGCCATCATCGTCGTCGTCGCGGCCGCCATGCTCTCACCCGCCAGCATCCCCCAGCCGATCCCGGATGCGCAGAAGACCACCAGCCCGCAGCGGATGGGCAAGCGCGGCTTCGCCTTCACGGGCTGGAGCGCGGTCTTCCGGGTGGATGTGATCGACGAAGGCGACGAGTTTCCCTTTCGCACGCTCCATCATGACGGCAACATCGGCTCGGCCATCCACCGCTACGATGGAACGCCTGCCACCACGGCGCGCTTCGACGGCCTGATCAAGAAGAAGCCCTTCGCCGTCCTGCCGCCGAATCCCAGGGTGCTGATCATCGGCGCCGCGGGGGGCAACGAGATCCAGGGGGCTCTGCACTTCGGCGCTCGCTCGGTGACGGCGGTCGAGCTCAATCCCGTCACGATCTCGCTGCTGACCGAGCACTTCGCCGACTACACGGGCCGGGTCGCCTTCGATCCGCGTGTCGAGCTGGTGAACGCCGAGGGGCGCTCGTTCCTCGAGCGCAGCGATGAGAAGTGGGATCTGATCTGGCTCACGGCCCCCGACAGCTACGCGGCCATGAACGCCGCGAGCTCGGGCGCCTTCGTGCTGAGCGAGAGCTACCTCTACACGCGTGAGATGATCGACATCGCCCTCGATCATCTCGAGCCGGGCGGCGTGCTCTGCAACCAGTTCGGCGAGCTCTACCTGCACAGCCATCCGACGCGGACGCCTCGGCTGGTGGCGACGGCGCTCGAAGCGCTCGAAGCGCGGGGTGTCGAGCGGCCGCAGCGACACATCCTGGTGAGCCACGGCAAGGGCTTCTTCGCCTCGTCCACCGTGCTCGTGGGGCGCGATCCGATCACCCCCGAGCAGATCGCCCGATACCGCGAGGCGGTCGAGAGCCTGCCGAACGCGGGGCTCTGGCACCCGAACGTCGGGCGGGTGCGCAATCCGATCACGCTGACGCTGGCTGCCACCCCCGATCAGCGGAGGCAGGTCTACGCCGACTACCTCTTCGACATCAGCCCGGTCACCGACGACTCGCCCTTCTTCTGGCACTTCACCTCCTTCGGCGAGGCCCTCTTCGGCGACTTCGACGAAGGCGTGGCCGAGAAGCAGTTCGAGGTGGCCACGGGCGAGCGAGTACTGGTCTTCCTGTTGCTCTTCGGCATGGGATTCGCGGGCCTCTTCCTCGCGATGCCGGTCTTCGCCATGCGCAGGGTGTGGGGCGAGATGCCGGGCAAGGCCCACGCGGCGGTCTACTTCGCCGCGCTGGGGCTCGGCTTCATGTTCGTGGAGGTGGTGCTGATCCAGCGCATGACGCTCTTCCTCGGCTACCCGAGCCATACGCTGACGGTGACGCTCTTCAGCCTGCTCATCTCGGCCGGCCTCGGGAGTCTGCTGGCCGAGCGCTACGCATCGGCGGGCAACCGCGCCCTGCTCCCGCTGATCGGCGCGCTCGCCCTGGTCATCGTCTTCGCGCAGTTCGGCCTGCCGCTGCTCACGAAGAGCCTGGTGGGTGCGCCTTTCGGCGCGCGCGTGGCCATCACGGCCGTGCTCCTCCTGCCGATCGGGCTGGTCCTCGGCGCCTTCATGCCGCTGGGCATCGCCACCGTGAGCGGCCTGTCCAGGCACCAGACGGAGTACGTCGCCTGGGCCTGGGCCATCAACGGCTTCTTCTCGGTGATGGGCTCGGTGCTCTCGACGATCCTCTCGATGACCGTGGGATTCGTCGGCGTCCTCGGGATCGCGCTCGTGGTCTACGCGTTGGGCGCAGCCGCGCTGGCCCGGCTTCGCGGACCGGCCGTGCCTTCGAGGAGCTAGGGCACGACCGGGCCTTCGAAGGTCGTGACCTCGAGAACCGGAGCGACCACGTCCTCGCGCAGATACGTGCCCTGGAAGATCTGCGGCTCACGGCCCTTCACCGAGACGGTGATCACCCAGTTCACGTCCTGATCGTCGTCGCAGGTCGACCAGAGATCCAGGTAGACCGTATAGGTTCCCGGGATTCCACTGCCCGAAGGCCAGGTGATGTTCTCGGCCCGTTCGTCCAGCACGGAGCAGGCCGCGTTCGCATCCAGGTCGAGCGTGCCTCCCGAGGGCACATCATCCGGCTCTCCGGGGTCGCTGTCCCAGTTGAGCAGATCGCCATTCGGGTCCATCACCCAAAGATCGAGATCCTGTGGACGATCGAAGGTCAGGCTCACCTGTACGTCGCCACTGCCGACCTGGACGACGCCGTACGTCACCTCGGCGAGCGGTCCGTAGTCGGTGCCATCACCCACGGCGAGTTGGAAGGTCACGAAGGGATCCGAGTAGGTCTGCTCGACGGTGAGGAGCACATCGGCCGCGCTCGTCGGCGCCGGAAGCTGGATGAGGAAGTGATGGTCGAGTTCGGCCACCATCACGATGATCTCGTCGAAGTCCGAAGGCGCCGAGAGACCGACCACGGCCGTTCCGCCGTTCGTGACCGCGCTGGAGGAAGGGGCGAGGGTGAGCTCGAAGTCGGGATCGTCCGCGAAGGGCCCATCGCCCAGCGTCAGCTCACCCTGCTCGCCCCCCTCGCTCTGCGCGCCAGAGAGCGCGACCAGGACCGTCCCGCCTGTGATGGTGCCGCCATTGAGCGCGAACTGCAGTCCGCCGCCGTCGACCTCGGTGCAGGCGGCGGCGAGGCCGACCAGCGTGAGGGTGCCGAGGAAGGACGCCATGCGGCGGCCGGGGATGGGGCTTCGGGAGTCGGACTTCTGATGCTGATCCATGGGATTCGACCTTCTGCTTCGGGCTTCGGGTTCGGGCTTCGGGCTGCTGCGGAGAACGCCCCGGGTGATGCGGTGCGGCTCGACTAGAAGCGCGTCAGCAGGCCGACCCGCGGTGCGATGGATTCGAGGTTGGCGATGTCGCCGCCGGCGGGGAGCAGATAGCGGCCTTCGGCCTGGATGCCGACGTTGTCGAGGATCCAGACGTTGATGCCCGCCGCGAAGCGCACGGCGAAGCCATCCCCGGTCGTGCCGTTCGCGTCCAGGGTGCCGCGCATCCAGCCCATCCCGACGCCGACGTAGGGATCGACTCGCCAGTCGACCGGATGCCACGAGAGATTCGCCATCAGGCTGTAGGTCGCCAGCCTGTCGTTGTAGTCCCCGAGCGCGCTGGTCTGGTCGAGCTCGTGACCACGGATCCATTCGAAGTCCATGTCGACGGCGAAGTTGTGCGTCATCAGGGCTCCGTAGCTGAAGGCAGCGCCGAAGCTGCGACCGAACTCCGCCTGGACGACATCGTTGGAGAATGCCGAGCCGGCGCCGGTGAGCCAGGAGCTGACGCCGAACGCACCGACGTAGACGCGGGAGCTGCCCTGATCCACGGGCTCTCCGGCGCCGGCCGCGCCGGGCAGGAGCGACATGAAGAGAACCACCGTTGCGACGAATATCTGCTGCATCTCACCCTCCGATGGTCCAGATCATCGGAGGGTGTCGTGCGTCACATGAGAATCGATCGTCGCTTGCTCACTTCGTCACGGCCAGCCGACACGAGATCGTGACGCAGTTCGCGCCAGCTCGGAAGCCTCTCGACACACTCGAATGTGACGGGACCAGACGCCCCATCGAGCGGGTCAGTCGCCGACTCCAGGGCGCATCGGCAGATCGACCTCGAAGGCGCTTCCATGCTCCGAGTCGGCCACGCAGCGCGCCGCGCCGCCGTGCTTTCCCGCGATCTCCGCCACCAGGGCGAGCCCCAGACCGACGCCGCCATCCCGGCCCTCGGAATGGCCGCTCGGCCGGTAGAAGGGCTCGAAGATCCGCTCGCGCTCGACCTCGGGCACGCCGCCGCCGGAGTCGTGCACGCGCAGGACGACGCGCCCGCGCGCGGCGTCGCCGATGATGGACATCACCACGGGCGGCGCGCCGTGGCGCTCCGCGTTCTCGAGCAGGTTGCGGACCATGCGTCGCAGGAGCCGCACGTCCCCGACTACCCGGACCTCGCCCTCGGCATCGAGCTCGGCGCCGACCCCCTCCGCCTCTTCGACGCAGAGGGCCCTCAGGTCCACGGGCTCGCACACCGCATCGGTGGCGCCCAGTCTCGCAGCGAGCAGCAGGTCCTCGATCAGACCATCGAGCTCCGCGATGCTCCGCTCGGCCTCGGGGAGATGCTCCGCGCGACCCTCGGCGAGCAGCTCCACCGCGGCGCGAAGGCGGCCGAGGGGTGAGCGCAGCTCGTGCGAGGCGCTGGCGATCACTCTCCCCTGCGCCTCCACGAGACGCTGGATCTTCTCCGCGGCGGCGTTGAATGCCCGCGCGACGTCCGCCACCTCGCCGCGGCCCTCGACCTCGACCCGGGCATCGAGGTCGCCCTCACCGAGCTCCGAGACACCGGCCCGAAGCCGCTCGAGGCCGCGCGCGATGCGACGCGAGGTCGGATAGGCGGCGATGGCGACTCCGGCGAGCAGGGCCACGGCGAAGACCCAGGGGCCTCGAGGCAGACGGCGATCGCCGCGCTTCGAGGCGATCTCGAGCTCGCCGCCAAGCGGCTGCGGAACCGGGACCACAACCCGCGGCCCACGGTGATGGCGCGGCGGGTGGCGGCCGGGCCCTCGCTGCCCATCGGGAGGCGGCGGTGGACGATGTGCACGCCGCCGACCAGCCGAAGCCACGACACGCTCGTCATCGCTCCAGAGGACGAGACGCACCTGGTGCACGTCGGCCGCCGCGCGCAGGGCATCCTGCAGCGCGGCCTCGTCGCCGGCGGGCGGAAGCGCGGCCGCGATCTCGCCGCCGATGCGCGTCAGCCGATCGCGCTCGGCCTCGCGCCGGCCCTCGAAGTACCAGAGCGAGAAGAGGGAGACGACCAGCGCCACCAGCAAAGACGCGCCGATGACGCTCAGATAGATCTCGAGGTAGATACGCCGCATCAGGGCGAGTCGGCATTGCCTGGATCGACGAAGCGATAGCCCGTACCGCGAACGGTCAGGATGCGCCGAGGCCTTCGCGGATCGTCCTCGACGACCGCCCGGATGCGCGAGACGTGTACGTCTATGCTGCGATCGAAGGCCGAGTGCATCTCGCCGCGCAGCAGCTCCATGAGCTGATCGCGGCTGACGACGCGCCCTTCCCGCTCGGCGAGGATGAGCAGCAGGTCGAACTGGTGCGCCGTGAGCTCGCAGACCTCGCCTCGCAGCCTGGCCACGCGCGCCCCGCCATCGATCTCGAGGTCGCCGAAGCGAAGCACCAGCGGCGCCGACTCCCGTGCCTGGGCATCGATCTGTCCGCGCCGCAGCAGCGCTCGGATCCGGGCGAGCAGCTCCCGCAGCGAGAAGGGCTTGGGGAGATAGTCGTCCGCCCCGATCTCGAGCCCGACCACGCGATCGGTCTCGTCCCCGCGCGCCGTCAGCATGATGATCGGCAGGGGCGATCGGGCCCGCGCTCTGCGGCAGACCTCGAAGCCATCGATCCCCGGGAGCATCACGTCGAGCAGCATGGCGTCGAAGCGCTCGCGGTCGAGCAGCTCGAGCCCCGCCTCGCCGCTCTCGGCGATCTGCAGGGTGAAGCCGTGCTCGCCGAGATAGTCTTCGACCATCCCGGCGAGCCGGACATCATCCTCGATCATCAGCAGCTTCGCGCTCATACCTGCAGTCGCCGCGTCGCCCGAACCCGCGCGAGCCGCGCCTCTCCACGTGCTCGCGCAGCGCCTCTGCGGCGGCCACGCGCTGCTCGGCGCTCAGCACGTTGGCCGCGGCGACCCACGCCTCGCTCATCTGGGCGAGGTGCACGTTCATCTCCGCGAGGTGCTCGGCGCGAAGCGCCTCCAGCGCCCGGGCATCGACCGTCTCGGCGGCGAGGATGTCGATCACGCGCTGGTGGAAGGCCTTCCTCCGCTCGGACCGCGCCTCGCGAGACTCGACGTGCGCCCCCTGCATGATGGCCCGGATCTGCTCGCGCTGCGCCTCGTCGGCGCCCGCCTCGTCGAGCACCCGCTCGATCATGCGGTCGGGCCCTCCGCCCCGAGATCGACCGCCGTACTTGCCGCCGATGGCGAAGGCGCTGACCGCCACCGCACAGACGACCGTCACCACGGGCAGCGCAATGTAGAGCCGGCTCTTTCTGGTTCTCGTTCTCGTTCTCGCGTTCCATGTCATGATCGTGACCTCCCGATCTCCTGACGATTCCCGGATGCCACCTTCGACATCCCGAGCAGAACGTGCGGCGCGCGCCTTTCCCTGCTTTCTCCGGTTTGTGAAGAATCGTAAAGCGCCGGGCGGAGTGGCGAGCCACACCCGAGGCCCACCGCGCTCCGGCTGCAGGATCGAGCGCGATCCCCCTTCGCGGGACGCGAGGCGCAGTGTACCGGCGGGTTCGCTCGGACGACATGCGGGCTCCGCGTGTGCGAAGCTGGCGGGGCGGGTGATTGTATGGTCCCATACCGGGCCCGGCCCCGAATCGCCCTCTTCCCCGAACTTCCCCTCGAAACCGAACCCACTGGGTTCGAAGGAGCCCTCTCATGTCCGATGTCGTGATCGTCGAAGCCGTCCGCAGCCCCCTCGGAAAGCGCAAGGGAGGCCTCTCCGGCACTCATTCCATCGAGCTGCTGGGCGACGTCCAGACCGCGCTCATCCAGCGAAGCGGGATCGATCCGATGCAGGTCGGTCAGGTGATCGGCGGCTGCGTGGGCCAGGTCGGCATGCAGACCATGAACGTCGCACGACAGGCGTGGCTCACCGCGGGCATGCCCCTCGACGTGGCGGCCACCACCGTGGACGCGCAGTGCGGCTCCTCTCAGCAGGCCACCAACCTCGCCTACAGCCTCGTCAAGAGCGGTGTCGTCGACTGCGCCATCGGCTGCGGCGTCGAGGTGATGAGCCGGGTGCCCATGGGCGCCACCATCCCCAGGGATCCCGACGCGGGCAAGCCGGTCACCAAGAAGTACTGGGAGCACCACCAGTTCACCTCGCAGTTCCAGGGCGCCGACATGATCGCCAGGCAGTGGGGCATCTCGCGCGAGGAGGCCGCCGCCTTCGGCGCCCTCTCGCAGAAGCGCGGCGCGGAGGCGTGGGGCGAGGGTCGCTTCGACGGGCAGATCGTGCCCATCGAGGCGCCGGAGCTCGACGAGGACCGCAACCCCCTCCAGACCACCACTACCATCTCCCGGGACGAAGGTCTGCGCGAGACCACCGTCGAGGGCCTGGCCGGCCTGCGCACCAACCTCCCGGACGGCGTGCACACCGCCGGCACCTCTTCGCAGATCTCCGACGGCGCGGCCGCGGTGCTGATGATGACTCGTGAAAAGGCGAAGGCGCTGGGCCTCGAGCCCAAGGCGACCATCGTCGATGCCTGCCTCGTGGGCTCGGATCCGGCCCTGATGCTGACGGGTCCCATTGGCGCCACCCAGAAGCTCCTCGAGGGCAACGGCATGGCGATGAGCGACATCGACCTTGTGGAGATCAACGAGGCCTTCGCTTCGGTCGTACTCGCCTGGGCGCGCGAGCACAAGCCCGACATGGAGACGGTCAACCCCAATGGCGGCGCCATCGCGCTCGGCCATCCGCTGGGCGGCACCGGCGCGGTGCTCCTCACAAAGGCGGTGCACGAGCTGGAGCGGGCCGACAAGGAGACGGCGATCGTCACCATGTGCTGCGGCGGCGGTCTGGGCACGGGAACGCTGCTGCGCCGCGGCTGATCCGGGCCCTCGGCCCGGCCGAGAGCCCATGGCGGGACCGGATCGCGGGCTGGACGCGCCGATCCGCGGCCGCTACCGGTCGACGCCGAAGGGCCCCATCGATCCGTCCAGCGCCCCGGGGCCGATCTCGCGGAAGATGGGCCCATCGCCGAGCAGGTCCTCGAGATCGAAGCCTCGGGCCGGATCCTCTTCTTCCTCTGCGACGATCTGATCGATCATCGCGGCCACATCGGCAGGCTCGGCGTTGTCGAGGGTGGCGCGATCGATCCCGTAGAGTCGGGTGACGACGTACTTGGCCGTGGAGAGATGGAGCGCTGTGGTGGGATGGACGTCGTCCCAATAGGCGAAGCCCTCGCAGCTCTCGCTCCACTTGCACGGCTCGGTGGAGTTCTGGAAGCCGTAGCGCTGGGGATCGAAACGGATCGCCATGGCGTGGCGCGACACGTCCACGACCGTGATCTCGACATCGTCGCTGCGCCGGCCGAATGCCTGCGAGATGCGGGCCGACGCCTCCAGGAAACGCATGGACATGGCGACATCGGCGATGTAGCGCGGCGCGAGTCCCATGTTCCAGAGGTCGAGCACCACGAAGCGGCGCGCCCCCGTCGCCACGAGTCGATCGATCGCGGCCTCGATCTCCGCGAGGACCTCGGCCGACGTGGCGATCTCGCTCATCAGGTCGTTGTGCCCGATGTAGAAGACGAAGAGGGCATCCGGATCCGAGGTCGGATGCTCGCCGAGATGGCGATCGAGCTGTGCCCGGAGATCGAGCCATAGATCGCGCGTGGCCGCAGCGGCACTGACGGCGTGATTGTCACCCAGGTCGCTGGCCGCGATGCCGGCTTCCGGGAGCCCGATGTATTCGCCGAAGTACTCGATCCACACCGGACCATCGGATGCGCGGATCAGGTTGCCACTGTCGGAGAGGCTGTCTCCGAAGGTGTAGACCGCGCTGTAGGGGGCGGCACTCACGGTGCGGGCCACGAGAACCGCACAGAGCGCGAGGAGCCCGAGAAGTCCGAGCACCGACAAGGTCGGCTCCGAGGCTCGGCCGGAGGTGGGAGGGGTAGCCATGGGGGTGCTCCTTGATCAGCACATCCATCCTAGGCTCGAACGGGCAAAATGTGGGAAACATTCCCATGAATTTTTTGGATGATGTTCATTGGGTATCCGATCATATAACGGACGCGGCTCGCATCCTTTGGGCGCGCCCGGATGTTCGATCCATCGCATGAGGCATCGGTTCACCGTGGCATAGTGGATCTTCATCTCATGAGCGCATCGACTCCGAGAAGCAGGACCAGGGCCATGGCGAGTCAGCGCGGCCGAACGGCAGCCCTCGCCGGCTTCTGCCTCGTCGTCGCGCTCGGCGCGTGCAGGCCCGAGCCGGAGGCGATCGGCGTCCGGCTGGGCGATGACTTCTCCGAAGGCAGCGACTTCCGCTGGACCGATGACCCGGGCCTGAAGGTCGACTTCGACACGGACCTCGGCGCCTGCCAGGACGAGGTGCTGGGCGATCCGTGGGTGATGGAGCAGGGGCTGCTCAACCGCAGCATCATCCTGATCGGCTGCATGAACAAGCGCGGCTGGACCTGGCTCAATGGCAACATCGGCGGCCCCCCGCTCGGTGAAGCCCCGGCCGGATCGGGCGGCGGCTGATGGCGGCCCTTCGATCCGCGAGCGGCCGCGACGCGGCGCGGCGCGGCAGCATCCCCTACGAGCCCGCCCTCGATGGCCTGCGAGGCTTTGCGATGGTGGCCATCGCGGGATTCCACGCGAGCATCCCGTGGCTCTCCGGCAGCTTCCTGGCCCTCGACCTCTTCTTCGTCCTCTCCGGCTATCTGATCACTCGATTGCTGCTCAGCGAGTGGGACAAGACCGGTGACCTGCGACTCAGCGCCTTCTGGGAGCGGCGTGCGCGCCGGCTCCTGCCCGCCATGCTCTTCGCGCTCCTCGGCGTGGCTGCATTCGCGCTGCTGCGCGGCGCGCCCGAGGCGCTGCCCCGCATCCGCGCAGACATCTTGTCGACGCTCTTCTATGCGAACAACTGGTGGCAGATCATCCAGGGCCACTCCTACTTCGAAACGTTCGCGGGCGTCTCTCCACTCCATCACGCCTGGTCGCTCTCCCTCGAAGAGCAGTGGTATCTCGTCTGGCCGCTGGTGGTGATCCTGGTGCTGCGCGGTCGGGGCCGGGTCGAGGACCTGCTCTGGCTGAGCGCCGTCGGATCGGCGATCAGCTTCGCCTGGATGGCCTGGCTCTACGAGCCGGGCGGGGATCCTTCGCGCGTCTACTACGGCACGGACACGCGCGCCTCCGAGATCCTGCTCGGCGCGGCGGCTGGCTGCGCGGCGCATCTCGGGGCCTTCCGCAGCGAACGCGCCGAGCGCGCGCTCAGCTGGCTCGGAACGCCGGCGCTGGCGGCGCTGGCGTTCCTCTGGGTCGGCGCCTCGCACGCGTCGCCCTGGATCTACCGCGGCGGCTTCCTGCTGGTCTCGCTGCTCTCGGCGGTCGTGATCCTCGCCGCTGCCACCGAGCGGCACAATCCCGCACGCAGCCTGCTTGCCTTCACGCCCATGCGCTGGCTGGGCATGATCTCCTACGGATTCTACCTCTGGCATCTGCCGGTCTACCTCGTGCTCACGCGCACCGCGACCGGCCTGGACGGGATCGCGCTCTTCGCGCTGCGCCTCACGGGCACGCTGATCATCGCGGCGCTCTCCTACTTCGCGCTCGAGAGGCCGATTCGGCGGGGTGCCCTCCGCAGCCCGTGGGCGCTGCGCCTCGCCCTGCTCTCCACCGCAGGCGTGGCCGTCATCGCCGTGGCGTCCACGCGACCGCCTGCGACTCCGGCGCAGGGCGAGGTCGCAGCGGCGCGAATCGAGCTTCCCGACCTCCGCGGCGCCCGGGAGCTGCGCGTTCTCCTGGTCGGCGACTCGGTGGCCTGGAGCCTTGCCAACGGCTTCCGTCCCGCTCTCGAGCGCGCCAGCGGCGTCCGGGTCATCAACCGCGCGATGCCGGGATGTGGGCTCGCCCATGGCAGATTGAAGGAGAACGGGAAGATCCTGGTTCGGAACAGCGGCAGCCGATGCGGCGACTGGCCCGAGCACTGGACGCGCTACGTCGTCGAGACGCGCCCCGATCTCGTGCTGGTCCTCGTGGGCGGCTGGGACATCTACGATCGCGAGGTCGAAGGCGAGTGGCTGGCGTTCGGCAGCGCCGCCTACGACGCCTACCTGCGAGGCCTGCTGGAGCGGGCGGGCCGCGTGCTGGGCAGCGGGGGCGCCCGGGTGGTGATGCTGAGCAGCCCCTACTATCACCGCGAGGACGCGGCGAGCGCCATGCAGCCCGCCATCAGCGAGCGCTGGCGCATCGACCGCTTCAACGCCGTGCTCCGCGACTACGTCGCGAGCACGAGAGGCGCGGTCACGTTGCTCGAGCTCGGCGACTGGGTGTGCGAGGATCCGCGCTGCGAGGCCCAGCGCGAGGGCGTCGCGCTGCGGACCGACGGCGCGCACTTCTCGACGCAGGGCGCGATGCTGACAGCGGCATGGCTCGCCCCGCAGCTCCACGCCATCGCGGATGACGAGCCGGCCGAGCTGCCCTAGATCTGCTCGCGCTCGAGCAGCGCCTCGACGAGGGGGTGGATGTCCGGGCACTCGCGACGGATGAAGACGAGCAGGGCGCGCTCATTGGCGTCGAGCTTGCGATCGGCCTCGAGTCGAGCCACCAGCCACTTCGCCTCGGCCTCGTCGATGCTCTCGCGATGGGCCATGCGCTCCATCGCCTCGCGCCTGGCACGCGCCTGCTCGTCGATGCCCGTGGCCAGTGGGTCCAGCTCGTTCCAGAGGCCCGCCACGGGGTCATGGGTGAGGCTCTTTCCGATTCGCGAGAGCATGCCGCGAATGCCCCCCGCCGGCTGCCTGAGCCACGCCTCGCGATGCCGGGCCTCGGAAATCGAGGGGATCCTGGGCGGTCCGAAGGGGAACATCAGATGGCTGGCCACCGCCTTGACGAAGAGGTCGCGCCAGCCGGGGTGGTTCTTCTCGTGGTCCGAGCGATCGTTCAGCTCGAAGAGGATCTCCGCCTCGTCTCGCGAGACCGTATAGCCCCCGTCTCCTCCGCCGGAGTAGATGGCGCGGCGGATCAGATGGACGTCGGACTCGGTGATGTGACCCGGTGCACGCCCATGACCGTAGAGAGCCTCGGCGGGCTCGAGCACGCTCTGCTTCACGGCGTCGAGCATCACCACCGTGAGGCTGCTCGGGCAGCTGTGCGCCCAGTGCGCGACGTTGATGAGCAGCTCGAGCTCGGTGAGCCCGTCGACCGCGCCGTCACGCAGGATGTGGTTCAGGAGATAGCGGGCCGCCTCCTCGCTCACGTAGCGCCTGGGCTCGGCCTGCCAGACGAAGAAGTCCGTGAGCGCCTCGACGTAGAAGTGGGCCCAGGACTCACACTTCTCGGTGCAGCGCTGGTCGAGGTCGAAGACCGCCTCCGCCTCGCTGATGCTGACGACCCCATCCGGGAAGACGGCGCGGCGAAGCGCCAGCACATCGTCGTCCTCGATCCTGCCCGACTCGAGGAGCCGATCGACCAGGTTCGCGTCGTTCACATCCATGCGCGCGATGACCCTTCTTCGCAGATTCGTGGTCGCCCTCCAGGATACCCGAAGCGCGCGATCGATCGGGGATTTTCGGGCGCGCGCCGGGGCAGGGAGGAATTCCGCTGCTGCGCAGGGGGCTATAGTCCACCGAGTTGCCGATGGGTCGCCACCCGCCGGGCACGCCTCCCCGGATGCGGGGACCGCACCGCCAGAGAATCCGAGACCGCGGGAGCCAACCATGAACAAGGACGAGCAGCAGGCGCTCGGCGCCATCGTCGCCATTCTCGCCGTCGGCGCCGGAATCATGTGGGCCGGGAGCCAGGGGGGGAGGATGGCGGGCGGGTGGCCGGTCTTCGCCCTCTGCGGCGCCGCCGCCTTCGTGATCAACTGGCTCGTCTTCGTCCCCTCGTACATCGGGCAGACCGAGCGCTACTTCGACCTCACGGGCAGCCTCACCTACCTCACGCTCGTCGCGCTGGCCCTCGTCCTCGGCGGATCGTCGGATCCGCGAACGCTCCTGCTGGCCCTGCTGGTCGCCACCTGGGCCGCGCGGCTCGGCTCCTTCCTCTTCATGCGCATCAGTCGCGACGGCCACGACGGGCGCTTCGACGCCCTGAAGCCGAGCTTCTCCCGCTTCCTGATGACCTGGACGCTCCAGGGCCTCTGGGTCCTGCTCACGCTCTCCTGCGCGCTCGCCGCCATGACCTCGGCGAGCACCGAGCCCTTGGGCGCGTTCGCACTGATCGGCACCCTGCTCTTCGCGGCGGGATTCGGCATCGAAGCGGTGGCCGATCAGCAGAAGAGCCGATTCCGCGCGGATCCTGCCAACCAAGGGCAGTTCATCCAGCACGGGCTGTGGGCGTGGTCGCGCCATCCCAACTACTTCGGCGAGATCCTGCTCTGGGTCGGCGTCGCCGTCATCGCCCTGCCCACGCTCTCGGGCTGGCGCTTCGCGACCCTGATCTCGCCGGTCTTCGTCTACGTCCTGCTGACCCGGATCAGCGGCATTCCGCTGCTGGAAGCGCGCGGCAAGGAGCGCTGGGGAGACCGCGAGGACTACCGCGCCTACAAGGCACGAACGCCGGTGCTGATGCTGCGCCCTCCGAGCGCCTCCTGAGCCGCGATCAGGGTGCTGAAGAGCCGCATCCCATCGCGCCCAGAGTCGGTACGGATCCCCCCCCCCGCCCCGGCCCTGGCACCGTGGACGCGATTGCTCGACACCCTGCTATCCGAGGCGCTCCGCGGCGCGGCCCGCGACGAGGGGCAGGTCGAGATAGGTCTTGATTCCGGGCTCCGCGGCCACCACGTAGGGGACCGCGCTCACGCAGTGGATCGCCGTGGCGACCATGCCGGGATTGCGCGCCTGCAGCTCTTCGAGGGTCTGCGAGCCGTCGGGGTGCACGCCGGTCAGTGCGACCTTGACGGGCGGATCCCCGTGGACCTCGATGTAGTAGCCCTCCGGATGATCCCCGCGCAGCCACTCGGCGTCGATGCCCTCGCTGCCCATGAACCAGTGCACCCTCGCCGTCACCACCACCTCTCCGCGCACGAGGCCCTGCCAGGTGAATCGCTGCGCAGCGAGATGACCCGGCTCGATCACGCCCATGGGCGTATCGATGGGCACCTTCGCCAGGCCGATCTCGTGCTCGGCCCGGATCTCGGCATCCAGATCGAAGCCGAGCACGTCGGCGATCATGTCGATCGATTGCGCAAAGCCGCCGCCGAGGACCTTCAGCATGATGCTCCGGCTCGCCGCCTCGGGCGTGGCCCCGAAGAGCATGATGTCGCGTAACACTTCCGGCGCCCCATAGGTCCGGCAGTCCGAGTACTCTTCGACGAGCACGTGCTCCACGGCTCGAGAGAAGGCCGAGAGGATCAGCGGAATCCGCTCGGTCATTCCACCGGGATGGATGCCCGTCCCGTGCAGGGTCGACCCGCCCGCCTCGCAGGCCGCCTCGATGCGCGTCGTGTCGAGCCTCTTCGGATAGAACCAGCCGAGCGGCGTCACGACGTTGATGCCGGCCTCGGGCAGCGCGACCAGCTCGTCCTCGATCGGGAGCAGGGGACCGTAGACCACGCAGTCGGGCGCGAGGGCCAGGATCGCGTCGAGGCCCTGGGTGGCCTTCACGCCCAGCGCTCCGATGCCGGCGAGCTCACCGGCATCCCGGCCCGCCTTCTCGTCGCTGTGCACCCACACGCCCACCAGCTGGAGCTCCGGGTGCGATTCGATGCCCTGGATGGCCGCGCGGCCGAGGTTGCCCGTTGCCCACTGAACCACGCGGAGCATGCGCCCCCCTATCCCATCGTCTTCTTGAATCGGCTGTGCTGCTCGGAGGTGCCGAGCATCACCAGCTCGCCACCCTCGGGCAGGACGGTGCTCGCCGTAGGGTTCGTCCTGCTCTCGCCGTCTGAGCGGATCGCGATGACGTTCAGCCCCGTGAGGGCACCGATCTCGGACTCCAGGAGGCTTCGGCCCACCAGCTTCTCGGGGACCTCTTCGACGAAGAGGTCTGCCCCCTCGCCGACGATCACCAGCTCGCGCCCCTTCACGAGGGAGAGCACCGTGCCGATGGCGAGCGAGTCGTAGCTGAGCACGAAGTCCGCGCCCGCGCGGTGGATCGCCTCGAGATTCCACTCCTGCGTGATGCGGCTGACGATGTGGGTCTCGGGGGCCAGCTTGCGGCAGTAGATGGCGAGGAAGATGTTCGTGGCGTCGTCGTTGGTGCTGAGCACGACCGCGGGCGCTCCCTCCAGCCCGGCCTTCCGGACCACCTCTCGACTCGCGGCATCACCGATCACCACGCGATCCGCCTCGGACTCGAGCATGGTCGCGTACTCGGGATCCTTCTCGAGAATGGTCACGGCGATGCCGCGCTCACGGAGCGCCCGCGAGGTGGCGATGCCGACCTTTCCGCCGCCGATCACGAGGACCGGGTTCTCGTTCGGGGGATAGATGGCAAAGATGGCGTCGAGCTCCATCATCTGCTCTTCGGTGCCGACCACCAGCGGAACGCTGTACTCGGAGAGGACATGATCCGGATAGGCGGGGATGAGTCGCCCCCTCTCCCACACGCCCACGATGTTGAGGCCGGTCACCTCACGCAGACGACAGTCGCGAATCGTGCGACCGGGGAGCATCGTGTGATAGAGCGGGAACTCGCTCATGACCACGTCCTCGTAGCGGCCGACACGGTGCGTCTGGGGCGTCCCGACGGTGATGCGCCGAGCCAGCTGCTGTCCGAGCGCCTGCTTGAGCGCGATCACGTGGGTCGCCCCGGAGAGCTCGAGGATGTCGATGGAGTCGATGTCCTCCGCGGTCACCGCGATCGGAATGTCGGCATCGACCTCGCGAATGGTCAGCACGAGGTTGGTGTTCTGCGGGTCGGTCATGTTCACGAACACGAGGCGTGCGCGATCGACCCTCGCGGCCTCCCAGGTATGGCGCGCATAGATCGGACCCGTCATGACCCGGACGCCGTCGCCATGCATGGCCGCGGCCTCTACCGGATCCGGCTCGATCACGTAGTACGACTGACCCTCGCGCTCGAAGCGCTCGATGAGCCCACGCGCCACCTCGTCGTAGCGGCAGATCAGCACGTGGTCGCTCGTCCCATCGCGCACCTCGCGCGGGGCGCGCAGTCGCACCTGCGCCTCGAGCCAGGGCGCGTAGAAGAAGCGGATGAAGGCGAAGGGCAGCACGATCAGCAGCAGGATGATGCCGGTCACGAGCACTACGACGCTGAAGAGGCGCCCGAGGTCGCTCTGGAAGGTGATGTCCCCGAAGCCCAGCGTGCTCATCACCGTCAGCGTCCAGTAGAGGCCGGTCATCCAGCTGTGCTGCTGGCCCTCGTGGACCATGATGAGATGGAAGAGCACCGAGAAGAGCACCACCGTGGCGGTCAGCAGAGCCAGATAGGAAATCAGGCCGCGCAGGTTCTGGCGGACCTCTCGCTCGCTCAGGATCTCGGTGAGCTGTGCGACGAGGAACTTCATCGGGTCGCTGCGAGCCGCCCCGCGTGGATCGCGACCCGCGCGCCCAACCGCTCCCCGGTGATCTCGTCTCCGGTCTGGAGGCTCTTCTCGCCCGCGGAGTAGTCGGGCTGCGCCGCCGCGCCGACGTAGAAGCCGAGCCGATTGATGCCCTCGCCATTCATCGGCGACTCGTCGAGGCCGACCCAGATCATTCCGTGCTGCAGCGCGAAGATCAGGGCATCCGAGAGCGCATTGAGCTTGTCACCACTCGGTGTCGCCGAGACGGTGAAGGCCGACGCGATCTTCCCCGACCAGCCGCGACCGTACCAGCGCTGCAGGCTGCCGTCGAAGAACGCCTTCATCTGGGCCGACGCGCTGCCCATGTACGTGGGGAAGCCGAAGACGATGGCATCGCAGGCATCGAGTGTCGCCATGGCCTCTTCGTTTCGATAGCGACCATCCACGACGTCGGCCCCGACCACCCTCACGCGCTCGACCTTCACCTCGGCGACCTGCCCCGCACCGCGCGCGACGGCATCGGCCAGCAGATCGGTGTAGCCGGTCTCGGAGTGGTGCGCGATGCCAACGGTCGCCATGGCTCGAACTCCCCCTGTGAATGCGGCCGAGGATCCCTTTTCCGCCCCGGGTCCCTGCCTCCGAGAGTCCGCAGGATAACCCCGCTCGCCGATCATTCGAGACGCCGATCGGCTGCTCACCCGTGGGGTCGCCCCGGCACCGACGAGCCGCCATGCGACCCGATCAGGCGATCAGGACGGGCCGCACCAGGAGGAAGGCCAGCAAGGGAATCACGACGATGGCGAGGAGGTTCAGCCGCAGGCCGGCGCGGCTCATCTGAGGAATGCCCACCCGCCCCGCGCCGAAGACCACGGCGTTGGGAGGCGTCGCCACGGGCAGCATGAACGCGAAGCTCGCGGCCACCGCGGCCGGGACCACCAGGACGAGCGGCTCCACCTCGAGCACCGGCCCCATGCCGGCCAGGAGCGGAACGAAGGTGGCGCAGGTCGCGGTATTGCTGGTGAGCTCGGTGAGGAAGACGATCAGGGCCACGACGCCGACGACCACGAGCCAGGACGGCAGCACGTCCATCTGCCCCACCTTCGCCGCGATGAAGGCATCGACGCCGTTGGCGCGAATCGCGGCGGCCAGCGAGAGTCCGCCACCGAAGAGCAGCAGGATGCCCCAGGGCAGACGGACGGCGGTCTCCCAATCCCGCGCCTTCTGGCCATTCGCCCCGGGCAGCACGAAGAGTGAGAGCGCCGCCATCATTGCAATGGAGGCGTCCGTCAGCCCCGCGAGCGGTCTTGCACCGAAGCCCTCGATGGACGAGAGCAGCGGACGTCCCACCCAGAGCAGCACCGCGCAGGCGAAGGCCAGGGCCACGCTGCGCTCGCCGACACCGAGTGGGCCCATGGCTTCGTGCTCACGCCGGAGCACCTCTGCGGCACCGAGCGGCTGGGCATCGAGCTTGAAGACCGGGCGCGTGAGGACCCACCAGGCCAGCGGCAGGAAGACCAACGAGAGCGGGAGGGCGAGCAGCATCCATTGGCCGAAGCCCACCTCGAGACCCATCTCGCTCTCCAGATACGAGAGCAGGAAGACATTGGGGGGCGTACCGATGGGCGTTGCCACGCCGCCGATCGTGCACCCGTAGGCGATCCCCAGGAGCAGGCAGACCGCGAGTCGATCCTCCCGTGGGTCGGCGCCGGCTGGAGGGCCGACCACCGACAGACCCACCGGGAGCATCATGATCGCCGTAGCAGTATTCGAGACCCACATGCTCAGCAGGGCGCTCACGCCCATGAAGCCGCCCACCACTCGCGCGGGTCGATCGCCCACGAGCTGGAGCGCGCGAAAGGCCAGCCGGCGGTGGAGCCCCCACCGCTCCATGCACAGGGCGAGCAGGAAGCCGCCCATGAAGAGGAAGATCAGCGGATGTCCGTAGGGGGCCGCGGCGGCCCTGCCCGTCGCCACGCCCGTGATCGGGAAGAAGGCAAGCGGAAGGAGCGCCGTCGCGTAGACGGGGATGGCCTCGCTGAGCCACCACGTCGCCATCCAGACCGCAGCGGCCAGCGTGGCTCGCGCAGCCTGATCGAGGGCCAGCGGTGCACCCTCCGGCCCGGCGTACCGATCGGGCAGGATCATGTAGACGATCAGGGCGAGGGCCGGGCCGGCCGGCAGCCCGAGGCGCCGGATGCCGCCTCGCGGCCCCCCGGCGCCGGGCTCTCCACGCGCGTCTTCTCCAGCCCCCATCCGATCATCATAGAGCAGGCATCGCCCCACGGTCCGGACTGATCGTCCGGTTGATTTCCCATTGATCGTCGGATGGCCGCCCCTGTAGGCTGGATCGATCGCCCCCCGGCTCCAGAGCCCCATCCGAACCGTGAAGGAGGACCGATGCACGTGCGCCCGTCCGCGAGGGATGCCCGCTCGCTCTTCGTGTTCCTGCTCGGCGTCGCACTCCTGCTCGCGGCGAGTACGGCGTCGGCCCAGACCAGGCGCATCCTGCTCGTGGGCGACAGCTGGGTCGATCAGGCGTGGTCTGCGGGAGCCTTCGATACGGCGCTGGCCAATCAGGGACTCTCGCAGTTCGCGTTCCATGGCGGCCCCACCACCATCGGGGGCACCACGGCGGCGCAGTGGGCCACCCAGCCCTACCTCGATCTGATCACCGCCGAGCTGAACGCCCACCCGACCCTGGACATCGTGCATCTCTCGGTCGGCGGCAACGACTTCCTCGGGGCGCCCCCCGGCACGGATCCAGTCCAGCTCGCCCAGCAGATCCTGGCGGACGTCACCACCATCACGAATCACATCAAGTCCATCAGGCCGGATGCGCTGATCACGGTCCAGACCTACGACTACACCCCCGCCGGCTTCAACACCGAGCAGATCGCCCTCGCCCAGCTCTTCGTCCTGCAGGCCGAGGCACTCCCGGACGTCTACATCAACAACAGCCTCGGGCTGCTCCACCACGTCTTCGGCTACACGGGCCAGTTCGGGCCCGGTGAGACACCGAAGCCGGGTCGACATCCGAACTTCGAGCCGTTGGCCGGCGGCAACCCCGCCTTCGCGGGCGACCCTGCGCTCTTTGCCGACGCGATCCACCCCAACGTCACGGGCTACATCGCGCTGGCAGAGCACGCCATCGAGGAGATCTACGAGCCCTGGCTCTTCGGATCGAGGATCGTGCCGGGCCTGAACGGGCCCGGCATCGCCCTCTTGAGTAGCGCGCTCGCCTTCGTCGCCATCCGCCAGCGGCGCCGGGGCTAGGAGCCATCGCCAGCGGGAAGCGGGAAGCGGGCAGCGGGCAGGGGAAACCCGATGGCGTTAGAGTTCGCGCATCGCATCCTGTCGGGAGAACGCTCTTGCCTGTCCGAGCACCAACGCCGGCCTGGAGGCGCCGCGCCTCCGGGGCCGCGCTCATGCTGGGCTCGGCCCTGATCCTCATCGCGGTCCCAGCCTCCGATACGAACGCCTCGGATGTCGTGCTCGGGACGGGCAGGCAGGGCGGGAGCTACCACTACATCGGCGTGCGACTGCGCCACGGCGTGCGCATCGCGCAGGATCTGGCGGTGGAGCTGCGCGAGACCGGGGGCTCGCAGCAGAACCTCGAGGCGCTCCACGACCCGAAGAGCGACGTCAACGCAGCGCTCACCCAGAGCGATGCCCTCGGTCGCTTCGAGGCCCTCGTACCCGACTTCGCGGGCAGCTACTTCGTGCTCGGGAGCGGGACCGTCGAGTGCGTCTTCGTCATCGCGGATGCGAAGGGATCCGTGCGCGAGCTCAGCGATCTCGCCGAGCCCGCGGCGAAGGCGCTCGCCATCGGTCAGCCCGGCAGCGGCGCCCAGGCGACCTGGGACGCCATGACGCGGCTCGAGCCGAAGCTCCAGGCCGCCGACGCGCGCGCCGTCGACGCCCTGGAGGCGCTGCTCCAGATCAGATCCGCGGGCGCGTACAGCGAGATCACGGCGGCGGTGGTGGTGGAGCGGCCGGCGAAGACGTCACCGGTCTCCGAGGCGTTCTATCGCGACCGCGACGCCTTCCGCCTCGTGCCGATTTCGCCTGCCGAGATCCGGAGCGGATCGCGTCCGAGTGGCGCGCCCGTCTATGCCTTCGAGGAGGTGCAGTTCGGGGACAACCGTCCGGGCACGAGCGCCGAGGTGACGACCATGTGCACGCGGAGCCTGCTGATCGGCTCGAAGGCGAAGCTCGAGGGATCGGTGCGCGGCAAGCTCTCGGACTACATGCTCGAACACGGCGATCGGGTGATGGGCCACGAAGAGTGATGCGCCCGATGGATCAAGCCTCCGCTGCCAGCCGTCCCGCCACGTCCGCCCAGTACTCGGCGTCCCCGAAGTAGGGCACGCCGAAGCTCACGCGGTCCGCGTACTCGCCGCAGCGCGCCCGGATGCGATCGGCGAGCTGGTCCATGGGGGCCACCACGGCGATCGTCTCCAGGATCTCGTCGGTGACGAGGTCCGACATGGTCGCCCAATCGCCCTTCTTCGAGAGCCGGTTCAGCTCTTCCTGCAGCGCCCCCCAGCCATGCGCCTCCAGGGTGACGCGGTAGGCGGGTGTCGAGCCGTAGAAGGCCACCTGCTGACGGACGATGTTCCTGCACTGCTCGACCTCCTCGTCGTTGCGCCCGCTGACCACCATCAGCTGGAAGCAGAGATCGATGTCGTCGAGGCTCCGACCGCCGGCCAGAGCGCCCGCTTCGAGCGCCGGCAGGGTGCTCTCGCGCCATGACTTCGCGGTGTGGAAGGGATGCGTGAAGAATCCGTCCCCCACCTCGGCCGCGACCCGTGTCATCCGCGGGCCCACGCCAGCGACGTAGACCCTGGGGCTTCCGAAGGGGTTGGGGCCGGGATCGAACATCGGTGTCATCAGCGTGTGCTGATAGATCTCGCCCCTGAAATCGAGCTTCTCTCCCTCGTTCCAGCACCGCCAGATGGCCTTGATGGCCTGCACCATCTCCTTCATGCGCCTCGCGGGTCTCGACCAGGGCATGCTGAACCGCCGGGTGATGTGCGGCCGGATCTGCGATCCCAGCCCGAGGATGAGCCGCCCCCTCGACAGCTTCTGGAGGTCGTAGCCGATGTGGGCGAGCAGCATCGGATTGCGCGCGAAGGCCACGGCGATGGCGGTGCACAGCTCCACCTTCTCGGTCTCGCGGGCAGCCATGGCGAGGGGCAGGACGGGAGCGTTCGGGCCTTCGAAGGTGTAGGCGCCCGCGTAGCCGAGCGCCTCTAGCTCGGCCGCGCGCCGGCCGACCTGGTCGAGCTCGGCGCCGGTGAGGGCGGTGTCGATCTTCATGACGGAGCCTCCGGACGGAGCGCCTGCGAGTCGATGAGGCGCTGCTCCTCGCCCCTCGGCAGGCCCCTCATGCTAGCCCCGCGGCCGGAATGCGAAACTCGCCCGTCGGCGCTGCTAGCCTTCGTGCAGTCGCACTGATTCATCGGGATGGAGAGATGTCGCAGATCGATCGCCTGGAGCTGGAGAACGATGGCTTCATGATGAGCGCGCTCGCCCTGGGCGAGGGACCCGCCGTGCTCTGCCTTCATGGCTTCCCGGACCACGCGCACTCATACCGCCATCAGCTGCCGCTCTTCGCCGCCGCCGGCTATCGGGCGGTAGCGCCGATGCTCCGCGGCTACGAAGGGCGCTCTTCACACGGGCGAGACGTGGCCACGTATCACCCGATCCACGTGGCCGAAGACGCCGTCGCATGGGCACGCATGCTCGGCGGGGGCAAGTCCGTCCACCTGATCGGTCACGACTGGGGTGCGATCGCGGGCTTCCTCGCCTGCCAGCTCGCGCCGGAGCACTTCCGCTCCTATACGGCCATCGCCGTTCCGTGCAGCCAGGCGATCGAGGATGGGATCCGCGAGTACCCCGTCCAGCTGGTCAACTCGTGGTACACGCTCTTCTTCCAGCTCCGAGGCGTGGCCGA
Organism: uncultured Spirochaetaceae bacterium; assembly: GCA_964594405.1. Taxonomy (GTDB): domain Bacteria; phylum Myxococcota_A; class UBA9160; order UBA9160; family UBA4427; genus CAZQMY01. Next base: position 17,087 of record CAZQMY010000001.1, on the reverse strand, counting down.
TCGGCTGGTCAGGGCCGGGGACTTCGCCTTCATCGAGAAGCTCTGGCGCGACTGGTCGCCCGGCTGGCAGTGGGACCCCGACGACATGGCCCTGCTGAAGGCGACGTTTCGCCAGCCAGGCGTGCTCTGGTCGGCGCTCGCCTACTACCGGGCGATGCTCAACCCCTTCCTGGCCGAATCACGGCGCATGCGCAAGCTCGCGCGCGCACCCCACCCCGTGCCGACGCTGACCGTGACGGGCGCCCTCGATGGCTGCATGGACACCCGACTCTTCGATGGCCAGGATGCTTCCCTGTTCGCACGCGGGCTCGAGATCCGCCGCGTCGAAGGGGCCGGCCACTTCGTCCATCAGGAGAAGCCCGGGATCGTCGGGCCGATGCTCCGGGAGTTCATCGCCACACAAGACTGAAGGGCCCGGCGGACCGGGCCCTTCGAGAATCCTCAGGCCGCGTTCTTCGCCTTTGCGGCCACCTTCGGTCCCTGCGCTGAGCCGCGCTCCAGGAGCTTCGAGGCAGCGCGAGTGATCTCGTCGTTGATCCCCCGCGCCAGCTCGTAGATCGAGCCGATGACATCGTCCTGCAGCTTCCGCGCTTCCTTCAGCGGCTCCTCCATGAGCAGAGCCGTCTCCATCAGATCGATGGGGATCGCCGCGATCCGCTTGTGGATGTCCTCCACGCTCGTCATCGTGCCCCCTACGGCACTCCCCACCGCCGTTGCCAGATTCTTCTGAGTCGCCATGTCGACCTCCCTTCGATCCGTGTTGTGCGCGCATTCGGGGTGCACGCAATGTGGCCAGGTCGACACCCTCCCGAGACGCATCCTGCGCGCAGCAGCGCCGATGGATGCACCCACACGTTGCGGGGCGTACCTGGCTGGCAAGAGGCATCTACACGGGTTCCGACTCGCCGTCGAACGGATGGGACGCGCGAACGCAGCGAGCGGCCCCTCGGCGATGGATACCGGCTCACGCCGCCGAGAGCGATCGCCAGAGTCGACTGACCATGCGGCTCGGGCGCATGTCGTTCAGGCGCGAGAGCACCGGGTAGGGGTGCTCGGCCGCGAGCTCGTCCATGGTGCGCTGCATCGTGGCCAGCACCTGGTCGTAGCAGCGCTGCATGATCTCGGGGTCCTCGGCGTCTTCGGGCCCGAGGCCGATCCAGCGCATCGGCTTCCCGATCTGCACGGTCACACGACTCGGTACCGGCAACGACGGCAGGAAGGCCGGCGCCGGGCCGAAGGGGAGGTTCCAGACGATCGGGAAGACCTTCACGCGCAGCTTGTCCAGGCCCAGGCTGCGGGCGATCCGATTGCCGCGCGTCAATACCAGGGTGCCCTCGTGCGCGCCGTGGATGGTCATGGGCACGATGGGGACGCCCGCGCTGAGCGCCAGCTCCACGAAGCCCATGTGGCCGCCGAAATCCACCCGATTGCGCTCTCGCCACGGCCGGAAGACCTCGTAGTCGCCGCCCGGGAAGACCATGACGGTCGCGCCCTTCTCGAGGGCCGTGTGCGCATTCTCGTGGCTCGCGGGCAGACAACCCATCCGGCGCAGGAAGCGACCGATGGTCGGCTCGCTGAAGAGCAGGTTGTAGGCCAGACCGTAGAGGGGCGCCTCGCTCCCGCGATGCTCCAGCCACTTCATGACCAGCGGAATCGGATCCAGGGTGAACGCGCCGCCAGAGTGGTTCCCCACGATCAGGACCGGCTCGCCCTTGGGCAGGTTCTCGAAGCCGCGCACCTCCGCTCCCATGCCCAGCTGCGTCGCCTTGAGGAGCGGCCAGAGCGACGCGATGAGCTCTGGATCGCGGCCCATCGGATCGACTCGCGCGCTTCGCTCGGCTGCGTCTTCGAGGTACTCGACGATGGGCGAGAAGGCCTGCCGCCCGGCGTCGGTCGCCTCGTGGGCAAGCCATCTGCGCATCTCTCGGATTCTTGCGTCCATGTCGCACCTCCGGGTCGCCTGGCCCCACCCCTCACCCTGCCTGATAAGCAAGCATCGTTCCCCGACAAGGGCCCCGAGAACCGATCCCACAAGGAGAGAGGGGCAATGCGTCTCGAGAGGGAATCGAGGCTGCCCAAGAACGCCCCGTGACTCGGCACGTCGGTCTGCCGAGACGGTCACCGATGGGCAGGCGTCGTGAACGACCCGGAGTCCTGCGGCTGCCGATGGATTGCCGGCCGGCCGCGCTGGCCGGCGATCCAGCGAGGGCGATGCGATCAGGCGTCCTCGACGCGATCGCTCACCAGCAGCTCCGCCGGGCCGTGGAATCGCCCCTGCACGAGGCGATAGGGGCGGGAGAGCAGCTTCTCGTCGGGCCAGGTCCAGGTGCACCGGCCACTGGCATAGTGGGTGAGGATCGATCGCCGGAAGCCGCTGCTGCGATTGGTTCCCGAGCCGTGGATCAGGTGCGGATGGAAGAAGATCGTATCCCCTGGCTCGAGCTCGAAGTGGACGCGTCGCTCGTCCGGCCCGATCCCCTTGACGCCGAAGAAGCCCGGGTTCGTGTACTCCCACTCCGGGAGGCCGTGCTCGAGGACCTCGCTCTGATGCGTGCCCGGAATGGCCACGAGGCACCCGTTCTCGCGCGTCACCTTCTCGAGAGCCGTCCAGGTCCCCACGATGCGATCCGCGGGCCGGAAGGGAAAGTAGATGATGTCCTGGTGGAGGGGATGGCGACCATCCACGCGGGGGGGCTTGTTGATGAGCATCGTGTGGATCGTGAGCAGATCCTCGCCGATGATCGAGGCCACACAGTCCAGCAGCCTCCGGTCTTTCGAGTAGCTGAACAGGACCGGATCGTTCTCGAAGTCCTGGACCTTGTAGATCGCCTCCTCGAGCGAGCGCGGCTGTACCCTGCCCTTGGCGACCATCACGTCGCGCATCACCAGCAGCCCCTCGGAGCGCTCCACCTTCTTCGTCGCGATGTCGGCCAGACGCTGCTTCCAGCGATCGAGATCCTCGGCCTCGAAGAGCCGGCGGACGACGACGTAGCCGTCGCGCCAGTACGCCTTCAGATGCTCGACGCTGATCCGGGTCGAAGTCACTCCCTGCCCTCCTCGAAGTCGGCCGCGCTCCCGTTCTTCCCGAGCGGATTCAATTCCCATGCCGGCGCCAGACGGCACCGACGGTGCGCCGCGGCCTCTCGTGGGGCCCTCGGCCCCATACTGATCGGCCATGGCGATGCGGTGAGTCCCACCCCCGCTGCGCCCCTTCCGGGCTAGACGCGATCGCCCTGGCCTCGCGCCGAGGGGCCGGGAGACACCGCGCCAGCCCGCGTCCGTGCGGCCACGAGCGCTGCGCGGACCCGCTCCGAGAGCGCTTCCACGTCCCGGGCCTTCACCTCGGCCGCCTCGATGGGCGGCAGCACGGCGATCCGGATCGCGTGCTGGCCACGAACGATCAGGGTGCCGGGCCGCCAGGCGTCGCCGCTCCCCTCGAGCAGCACCGGGACGATCGGGACACCGGCACGCCGAGCGGCCACGAAGGCTCCCGGACGAAGCTCGCCGAGACCGTCCGGCGTGAGCCGGCCCTCGGGAAAGATCACCACAGGAGCCCCGTCGGCCAGCACGCGGTCCACCTCGGCCAGCGCCCGCCGCCCGCTCTCCCGGCGCTCTGGATCGACCGGGATGTGGCGGCAGCGGCGCATCAGGGATCCTGCCAACGGCAGTCGGAAGAGCCAAGCGTCGGCGAGAAATCGGGCGTCGAGCCGCAAGGCGAAGATGGAGAGGACATCGAGGCCGGATTCGTGGTTCGCCACGAGGACATAGGGCCCCACCGCGGGAATCCGATCGCGGCCTTCGACGCGGTAGCGGTAGAGCGGCGTGAGCCGGGTGTAGAGTGAGGCCCAGCGCGCGACCAGCAGACGCATGCGCGCGCCGTCCGGATCATGCCAGAGCTTCTCCAGCAGCCAGCTGACCGGGAAGAGCGGCAGCACGATCAGCGAGAGCAGGAGCCAGGCATAGGCCGAGCGAATGACGGATCCCATTCATTTCTCCCGCCCAGGGCTACGCCAGCGCGCGCCGAAGGGTTACGCATGCCTGCTCGCTACGCTGGTCGTGTGGGCCGTGGCTCCGACGCCGATGGCGCGGAGCGATGATCGTGTCGAGGCGGGCAGAGAGCCCATCGAGGTGCTGGTCGAAGGTCGACTCGAGGCGCCCTTCGCCGAGGTGCGGGCGGCGCTGCTCGATCTGCGGGCCTTCGGTCGCTGGTTCCCCGCCATGGCGGATTGGCGCGTGCTCGAGGATTGGGGCGACGCAAGGCGTGCGCAGGTCTACGGCCGGCAGTGGCTGCCCTGGCCCATCGCTCACCGCGACTACGTGGTCGAGTACGCGTGGCGCGATTCGGAGGTGGGCTTCGAGCTCGAAGCCCGGGCCCTCGCGGATGCCGCGCCAGAGCCGCCTCGCGGCGTCGTGCGCATCGAGGCGATGCGCACGCGCTGGCGGGTCGCGCCTTCGGAGGGTGGCACGGCGGTGCACTACCACTTCGAGGGAGACATCGGCGGCCGCCTGCCGCGCTGGGCCGCGAACGCGGGCTGGCGGCGGAGCACGCCCCGGCTGATCGAGGCCCTGCGCAGCGAGGTGGATCGGCGGCTCTCCGAGGCGTCCATAGAGACGCGGTGATGGGCGGTCTTCACGGCAGCGTCTTGCGGTTGTCCGTGAGGATGTCGCCGAGGACGAGGGCGCTCATGAGGAGCGTACGCCTTGGCCGGCGATCGAGTGCCGATGAAGCCCGGGCGGCTCAGCCGTGCATCCCGAGCCCTCGCTCGACGCGGATGGCCTGCCGTGCGCGGGGCACCGGTCCCGGCTGAGGTCGGCCTGCCGCGGTCGGTCGTTCAGGCCCCAATCGTAGGGGACGAAGACCTCCCTGCAGCCCTCGCAGCGTGCGACCTGCTCCGCAACCTCCTTCGGTGCGTTGGAGATCAGATAGGCGGAGAGCGTGGCCGAGCGTCCTGGCGCCACGCGCTCCACCTGGTCGGTGAAGTCGCTCGCGTACCAGTCGAAGATGCTGGAGAGGTGGATCTCCCCCGCTTCCGCGTCGACCCGGACGTTCCGCGGCTCGGAGAGGAAGCGATCCGCCTCGCGGCTGAGCTGCGCCTCCAGGCGCTCCGGGGCGAAGGCCTCGGCGGGAAGTCGCGGGCAGCTGATGGATGCGCAGTTCAGGGCGAAGTGGATGCGTGGATCACTGAAGCGCCGGCGCACGACCCTGTTCTCGAGGCTGTAGAGCGAGATCCGCTCTCCGCCCAGGGTGACCTTGCGCAGCAGGAAGAAGCCCGCGAGCGGATGCAGCAGCCGCAGGGGGTTCGAGACGTCGCGCACGCTCGCGATCGGATAGGCGTCGAGCACCATCACGATCACCCAGGCGTTGTAGGCGTTGATCCAGTAGGCGAGCCGATCAGCTTCCTCGGGATAGGCACTCGGGGTGGCGTCGGGACTGTGCCGAGCGAGCGCAGCCACGTATCGGTCGAGATCCGCACGATCGCCCACCGCGGCCGCGTAGTCGACGCGGCCCGCTTCGTCGACGTGCCTGGCCAGGAACGCATCGAGGTCCGTGTGATCGGGCAGGCCCTCGCCGACGGGCGGAGGCGCGGGAATCGGAACCGTGCTGCACGCAGCGACGACCAGCGCGAGGCCGAGCAGGAGAAGGGGATGGAAGGGCTGGAGGAGCGCCCGCGGCTTCGGCTTGGAGCAATGCATGTCGAGTCCTACGTTCCGGAGGACGTCGGGGTCGCACGCCCCGGCGGCCACGCCCACGACACCCCGCGTCGTCGCCAGGGAGCAGCCATGAGACTCTACTTCTTCCCCGTCGCCCCCAATCCCACCAAGGTCCGGCTCTACCTCGCGGAGAAGATGCTGGGGGGCGCGGAGATCCCGCTCGATCTGCAGGCCGTGAGCATTCCGGAGGGCGAGCAGAACTCGCCCGAGCACCTTGCGCGAAACCCCTTCGGCGCCCTGCCCGTGCTCGAGCTCGATGACGGCCGCCACCTGATCGAGTCACTCGTGATCATCGAGTACCTGGAGGAGCGCTTCCCCGATCCCCCGATGATCGGCCAGTCACCCGAGGAGCGGGCCTTCAGGCGCCAGATCGAGCGGATCGCCGAGCAGCGCGTCCTCGGTCCCGTCGCGGGGCTGGTCCACGCCACAGCGTCTCCGACGGGCCGCCCCCCGTGCGAGGTGACTGCAGAACGCAATCGCCAGCTCCTGCCGCTCGGGCTGCGCTGGCTGGAGGATCTCGTTTCGGACGGCAGGCCCTTCCTGGCGGGCGACACGCCCGGCGTCGCCGACTGCACGATGGCGGCGGCCATGCAGTTCGGCCGCTTCCGGGAGCTTCCCGAGGTCGACCTCGGGCCCTACCCCGGGCTCGAACGATGGCAGGCTGCCTACCGCGAGCGCCCGCCCGCCAAGGAAGTCCTCATCGTCTGAGCCGGAGAGCGCCCAGCCAATTGACAGCACAGGCCCGCATCGGGACTCTCCCCAGCGACACGCCTGGAGGATCGAACGATGAATCGCACGCTCGACCTGATGAGCAGCACCGGCGTGAGCCTGCTTCGCGGGGCCAACGGCATCCGAATCGGCCACCTCGGCGAGCGCGCCGAGCAACCGATCGAGCTCTACGAGTTCGAGGCCTGCCCATTCTGCCGCAAGGTGCGCGAAGCGATCTGCATCCTCGACCTCGACGCCTTCATCAAGCCCTGTCCCAAGGGCGGCCACCGCTTTCGGGACGAGCTGCTGGAGCGCGGTGGCAAGCTGCAGTTCCCCTACATGGTCGATCCGAACACGGGCGAGGCCTTCTACGAGTCGGACGACATCGTCCGCTACCTCTTCGAGCGCTACGGCGCCGGCCGCGTGCCCGCGCTGCTGACACCGCCGCTGGCCACGCTCAGCTCGGCCATCGCAGCCCATCCGCGGCCCACCGCCGGCTCGCGCGCGCGCCCATCGAAGGCCCCCGAGCTGCCGCTGGAGCTCTGGGCCTTCGAGCCGTCGCCCTTCTGCCGCCTGGCGCGCGAGGCACTCTGCGAGCTCGAGCTCCCCTACGTGCACCACTCCGTGGCGAAGGGCAGCCCGAAGCGGCCGGCCTTCGAGGAGCGCAGCGGCAAGATGATGGTGCCCTACCTCGCCGACCCCAACACGCAGACCGAGCTCTTCGAGTCGGCGGACATCGTCGTCTACCTCCACGACACCTACGGAGCCTGATCTTCGAGGCGGATGGGATGGGCATCGGCGCCCTCGTCGACGGCCTGCCCGCGACACGGACGTCGACGACGCAGAGTTCGCAGAGGCCCGGGATGGCGTCCGCGAGCACGGGCGCTTCGTGATGCGGGCGGTCGCCGGGCCGTGACGGTCGGTTGCCCCGCACGAGCGACCGAGCTGCGCCCGCGCGACCGGGCGGGGATCGGAACCTCGGCGTTTCTCCCGAGACGATGCGCCGCGCCACCCTCAGTACCGATCCGCCTTCCAATCGATTTTCGCGACCGCGGTGCATCCCTAAGCTCGATCTGCACTTCCCCGCCCACCCGGAAGAAGACGCCCATGGAAGAGCCTCTCCTGATATCCCTGCGCCGTCTACTGGGTGCGCTCCCGATTCCCGTACTCGTAGTCGATCGCGTGGGCACCATCCGTGCGGCGAATCAACGACTGGCCCGCCTGCTCGGCTACGCCGACGGCGAGCTGGAAGGCTCGCCCCTGGATGTGCTCATTCCGGATGAAGCCCGCGCTCGCCATCCCACGCTGATGGAGGGCTACTTCAGGGCACCGGAGGCCCGCGAGATGGCGATGGGCCGCGAGCTGCGCGGGATCTGCAAGGACGGGCGCTCGGTCCCGCTCGAGATCGCGCTCAATCCCATCGAGCTTCCGGAGGGGCTCGTGGTGATGTGTGCGGTCGTCGACATCAGCGAGCGCAAGCACCACGAGGCGCTCCTCTCACGCAACAACGCGCAGCTCGCGCAGCTCAACGAAGACCTCTCGCAGTTCGCCTACAGCGCCTCCCACGATCTGAAGTCGCCGCTCGCCACCATGAATGGCCTGCTCCGCTACGCGGTGAGGGACATCCTGGCGGGCGAGAGCGAGAAGGCCATCGAGGTCATCGAGCGCGTACGCGTGATGACCGACGAGCTCGGCGCGAAGGTCGGAGACATCCTCCGCCTCGCCCGCGCAGACATGGAAGAGGCCATCTGGGGCCCCGTCGATCTCTGCGCGATGATCGAGCGCATCCGCGCGCGACACGGCGAGGCCCTGGCAGAGAACGACGTCCTGCTCGAGATCCGGAGCCTCCCGACGAATCACATTCCCGGCGACGAGACGCGACTCGAGCAGATCATCGAGAACCTGATCGCCAACGGCATCAAGTACTCCGACCCCGCGGAAGACGCACGATGGGTCGCGGTGGAGGTCGATGGCGACGACGAACGTCTGCGCATCCGGGTCAGCGACAACGGCCTGGGCATCCCGGAGGCGCACCACCGCGAGGTCTTCCAGATGTTCAAGCGATTCCACGAGGGCTCGGTGAAAGGCACGGGGCTGGGCCTCGCGCTGATCCGTCGCGCGGTCTCGCGCCTCGGCGGATCGATCTCCTTCGAGAGCAACTCCAAGGGAACCTGCTTCGCCGTCGATCTCCCCATCGAGGCGCCCGTCCGGCCGGAGACCTGATCGGATGCGCGCCGTGATCATCGTCGACGACTCCAAGCCCGACCGCTACCTGGTACGGCGGATGCTCGAGGAGATCGGCGTGAACGAGAACATCGTCGAGCTGAGGGGGGGGGAGCGAGCTGATCGAGCTCGCCAGCGACTCCGATCGGCTGCGAACGGAGTGCGGAAGCTGGTCAGCGCCGATCCTGGTTCTCCTCGACGTCAACATGCCGGGAATGACGGGCTTCGAAGCCGTGTACGCGCTGGAGGCCCTGGCCGCCTCCGGATCCATCGATCCGGAGGTCTTCGACATCACGATCTTCACTTGTTCGGACGCGCCCCGCGATCGGGAGGAGGCGAGCCGTCATCCCATGATCCGCTCGTACGTGGTGAAGCCCGACATGCCCGAAGCCCTCCAGACCTTCCTCGAGGAGCGCTGGAGCGCCTAGGCGGGCAGCCGTTCAGAGGCCGTACTTCTTGCGTCTGCGCCAGAAGGTCGGGCGGCTCATGCCGAGCAGGGTCGCCGCTTCGCCCACCCTTCCCCGGCTCCGCTCGAGTGCCCAACGGATCCGATCCGCCTCGCTCTCGGCCTCGCTGGGCGGCGGGCCCGGGCGCTCGTCCGCAAGGGGCGGGGCCGGCCGCCTGAACTCGGGGGGCAGCTCGTCGGGCAGGAGCTCGGCACCCCGGCCCACCGCAAAGGCATACTCGACGACGTTGCGCAGCTCACGGACGTTCCCGGGCCAGTCGTGGTCGAGGAGCGCGCGCATGGCGTCGGGCGCCACCCGGACCACGTGGCGTGGACCGCGCAGGTTGAACTCGTCGAAGAAGCGGCGCAAGAGCAGCTCGACGTCGCCCCGCCGCTCGCGCAGCGGTGGGAGGAAGACGGGCACCACGCGGAGGCGATACATCAGATCCTCGCGGAACCGGCCCCGAGCGACCTCCTCGCGGAGCGATCGGTGCGTCGCGGCGATGACGCGCACGTCGACCCTGCGCTCGCGCTCGTCGCCCACTTTCGTCACGACCTGCTCCTGCAGGACGCGCAGCAGCTTGGCCTGTACGTGCAGCGGCAGCTCGGCGACCTCGTCCAGGAAGAGCGTTCCGAGGTCGGCATTCACGAAGAGCCCCTCACGATCACTCACCGCGCCGGTGAAGGCGCCGCGCTTGTGCCCGAAGAGCTCACTCTCGATCAGCGTCGGTGTGAGCGCCGCGCAGTTGACGGCGACGAAGGGCCCACCTCGGCGCGGCCCCTCCTCGTGGAGCGCGCGGGCGACGAGCTCCTTGCCAGTGCCGCTCTCCCCCCGGACCAGCACCGTTGCGTCGGTCTCGGCCACGTAGCGCACCGTCTCGAAGGCGCGCTTCATGGCGGGATCACGACTGATCAGGCCGCGGAAGATCTCGGCATCGTCGGGCAGCCCGACCTCCCCGACGTCGGGCGCGAAGGCCGGCCCCGATGGCAGCAGCACCTCGATGCCTCCCAGGAAGCGACCCTCCGCGTCGCGAAATGCGCGGGCGAACTTGCGGGCGGCGACCACCTGACCGTCCGCGCGGAAGAGCTCGAGCGGATGATCGGCGATGGTGCCGATGTCCTCGAGCCCGCAGCCCACCATGCAGTTTCGGCAGCGGTTGGCGACCAGACACGCGCGGCCCAGCAGCTCTGCTTCCTGGAAGCCCAGCACCGCCTCGGCGCCCCGGCTCCAGTGCGCGATGTTCCGATCGCCATCGACCACGAAGACCGCAGCGTTCGGGAGGAGATCGGCGAGCACCTCGAACGCGCGCGTCGGACCGAAGGTCGCCAGCAGCGCCTCGAGTCCGGTCTCGCGATCCATACGACATGCTTCCTGCTGGAGCGCCGGGCGGCCGTGCCCAGCGGGAGTGGGGCACAGAGCATCCCACTCGTTTCGCTCAGTTTCACTGATTCGCTCGTGAAACACAACGGTCGTTCAGGTGAAACATCCAGAGCCCGCGGCTCTGGCGGTAGGATACTGATTGGAAAAGGAAAACTCGGATCCGAGCGCTTCGGCACAATCGATGCATACGTTCGGTGGACCGTGCGGGCAAGGGCTCGGCGGACCGTGCGGACGAGCCGTCGCACGCGGCTCGAAGGAAGGAGCGACATCATGGAAATCAAGTACTTCTTCGACGAGGCCACCTCGACGCTCTCGTACGTGATCCACGACGGGAGGGACGGGGTCGTGCTCGATCCCATCCGCGACTACGACCCTCGCGCCGGTCGGACATCCTGGCGCTCGGCGGAGGCGATGGCCCGCTGCATCGACGAGCTCGGCCTCCGCATTCCCTATGTGATCGACACCCATGCACACGCGGATCACATGACCGGAACGCCCTTCTTCCGAGAGCGCTATGGAGCGACGACGGTCACCGGCGCGGGCATCGGCGAGATCCAGGAGGCGTTCAAGCGCATCTATCACATGGATCCCGATTTCCCCACCGACGGCCGGCAGTTCGACCGTCTCGTCGCCGACGGCGAGACGCTCGCCTGCGGCGGTCTCGAAATCCGAGCCGTGCATACACCCGGCCATACCCCCGCCCACATCTCGCTCGCTGTCGAGGACGCCCTCTTCCTGGGCGACACGCTCTTCTCGCCCGACTACGGCGCGGCGCGATGCGACTTTCCGGGCGGATCGGCGGCCGTCCTCTACGACTCGATCCAGCGCATCTATGAGATGCCCGACCAGACGAGGCTCTTCCTCGGCCATGACTACCGGCCCGGCGACCGTCCCCTCATGGTGGAGACGACGGTGGCCGAGCAGAAGCGGTCCAACGTCCAGATCAACGCAGAGACGAGCCGCGAGGAGTTCATCGCGTTCCGCGAGAAGCGCGACGGCGAGCTGGCTGCGCCCGAGCTGATCCTGCCCTCCGTGCAGGTCAACATTCGCGCGGGTAACCTGCCGGAGCCGGAGAGCGACGGACGCCGTTACCTCAAGATCCCGCTCGACTTCCTGGGCGGAGGAGCGTGACGATGGCGATGCACGAGATCACGGCCAGCGCGGCATCGGAGCGGCTCGCCGAGTACGACATCATCGACGTGCGCTCCGAAGAGGAGTTCGATGGCGACCTGGGCCACGTCGAGGGCTCGCGGCTGATCCCGCTCCCCGAGCTCGTCGAACGTACCCACGAGCTCGACGCCAGGTCCCGGCTCCTGCTCGTCTGCCGCTCGGGCAATCGCTCGGGACAGGCCTGCGATCAGCTGGCGAAGCTCGGCTTTGCGGACGTCACCAACCTCGTGGGCGGAATGCTCGCCTGGAACGAGGCCGGGCTGCCCGTGAGCCGTGCGCCGGACCGCTGATCGATGCCCTCCCTCGGACTTGCGCTGAGCCTGCTCGTCGGCCTGTCGCTCGGCTTCTTCGGGGGCGGGGGATCGATCCTCACCGTTCCGCTGCTCGTCTACGTCTTCGGCCTCGAGCCCAAGGAGGCCATCGCCAGCTCGCTGCTGATCGTCGGGATCGCGAGCACCGGCGGCGTGCTCACCCACGCGCGCGCCGGGCGGGTGGATCTGCGCACCGTGATCATCTTCGGCGGGGCGGGCATGGCGGGGGCGTACGCGGGGGGCCGCGCAAGCGCGTACGTGCATGGCACGCTCCTACTGCTGCTCTTCGCGAGCATGATGCTGCTCACCGCCACGGCGATGTGGCGCGGCCGCAGAGCGGCGCAGCAGCGAGAAGCGCCGCACGAGCCCGCGCCCGCGCGGCTGCTCGCCCAGGGCTTCGCCGTGGGCAGCTTCTCCGTCCTGGTCGGTGCGGGCGGCGGTTTCCTGATCGTCCCGGCGCTGGTGCTCTGGGCGGGGCTGCCCATGACGAGCGCCGTGGGCAGCTCGCTCGCCATCATCGTGCTCAACACCGGGGCGGGCTTCGCGGGCTATGCGAGCCACGTGCGCGTCCAGCCCGAGCTCGTCGCCGCCATCGCGGTGGCGGCGGTGGCGGGCTCCTGGCTGGGTGCGCGGATCGCGCTGCGCACCTCGCCCGAGAAGCTGCGCCGCGGCTTCGCGGGCTTCATCGCCGTGATGGCGACGATGATCATGGTGCGCGAGTCCGAGGCGTGGATCGAGCTGGCCCGGGAGGCCATCCCGGACAGCGCCCCGCAGCTGGTCTTCGCGCTCATCATGCTGGCCATCGGCCTGGGAGCGGGCCGCGCGTCCGCCCGGGCCAGCGAGAGGGTGGCCGAGCACGCCTACAGCGATGGCGGAGGGATCTGAGCCCGGCGCCCCGCAGCGTGGTGGGCCACCCGGCTGATCCTTCGATGTGATGGCGGACGGCGGGCGGCGTCTACCAGGGAATCGACTCCCCTCGATATCCCAGGAAGCGGCCGGAGTCCTCGGCCTCGACCCCGTCGATCACCGCGCGCATGCCCGCCACGCTCTCGCCGACGTCGATCAGTGCACCCGGTCCGCCCATATCCGTCATCACCCAGCCCGGATGCAGAGCGACGACACGGATGCCCGAGGGCGCGAGCTCGAGGGCGAGGTTCTTGACCACCTGATTGAGCGCGGCCTTGGAGGTGCGATAGGCGTAGTTCCCGCCGCTGGTGTTGTCGGCGATGCTGCCCACCTTGCTGCTCAGCATGGCGACGACGGCGCCGCGAGCGGCCTCGAGGTTGCGCAAGAGGGCTCGCGTGACCAGCAGCGGCGCGATGGTGTTGGTGTGCAGGACGTCGATCCACTCCTCGACCTCCACGGCCTCGAGCGGGAGCCGCTTGCGGCCGTAGACGCCCGCATTGTTGACCAGGAGATCGAGCGGCGCATCGCCGATGGACCCCGCCAGGGCGTCCACCATCGATGCGTCGCGGACGTCGAGGGCATGCACGCGGATCGCCGCGGGAGGCGCGGCGGCCAGGGCGAGCTCCGAGGCCGCATCCACGTCCCGGCAGGTGGCGATCACCTCCCAGCCCGCGGCGGCGTACTGCCGGACGAACTCGAGCCCCAGCCCCCGATTCGCCCCGGTGACCAGGACGCGCCGCCCCTCCTCGGATCCACGGACCAATCGGGCCCCCCTCGCCGCCGCGCGCTCAGAAGTTGATGGTCAGGTCCCAGATCACGCGGTAGATGCTGGGCCGCGTTCCGCCATCGTCGGCCACGAAGTAGCCCGCCTTCTTCCCGAGCGCCAGATATGGGTTGATCGCGCGGTTGAGCACGCCGTCGATCTCGTTCCCGAAGGCCCTGCCCGCGACGTCGTCCCAGAAGCGGTGATAGACGATCCTCATCTTCAGCTTCCATGGGAGCCGGGGCGCGACGTAGATGTGGAGATCCCGGAGTCCCCCCGGACCGCCGTTGTCGAGGAATACGTCCGCCCAGCCGTTGAACTTGTGCGCGGTCGAGAGCGGTGTCTGGAACTGCTTGCTGCCGTCGTCGCTGCCCAGCAGCTCGTAGCCGACGCCGACTTTGCCCAGCGTCGCGAACACCAAGCCGAGGTCGGCCAGGAAGTAGTGCGCCTCGTAGGCGATCGGGTTCCCTCCGTAGTCGCGCTGATAGGCGTAGCTCGCCTGGTAGGAGAGATTCATCGACTCGCTCAGCCCGATGTCGCCGACGAGTCGGAAGCCGAAGGTCATGCTGCTCGAGCCGTCCGGCGTACCCCTGTCCTCGGGACGGAGGTCGAGCAGGTATACGAAGGCCGCGGCCTCCACGAAGTCGCCCGCCACATATCTCGCGTTCAGGATGTGCGAGTCGGAATCGAAGTCCTTGAAGGCGGGATTGGTGGACCCGTTGCCGAAGATCCTCTTGACGCTGCCGAGATACGCGTACTTGAAGGTCAGACCATCTACGCCCAGGCCCGAATCCAGCAGGAGCGCGTCATAGGTCTGCTCGTTCTGGCGCCAGACCACGTTGCCGATGAAGCGGGCGTCGTCCAGGACGATCCGCTGCCTGCCGCCGACCAGCGCGCTGTCCAGCAGCTCCTCGCGGTGGATCTTGAGGAACCCCTGGTTGACCTGTGTGATCGGATTGTCGGCGATGATCGTCCTGCCGTTGTCCGGCCCGCCAGGCTGGCGGTAGCTGCCGAGGGTGGCGGAGGCCACGTTCTCGAAGTCCGCGTAGACGCTGCCGCCGTGCCAGGGCCGGGTCCCGTAGCCGAGGCGGGTTCGCACCGTGTAGGCCTGCGAATCCTGCTTGCCGTCCTGGTCGCCGATCTCGAGGCGGCCACGCACGTTGAGGACCGGCTTGCCATTGGTGAGGGCGTCCCAGACGTCCGTTGCCAGCTCGGCATCACCGCGCCCCTCCCCCTGCGCCACGGCCACGCCGGAAGCAGTCGAGAGCAGCAGGAGGCAGATCGCGAGGACCGCGCCGCGGTCCCAGGGGCGCCTGAGCCCGGCTCTCGAGGCGGAGCCGATGACGCTGCCGTGTGGTCGAGAAGAGATCGCCATGACGATCGAACCCCCCTTTCGAATCGTTCCGGTCGGATGCACCGACGAGGCGCTTGAACACGCGGCCGGACGTTCCCGCAAACCGGAGCTCGTGGCAAGGCGCTCACCCACCATCAATCCCAGACGGTAGAGATGATTAAGAGTCGGAATCGATCGTCACCCATTCACACAATCGATTGCGTGGTGGATGCCTCCCGCTCGGGCGCGTCGAGCGCGACCGCGAATCACCGGTCATGATCAGGGATCAAGAGCGGAGCATCGCCCCCCGGCGCTCCGCCCCGCCGTGCCCGGGACGTCCTCCTTCAGCGGACATGGAGGCGGACGGGCATGGACGTGTAGCCGCGCACGAAGTTGGAGCGCGTGCGACGGGGCTCCTCGAGCACCTCGACGCGTTCGAAGCGCTCCATGATCTCCTCCCAGAGCACGCGGAGCTGCATCTCGGCCAGGTGCGCCCCCACGCAGCGGTGGATGCCGAATCCGAAGGCGATGTGATGGCTGGCGTTGCGCCGCTCGATCTCGAAGTCGTCGCCCCGATCGAAGATCGCCTCGTCACGATTCGCGGAGAGATACCAGAGCACCACCTTGTCGCCGGCGCGGATCCTCTGGCCGTGCAGCTCGACGTCCTCGGTCGCGGTCCGCCGCATATGGGCCAGCGGGGTCTGCCAGCGGATGATCTCGGAGACCATGTTCTCGATCAGCCCGTGATCCGCGCGCAGCTTCTCGTACTGCTCGGGAAATCGGTTCAGCGCGTACACGCCGCCGCTGATGGAGTTCCTCGTGGTGTCGTTGCCCCCCACGATGAGCAGCGCGACGTTGCCGAGGAGCTCCATGGGCCGGGTGTTCATGTCCTGGGTGGCCGGATGGTGGGCGAGCATCGAGATCAGATCGTGCCCCGGCTCGCGTCGAGCCCGCTCCTCCCAGAGCTGCTGGAAGACGTCCAGGCACTCCCGGAGCTCCTGCTGGCGCTGCGCCTTGGTCTCCACGACGCCGGTCCCCGGCCCTCCCGAGGCCACGTCCGACCAGCGCGTCAGCTTGCGGCGCTCTTCGAAGGGGAAGTCGAAGAGCGTGGCGAGCATCTGCGTGGTGAGCTCGATGGAGACACGATCGACCCAGTCGAAGGCCTCCCCTACAGGCAGCCCGTCGAGGATCGCCGCGGCCCGTTCCCTGATCGTTCCCTCCATCCGCCGGACGTTCTTCGGAGCGAGGACGGGAAAGACAGCGCGCCGCTGCTCGTCATGACGTGGCGGATCCATGGCGATGAACATCGGCGCGACGAAGTCCTCGGGCTGGTCGGCGATGGTGACGTTGACCTCCGACGAGAAGCGCGTCACGTCGAGCTCGATGCTGCGGATGTCCTCGAATCGCGTGATCGACCAGAAGGGGCCATGGACGCTTCGGGGGCAGAAGTGCACCGGCGCTTCGTGGCGCAGCCGGGCCAGCAGGGCGGGCGCGGCGTCGGCCTGGAAGATGTCCCAATGACTCACGTCCAGCGCCTCGATCGGCGTCTCGAGCCCCCGCTGCAGAATGGAGGCCCGGTCGAGATGGCGATCGGCGGGGGCGGAGGGGGTACTCATGATGATTCCTGTGGGCTGGGAGACCGCGTACCCGAGGACGCGGAGGAGGGCTGGATCTGTCGCCACCGATGGTAGTGCAGCCCAGTGATCCGCTCGCCGTCGCAGGCCACGCACGTCTGGGAGGCTCGCGCGGCGCCCGGGTCGAGCCGGATCCGCGCATGCGACTCGCTCGTCACTCCAGGCGCTCCACCGAGAGGCCCCGCTCGGCAAGGAGAGCCGGGATCCCGCGCTCGCCCACCAGGTGCCCCGCGCCCACGACCACGAAGGATCGCCCCCGCGCCTCGAGGAGCGCATGGATGCGCGCCGCCATCGCCAGGTTGCGCTCGTGGAAGATCAGCTCGAGCAGCGGCAGCATCGCCTCGTCCTCGCTCTCGAGCAGCCGTGCCGCGAGCGCCTCCTCCCGACCGCAGTACCAGTCCTCCGCGAGCCCGTGCACCTCCTCGCCGAGCGCGTCCAGGGACTCGAGCGTGTAGTCGAGATAGAGCGATGAATCGAGCCGCTCGAGGCGCTCGCGCTGGC